>JAKOPZ010000053.1 GCA_029778615.1 Chloroflexota bacterium | reverse complement strand
GTTCACTGTTCCCGTTTCGCCAATTGCTTCAAACGACGCGAAATCTACGCGGGTTGCGAGTGGTTCAAACAACGCGGGCACGCGCGGTTTTAGCGCGGGCGTTTCTGAGAATTGTGGTTGCAAAAGTGCGCGTAAGAAATCCATTTGCATCTTGTTGAAACATGTGATGGCGATGGACGATTAAAATCGTCACTACGCTAGCGTTTCCAACGGACGATTAAAATCGTCACTACGTTATCATTTCCAAATATAGTTCCCGCCGTTGTGGAGACAACGCGAGAATTTCGGTTTCGCTCCAGCCGTATGCGGACGCAAGCGCGTGCACCTCGCGCAACATTCGTTTTGCCCACGCGTCGAGTTCGAGCCAAAAAAAATTGGCAATGTCAAACACTGTTTCCCATGCGTGGGAACAATTTGGACATTTCAAATTCACGCGCATTGTGGCGAGCGGGTCGTCGCGTTCAAGCTGCGCGGTGAGTTCGTCCAGCGCGCGCGTGTCGAGAAGAGCCGCCGCATGTGGTTCGTGCGTCGCGGCAACATTCACCACAACGCGTTGGAGCAATGTTTCGCGCGCGGTTTCGAAATCGCGCGCGGGCTGCGCGGCGAGGAGGTCATTTGTGTTGGGAAGGCGATACGTGAGCGCGTAACCGTTTACGCGCAGTTCGCGCGTCGGCGGCGAAATTGTTTCGATGAGGGGCGCAGAAAAATCGGACACGCGCAAATTCATTTCCAGACGTTCGCCGCACGCGGGGCAATTTGCCACCGCGTTCATTTCGTCGCCGAACACGCGCGCGCGCAGTGCGAGCAGTTGCGCGTTGCGCGCGCCGAGAGACCATTCCGCGATTTCGTCGCGCGACTCGTTCACCGCCGCCGCGAGCAAAATGAGCGGACGTTCGAGCGCGGAAGCGGCGAGCGCGCGTTCCCACGCGTCGAGTAATTCAGCAGCCGATAATTCGCGCATGACGTGGTCCAGTTGAACGAATGAATTCGTTACTACGGTTCGCGCATGACGTGGTCCAGTTGAACGAATGAATTCGTTACTACGGTTCGCGCATGACGTGGTCCAGTTGAACGAATGAATTCGTTACTACGGTTCGCGCATGACGTGGTCCAGTTGAACGAATGAATTCGTTACTACGGTTCGCGCATGATGTTGAGTTGAACGAATGAATTCGTTACTACAGTTCACGCCAACGTCGGCTCTTGGGGTTCCGCCACTTCGGTATCGCGTTCCCAACCTTCGTTCTCGAGTTTGATGTGTTGAATCGCAACGGCGTTCGCATTCGCGTCGAGGTCGGGAATGGCTTGAAATTCCGAAACCCAGCAGCGATACACTTTGTACGCGAGCGCGAGTTGTCCCGCTTCGTTATACATTTCGATGATGAGGTCTTTGCGAAAATCTTTGAGCGAAACTTCCGCGCCGAGACCCGCGCCAAAATTCCACACCTTGTTCGCCCACTTTTCAAATTCGAGGTCATGGGTCACGCCGCGTTCGAGCGTAATCGCTTCGTATTCGGTGCGCCCCGGCGATTTGCGCGAGGTGGACGGGTCGCCGCCTTCGCGATGTTTGACCACTTCGGTGGTGCGCTTGAGCCCGCTCACTTTGCTGATGCCCGCGACATATTTGCCGTCCCATTTGACGCGGAACTTGAAATTTTTGTACGGGTCAAAGCGCGCGGGATTGACAGAGAATTGAGCCATGATTCAATAAAGCAATGAGCGATGAGCAATGAGGAACGAGAGGTCAATTTGATTCTGCCAGACTCGTTGCTCAATGCTCAGCACTCAAACCTGTATTTGTCCTGCCATTTGTTGAATCGAGATGATGACAAACTCGGCGGGCTTGAGCGGCGCGAAACCGACGACGATGTTGACGATGCCGCGATTGATGTCGTTCTGCGTCGTCGTTTCTTTGTCGCATTTGACAAAATACGCGTCGCGCGGGGTGCGTCCTTGAAACGCGCCTTGACGAAATAAATCTTGCATGAACGCGCCGACGTTCAAACGAATCTGCGCCCACAACGGTTCGTCGTTCGGTTCAAAGACAACCCACTGCGTGCCGCGATACAAACTTTCTTCGAGGAATAGCGCGAGCCGACGCACGGGAATGTACTTCCATTCCGAACTGCGCTGGTCATTGCCTTGCAAAGTGCGCGCGCCCCACACGACATTTCCGTACACGGGAAAGTTTCGCAGTACGTTAATCGCTTGCGGATTCAGTACGCCGTTTTCGTTGTCGGTGAGTTTGCGCGCGAGAGAAGTGGCGCCGCTGATACTCGCTTCGGTGCCGGCGGGCGCCTTCCAAACGCCGCGCTGGGAATCGGTGCGCGCGTAAATGCCCGCGACGAATCCGCTCGGCGGAAACGCGCGCGACAATCCGCTTTGAAACGGGTCGGGCGCAATCACCCAGGGGAAATACAACGCGGCGTTGATGGCATCGTTTCCCGTCATCGCGGCGTCGGGTCCATTTTGTAACGTGGTCAATGTATCGTCGGGACTCGCATCGGCGATGAGAAACGCGCGGCGGTCGCGGCAAAATTTTTGCAGCGTTTGAATGACAGAAGGTTTCGATTCGCCCGGCACGCAGAGCAAATTGAATAAATCAATGCGGTCGAGTTGGAACAATCCGTCCACGCCGTTCACCGGCAGCAGCGCGTCTTCAAAATCACTTGTATCAGGGTTGAGTACATCGCCAAGCGCGCCCGGTGTGCCGCTGCCGAGCGTGGGCGATGGAGTTGCCGTATCGGCGGGCGGCGTGTTGGCGTTGTTGAGAATTTCGACGTTCACCAACGCGGACTGTTTGGAAAGCAGATTCGCCGCAAAGCGCGCGTCGTTCGCGTCCATCGAAAGATTTGGAAACACTTCGATGGGAATTTCGTTTCCGTTTTCGACTTGGAGTACGCTCAATGTGAAACGATTCGCATCGAATGGATTTACGCGCGTCGAGACCGCGTATTCGTTTGCCCATTCGCCGGGATTTTTCGCGGTGACGCGCAGCTTGTTGTCAACGTCTACGCTCGCGGTGTCGGCGTTCGCGGCGGCGAGACGAATGACGTACGCTTGACTGCCGCCGTTGGCAAAGAATTGATACACGCCGTACGCGAGCAGACTGCGCGCATCCGCGCCAAAGTTCCGTTCAAAATCTTGCCAGCTCAAAACGAGCTGCGCGTGGTCGGTGGGTCCGCGCGGCGCCCAACCGGCGAACGCGGCGATGGACGTGGCGACGCCGGTAATCGTTCGTACGCCGCTGGGAATTTCTTGAATATAGACACCGGGGTATGTGGGTGTCACGGGCATAGAAACCTCCTTGCGCGAAAGATAGGTCGGCAAGTTGCTTTGCCTGATATGCGAATGGAAGACTTGAGCCGGGGTGAAAAAAATGGACGAAACCGGATTGGTTAACGGTCGGTGATGGCGAGAGTTAAAAGAACGTTTTGGCTTTGTCCTGAAACAATATGCCGGGTGAATGCAGAACTGCGATGAAGCGGAGGAAAATCCAAGTCGTGCTGTGCCAAGTGAGACACAGGCATTGTAGCACGCGAAACAAGATTGTCAATCACTCGCGCGGCGTCGTGATGCAATTGGGTTTGATTGTCGTTATGCAGAATAATTTTCCGATTGTTCCCGCGCAAGCACATAATTCATTCCACCCATTTGCATGACCATGCCTTTTAATTCCATCAATGCCAAAGTGGATGTCACTTGGGCGATGGGCAAGCCGCTCGCTTGACGAATTTCGTCAACGTGGGTTGGGTCGGCAGAAAGATATTTCAACAACACCGCTTCCGTTTCGTTCGAGGGAACGACGGCGCGCGTTTGCTGCTTTTCGGCAATCATCGTCAAATTTAATTCTTCCAAAATATCTGAAACGCTCGTCACTAATTTCGCGCGACTTTCGCGAATGAGTTTATTCGGTCCGCGTGATTCCTTGCGAAAGATATTGCCGGGAATCGCAAACACTTCGCGGTCTTGTTCCAACGCAAACTCACACGTAATCATCGCGCCGCTCACCTGGTCGCCTTCGACAAACAAGACGCCGAGCGACAAGCCGCTGATGATGCGGTTGCGCGCGGGGAAATTGGTCGCGTCGGGTTTTACGCCGAGCGGATAATCGGAAATGAGCGCGCCGTGTTCGGTAATCATGCGCGCGAGTTTGGTATGTTCGGGTGGATAAATTGAGTCAATCCCGTTGCCCAACACCGCGATGGTGCGCCCGCCGGCTTCCATTGCCGCGACATGCGCGGCGGCGTCAATGCCGCGCGCCAAGCCGCTGACGATGGTCATCTTGTTGTGTGCGAGTTCGCCGGCGAGCGTGCGCGCAGTTTCTTTGCCGTACGCGCTCGCGCTGCGCGTGCCGACGACGGCGAGTGCCCATTCGTCTTCGGGCTGTAAAGTTCCTTTGATGTACAAAACCGGCGGGGGCTGGGGAATTTCTTTGAGACGGCGCGGATACGCGGGGTCGTCCCACGTGAGAATCAAATCGCACGCGCGCTGCGCTTTTTCCACTTCGGCGTCGAGGTTCAGCTCTCTGCGCGCAGCGAGAAAATTTTCCAGCGCGCGTTTGTCGAGACCCGCTTCCGCGAGTTCAAACGCGCCGGCTGTCCACGCGGTGGGCAAATCGCCAAAATAATCGAGGAGGCGTTGGAGCTTTGCCGGTCCGATGCCGCTGACGCGATTAAAGCCGATGAAATAGCGCAGGTCTGTCACGCCGCGAGAATACCATAAACACAAGTGCGATGCAACAAAAAACACGCCTCAATGGGAGAGGCGTGTTTCTCATTCGGTCCCGAAAAATCAGAATGGACCCATTTGCTCAACGACATCACTTGCTATGGGCAGCTGCCGTCACTGCACGCGCCGACTCCGCCGGAACAGCAGTTCGTACTGGAATCACAAGGTTCTGCTGAAGCGACGCAGCTCGCGGCTTGCGAAACCTTGGGTGCGGTCATGGTGACGACGACAGGCAGCACCACTGCCGCGCCGACGAGACCCGCGCGGAGAAAATCGCGGCGCGTCAGGTGTTGAAATGGATGGGGCATCGCCACACTCGTCTGGAGGAGGTTCTTGTCCGAAAGTTGGTTGAGTGTGTACCACACGACGGATTCGTCCACCGGCGCGCCAAGTTGCAAAGACACACGCGCGGCAATTTCGCGCGGCGTACTCTTGCCGTCGCACTGCTGCCAAATGAGCGCTGCCGTTCGATTCAAGAGGTTTGCCTTGTCGTTCAGCGTGTCGTAGAGGACGAGTTCGTCGTCCATGTTTTGTTCGAGAATCGCGTTACGACGCGCAGTCGGAAAAAAAGACTTCATTACTCCTCCATTGAGTAGGGGATTCATTTGAAAAAGATTGGGATGATTATACTGGATTTGAAGTGGAATTTCAACAGGAGATTTTTGGAAACGCGCGGGCGGTTAATCCACCAATCCGGGAATGAGTTCAACCGTCATCGTTTTGGTCTCGCGATGGATATTCTTGATGACGCTCTTGATGGCGGGGAGTAAAATCTCTTTGCCTTGCGGTGTGCGCACCAGATACACATCATTCGCGCCCGTTTCCAAAATTTCTGCGACGGTGCCGAGCGTTTCGCCTGCGCCAGTGACGACGTTCATGCCGATAATTTCGTGATGATAGTACTGACTCTTTTTTAATTGCGCGGCTTGTTCAACCGGGATGTGAACAATTTCACCGCGCAGTTTGGCAACCGATGTATCACTGTCGTAGCCGGTAAATTTCAGCAGCACATAATTGGCATGAAAACGCGCGCTTTCCACTGGAAAGGCGCGCGGCGGGGAACCAATATAGACAGTTTTTTGTTTGACTAAATGCTGTGGGTAATCGGTGATGACTTGTACTTTCACCTCGCCGCGATAACCAAAGGGTTTCAAAATTTCACCCACGACGAGGAATTGCTGATTTTCTTCGGACATTGAAAAGGTAGGGGCGAAGCATTGACATACACGCTCGCATTTCGAGTCGCGTAAGTTGTTGTCAATGCTTCGCCCCTACGCGGAATTACGCGTGATGCAGCGACTCGGCGTTGGGATGGCTCACGTTGCCGTTGGCGTCGAGAATTTCGAGCGTGGCGCGTTTGCCCTGCCGAATGGCGGCGATGCGTACGAGCGTGCGCAGTGAATTGACCACGCGTCCGCCTTTGCCAATGATGCGCCCCATATCTTCGGGTCCGACTTGGAGTTCCACGTTGATGGCGTGGGCGTTCTCGGACACGTTGACGTGCACCTGGTTCGGATCATCTACCAGCGACTTGGCGATATATTCGACGAGTTCTTGAATGTTCACAATCGTTCTCTCTTGCGTACTTGCAGCGCAACACATCGCGCGGTTACGCGGCATAGACAGTTCAACTATTCGCTTTGTGCTTCTGTCGGTGCTTGTGCCGTTTTGGTCTGTTTGCGCTGCTTGTAATACTTGTCGGTGATGCCCGCCATTTTCAGAAGGCGTCCGACGGAATCGGTTGGGGTGGCGCCCGCTTTGAGCCAGTAGTTTACACGTTCGGCTTTGAGTTGAACGAGCGGCGGATTTTGACGCGGGTCGTACAGTCCAAGGTTTTCGATGAACTTGCCGTCGCGTTTCGAGCGCGCTTCTTGAATGACGACGCGATAGGTCGGTTGTTTTTTCATGCCCATTCGCGTCAATTTAATTTTGGTAGCCATGGCTTGCGATTTTTCTCCTTGGACGCATGACGATTTGCAACTCGTCATACGGCATATTTTACATGCGAGTAACGGATTTTATCGTTACGATGGAATTACAATCTATTGATACGCTTGTGTCATTTCAAGTAGTCGGTACGAGAAATCTCGGATTGGGAAATGGAGTTTTCTCTCTCTTGAGTGCGCTCGAGAGCGTTCGAAATGACAGCTAGCCCAGTCCCGGAAAGCCGGGAATTTTTGGGAGTCCGCCGCGTCCGCCTTTGCCCGCGCGTCCCAGCTGCTGCATCATTTTTTGCATCTGCTTGAATTCACGCATCAGCTCGTTCACATCTTGAACTTGGGTGCCGCTGCCTTTGGCAATGCGTTGACGGCGGCGCGCGTTCAGAATGTCCGGGTCGCGGCGTTCATCGGGCGTCATCGAATTGATAATCGCTTCGATGCGTTGGAATTGTTTTTCGGTTTGCTCTTCGGGAATTTGTTTCGCGTACTGTGACATGCCGGGAATCATGCCCATGATTTGGGTCAACGGTCCCATCTTTTTGAGCTGCTGCATTTGCGTCAAAAAGTCTTGGAGCGTGAACTGATTCTTGAGCATTTTTTCGGCGGCAGCCCGCGCTTGGTCTTGGTCCAGATTTTGCTGCGCGCGTTCGATGAGCGTGAGGACGTCGCCCATGCCGAGAATGCGCGATGCCAACCGGTCCGGGTAAAAGGGTTCCAATGCATCGGCTTTTTCGCCGACGGCGAGGAATTTGATTGGAACGCCCGTCACGGAACGCACCGACAACGCGGCGCCGCCGCGCGCATCACCATCCACTTTGGTCAAAATCAATCCCGTAATGCCAACCCGTTTGTTAAATTCATCCGCGACGCGCACCGCTTCTTGCCCCGTCATCGAATCTACAATGAGCAGCGCTTCTTGCGGCGACGTGCGTTTTTTCACCTGTTCCAATTCATTCATCAAATCGTCGTCAATGTGCAGACGACCTGCCGTATCCAAAATCACAATGCTGTAATTATTTTGCGACGCGTGTTTCACCGCGTCCACGCAAATCTGCGGCGGGGGAATTTTTGTGTCTTCGGCGAATACTGCAATGTCCAATTGTTTGCCCAAAGTTTGCAATTGTTGAATTGCGGCGGGGCGGCGCGTGTCTGCCGCGACCATGAGCGGACGCTGTCCTTGTTTGCGAAGATGCAGTGCGAGTTTTGCCGCCGTTGTCGTTTTGCCTGCGCCTTGCAGACCAATCAACATCAACACATGCGGCGCGGGACCCGAAACATCCAGCTTGGCTGGTTCGCCGAGGGTGGCAATCAATTCTTCGTTGACAATTTTGATAACGCCTTGTGCGGGCGTGAGCGATTGCATCACTTCGGCGCCGATGGCGCGCGCGCGGACGCGTTCCAAAAATTGGCGCACAACTTTAAGATTTACATCGGCTTCCAGCAGCGCCATGCGGACTTCACGCAAAGCCACATCCACATCGGCTTCGGTCAATTTTCCTTTGCCCGAAAGACGTTTGAAAACGCCTTCCAGTTTGTCGGATAAACTCTCGAACATAGATTCACTATTATATTCACAAACCGCCTAACTCAAAGATTTTTTATCCTTGACAAAAGGGCTGCGTTGAGGGGTGGAGAAAACGCACAAACAGAGCAGAGTTGACTCGTCCTCCCGCTCCGTTTTACGTGGATACCTTGGGGCGCGCGGCGAGTTCCGGTCAAATCCAAGAACGGCTCCACCTTTCAATCTCAGCGCGCGCTTGCGGAAACGGCGGGTGCGGGCGAACCGTTTTGAGCGCATTTTCCCACGCGCGTTCGAGCAACGGCGCGTACGCGGCATCCAATTCCGCGCGCGGAATGACTTGTTTGCTTTGTGCAATCGCAAAAGTGAGGGTGCGCGTTTCTGCCGTGTCCAATTGATTTTCGCCGTGCGTGAGGATAAACCACAAATCGAATACATCGCGCGCGCGCGGTTTTTGCGAATAGCGCACGATATGTTCCGCCGCGAGCTCGTTCAATGAAACGGCGCGCACTTGAACATTACATGCGTCGCTAAACGGATGAACGAGCGCGCGTTCGGAAATTTCCGTGCGCGGCGTTGCCGATACAAAACGCGTGATGATGAGCGGCTGCGCGGCAGAACGGCGTCCCAGCGGTCCGGTAAATTCAACGCGCGCTTCGGACGATTTGAAACTGTGCAAACGAAAATGCAAACCCGCCGCGCGCGCCGCCGCGTCCACCGCGTTCGTCATTTCGCGTTCGCGCGTCGCGTCGTCCGGTTCCTCCCCACGCGCGAAATCAATATCCGCGACGCGTGGGTAATTTTCAAAATACGCGCTCGCCAACGCGGACGCGCCGCGCAGAATCAAATTTTCGCGCAGCGCGGCATTTTCAAACATTCCGTACAAGAGCCAATCGCGCGCGTAAATTTTTTCCACGTCGCCAATTTCCATTCCCCACGTGACGGATTTTTTGCGGAGTTCGCCAAAGCCAATCATAAACGATGCCCGATGAACCATGCTCGATGCACAACGCAGAGAAAACTGCGCATTGTGCATTGACCATTGTGCATTATCCAATATGTTATAATTTTTGCAATTCATTATGGATACAACATTCTTTATTCAAGTGTCGAGTGTGGCGCTCTTTGCGGCGGGTTTCGTGCATTCGTGGCGGAATGAAGGACAGCGTTACGCGCAGCAATGGTTTTTGATTGGCTATATTTTTGCCGTGCTGATTGTGAGTCTGCTCGTCGTCATCTCGCAAATCGCGTACAGCCCGAACATGCTCGTCTTGGGCGCGGCGCCGTCCGTGACGGTCATGTTATTTCCGGGCGTATTTTATGTGGCGTACGCGCTTGCCAAACGTTTTGTCGCGCCCACAAATTTGCGCGCGATGGCGTATCTGATTTTTCTGCTTGTCCCATGGTTCTTGCTGCCGCTCGACGCGCTCGCGCTCTATGCGGGCTGGTGGTATTTTCCATCTGAATCGCTCGATTTCCTCAACGGCATTCCGTTTTATATTCCCTTTGCGTGGGGCATGACGGGCGCGTCGTTTTTTGTGATGATTGGACGCATTCGCAAAATTCGTTTTCGCGGCAACGGACAATTTTTCGCCATGATTATTGCGACGCCATTGTTGGCGGGCATCGAATTGATACTTGTCGCGCTCATTCAAATCGTCGTTGATACGCTGGCGGCATTCGGCGGCACAACGCTTTTGTATGTTGTCCTCGCGATCCTTTTTCTCTTGCTGCCGCTTGCGCTCGTCCTTAATTTTCCGCGTCTTGTAAATCGCGAACCGCGTATCGCCAACCACAAATAACTCGACACACACATTACAATCTCCAATTTCCAATCTCTAATCATGAAATCCATTTCCGAAGAAATCACCCTCGAAGGGCACATCATTGATTCGTATATTTTGCCGCGCGTGTGGGACACGATTATGGACAGCGGCGGCGAATTCGACTTGCTGGAAATTCGCGTGGGCAAAACCAAACAAGAGACCAGTTTTGCGCGCATGAAAATTTTTGCCGACACGCCCGCGCAGATGGACGAACTCATGCAGGCGTTGAACGAACTCGGCGCGGTGGTGCAGTCGCCCGACGACGCGCAGACGGAACCCGCGCCGCGTGATGGTGCGCTGCCCGACGATTTTTATTCCACCACGAATCTGCCCACGCAAATTCGGCTCGCCGGCAAATGGCTCGACGTCGCAAATACGGAAATGGATTTGGCGATTGTGGTTGAGCGCGCGAAAAATTCTGCGGCAATGATTCCGATGACAGAGGTGAAACAGGGCGACGCGGTGGTGGTGGGACATGATGGCATTCGCGTTCAACCTCTCGCGCGTTCGCGCGACAAGGAAATTTTTTCGTTCATGAACGCGGACGTTTCGAGCGAACGTCCCAAGCGTTTGGTGATTTCGCAAATTGCGCGCGAGATGCGCGAGACCAAAGCGCGCGGCGGAAAAATTTTATTCGTCGGCGGTCCCGCGATTGTGCACAGCGGCGCGGCGCCGTCGCTTGCAAAATTGATTCGGCATGGTTACGTGAATGTTTTGTTTGGCGGCAACGCGATTGCCGTTCACGATTGCGAAGCCGCGATTTTTGGAACGTCGCTCGGCGTTGCGCTCACCACGGGGCAGCCGGTGGAAGGCGGACATCGGCATCACATGCGCGCCATCAACCGCATTCGCCGCGCGGGCAGTTTGCGCGACGCGGTAGCACAAGGCATTTTGACGAGCGGCATCATGTACGAAGCGATTCATGCAAATATCGAAATGGTGCTCGCAGGTTCTGTGCGCGATGATGGTCCGTTGCCCGATGTGATTACGGACATGATGGAGGTGCAGCGCAAAATGCGCGCGGCGGTGCGCGGCGTCGAACTCGCGTTGATGGTTTCGACGATGCTGCATTCGATTGCGACAGGCAACATGCTGCCCGCGTGGGTGAAAACGGTTGCGGTGGACATCAACCCCGCCGTCGTCACAAAACTCGCAGATAGGGGAACGTTTCAAGCGTTGGGACTCGTGACGGATGCGGAATTGTTTTTGAGAGAGTTGGTGGAAGAGTTGGAGATTAGAGACTAGAGACTAGAGACTAGAAAAAGAATGTGTGATTTCAATCTCCAGTCTCTAGTCTCCAGTCTCCCAAATGAGTGTTAATCACAAAACTTGGCGCCACCATCCACGCACATCAACTCGTCACGCGCGGCGACACGCTCGTCGTCGGCGTTTCGGGGGGACCCGATTCATTGACGCTGCTGCACGCGCTCAAAATTCTCGCGCCCGAATTGGAATTGAAATTGCACGTCGCGCATTTGAATCATCAATTGCGCGGTGACGAATCGGACGCGGATGAGCAATTCGTCGTGTGGCTCGCGCGCGAGTGGAGTTTGCCGGTTGCGAACGCGCGTTGGGACGTGCGCGGGTATGCGGAAGAGAATGGGCTTTCGATTGAAGAAGCCGCGCGCAATTTGCGGTATCACTTTTTGCTCGGCGTGGCGCATCAAGTGAACGCGAACGCGATTGCGGTCGCGCACAATGCGGATGACCAGGTGGAAACGATTCTGCTGCATTTTTTGCGCGGCGCGGGGTTGAGCGGACTGCGGGGGATGGCGTACAAGACCAGACTACAGACCACAGACCACAGACCACAGGACAAAACGGAGTCGTCGTCCGTCGTCCGTCCTCCGTCGTCGGTTGACCTCGTTCGTCCACTCCTCGACATTACGCGCGCGGAAATAGAAATCTATTGTGTGGAAAATAATTTACAGCCGCGTGAGGATGAAACAAATTTTGATACGACGATTTTGCGAAATCGGCTGCGGCATAATGTGATTCCGTATCTCGAAACCATCAATCCCAACCTGAGCGTCGTCGTTCGCCACAGCGCGCTGTCCATCGCCGACGATTACGATTACATTCATCAAAACGTTCTCGGCATCTTTGACCGCATGGCGCGGGCGCTCGACGGCGATGCTTTGTCGAATCCCGGCGGATTCGTATTTGACCGCAAATGGTTCCGCGCGCTGCCTGTAAATCTACAACGCGGCGTATTGCGCGAAGCGGTCTCGCGTTTGCGACGCTTGAAAAATATCGGCTATCAACACATCGAAAATGCGCGCCAAGTTGCCGCCGAGAAAGACGCGGGCGCCGAAGCGACATTGCCGCAAGGATTATTGCTCGTCGTCGGCTATGATGATTTTACGATTGGCGAACATCTGGAGATTCCTGATGTGCCATTGTTGTTGCATGGGCAAGAAATTGTTTTGAAAGTTGGGGATGAAGTAATGTTGGAAGAAAGTGATTGGGGAGTGAGAGTATCAGGGGAGAGGGGACAGGGGACAGGGAAATGGTCTGCCGAGTTTGACGCGGAAAAAATTGCGGGAAAACTTTCATTGCGAACGCGGCGTGCGGGGGAACGTTTTGCGCCGCGCGGAATGGGCGGCAAACACAAATCGCTGCACGAATTTATGATTGATGAAAAAATTCCGCGTCACCTGCGCGAGTTCATTCCGATTTTGGCGGATGAGGAAAAGGTGTTGTGGGTGGTGGCGTATCGGGAGAGTGGGACGGCGAGCGTGACCGATGAAACGCAAAATATAATCCGCGTCGAATTTTTCAAGAATATCGAATAGAATGTAGGGGCGAAGCATTTGCATTGGCAGAGCTGTGAGTTGCGCGGACGCTCCTGCAAATGCTTCGCCCCAACAATCCATGGATTATCTTGATTTTGATTTGCAGCTTTCTGCCGCACCGAACGGGTATCGCGTGCGCGCAACGAACGCGCAAGGCACGCAGGCGAGCGCGACGTTTGTGCTGCCGTTTGCGCCATTCGAAATCGAAAATCTGTTTTTGCGCGTGGGACGCCCGCGACGCGGTGTGCGTAAAATCGAATCACCGGAAATGAAAGCGGCAAAAGCATTCGGCGGAAAATTGTTTGATGCGGTGTTCACGGGCGAAGTGTTTGCCTTGTGGCGCAGCAGTTTCAACGCCGCGAACATGCAGGGCAAAGGTTTGCGCTTGCGCTTGCGTTTGAGCGAGACGCCCGAACTGGCTGATTTGCCCTGGGAATTTTTGTACGACAATGCGCGCAATCAATTTGTCGCGCTGCTCACCAAAACGCCCGTCGTGCGCTTTTTGGATTTGTCCACGCCGATTCACCCGCTCAAGGCGCAGTTGCCGCTGCGCGTGCTCGTCGTCATTGCCGACCCCGGCGATTACGACAAGTTGGATGTCGAACGCGAATGGGGGAATGTGCGGAACGCGACGCAAGCGTTGGAAACGCGCGGCGCGGTGACGGTCACGCGTTTGGCAAACGCAACGCTTTCGGAATTGCGGCGCACGCTGCGGCAGAATGAATATCATATTTTGCATTTCATCGGACACGGCAGATTCGAAGCGCACGAACAAGATGGTGTTTTGATTTTCAAAAATGAACAGGGGCGCGGGCAGCGTGTCAGCAGTCAAACGCTCGCGCAGGTACTGGTAAATTTTGATTCGCTGCGTCTGGTGATTCTGAACGCGTGCGAAGGCGCACGAACGTCGCGGAATGACCCCTTCGCCGGAATTGCGCCGAGTTTGGTACAGCAAGACAAGCCCGCTGTGATTGCGATGCAGTTTGAAGTGAGTGACAGCGCGGCTATCACATTTGCGGATGAATTCTACAGCGCGCTCGCGGATGGTTATGCGGTGGACGCCGCGCTCACGCACGCGCGCAACGCGATTTTGACCGACGTCAACGATTTGGAATGGGGCACGCCGGTGTTGTACATGCGCGCGCCCGACGGCGTGCTTTTTGATTTGACAAGCGCGCCTCCACCACAAATCATAGAACCCGGTAGGGAACGCTCGCCGCAGCGTTCCGAATCGCCGGGGCGTTCCGAATCGCCGGGGCGTTCCGAATCGCCGGGGCGTTCCGAATCGCCGGGGCAGGAACGAAACGGCGTTCGTTCCGTACAACAGCCGCCCCCACCCGAACCAAAACGCGAACCAACGCGCATCGAAATCATTACCCCTCCCCCACCAAAAATCCAACTCCCCGCGCGCAAGACCAACAAAGCCGGGCAAGAAATGATTCTGATTCCCGCAGGCGAATTTTTGATGGGGACGAGCGATGAAGAAGCGCAACGATTGATGAAAGAGTTTGGAAAAGATTGAGAAAAATGGTTGAAATGGGAACAACCACAGCACACTATTTCTCTCGATGCGTTTTATATTTCGCGTTATCCCGTGACGAACGCGGAATATAAAAAATTCAAACCAGATTGGAAAATTCCGAACGGCAAAGAAAATCATCCCGTCGTGAATGTGAGCTGGGATGACGCGCTCGCGTATTGCAAATGGGCAGAAGGAGATTTACCTACCGAAGCGCAGTGGGAAAAAGCCGCGAGTTGGGACGACGCGAAAAAAATCAAACGCGTGTATCCCTGGGGTGATTCGTTCGATAAAAGCAAATGCAATTCGAGCGAAGCGGGAATTGGTGATACGACGCCTGTCGGAAAATATTCACCGCAGGGCGATAGTTTTTTTGGTCTTGGTGATATGGCGGGAAATGTGTGGGAATGGTGCGCGGATTGGTACGACGAAAATTTTTACAAAAATTCACCGCGCGAGAATCCGCGCAATGATACTCCGAGCCAATACCGCGTGCTGCGCGGCGGGTCGTTCAACAGTGATAGGACGGATGCCCGCTGTGCGTATCGTGACAGGTTCACCCCTGACAACATGTTCCTCAATATCGGTTTTCGAGTGTTGTCCCCTGGCTTGTATTCCTGAGTTCTGCCTGCTGGCTGCTGGATTCTGCGTACTGTTTTTCTGGGGGGGAGTTTGAGGGGGGCGAGCCCCCCTCAAGGTGCGACTGTGCGTTAGAAACGGACGGCAAACAAAAGCCAAAGGCATCCAACAAAGGAGCATTTTTTTGGTTGGATGATTTTTCTTTCGTTTGCCGTCGAATTCCATTCGATGGACCGCTCTCCAAAAATTTTTCTCAAACGCGGCAAAGACAAACCCGTACGCAATCATCACCCGTGGATTTTTTCCGGCGCCATCGCGCGCGTGGAAAACGTGAACGACGGGGATACGGTGGAGGTGTACGACGCTGGCGGTATGTGGCTCGCGCGCGCTTCGTACAATGCGCGTTCGCAGATCGCCGCGCGCGTGTGGACGTTCGAGCGCGATGAGGAAATCAATTACGCGTTTTTTGAAAAACGAATTCAGCGCGCAAAAGAATTTAGAAAATTCCTATTTGAAAATTCAAATTCGATTTCGGAGAAATCGAATTTGAATTTTCAATCAACCTCCCTCCGCTTCGTCAACGCGGAATCCGATTTTTTGCCGGGCGTTGTCGTTGACCGCTATGGCGATTTTCTCGTCGCGCAATTTCTCACGCTCGGCGCAGAGTTACACAAGGCAGAAATTGTTGATGTGTTGAAGGAATTCTTTGCCGAGAATACGACTCCAATCTCCAGTCTCCAGTCTCCGATTACTAATCTCCAGTCTCCAGTCCTTGGCATTTACGAACGCAGCGATGTAGATGTGCGAAAAAAGGAAGGGTTAAAAGAAACGACGGGCGTTTTGTTTGGAGCGGAACCGCCCGACAAAATTGAAATTGTCGAGAACGATTTAAAATTTCTAGTGGATGTAAAACGCGGACATAAAACGGGATTCTATCTTGACCAACGCGTGAATCGGCAGCGCGCCGCGCCGTATCTGCGCGGCGAGGTGTTGAACGCGTTCGCATACACGGGCGCGTTCGGCGTGTATGCGGCGAACTTCAATAATGCACGCGTGTTGAATCTCGACGCGTCCGCCTCATCGCTTGAACTTGCGCGCGAAAATTTTGCAAACAACGGCGTTGCGGCGAACCGCAACGCTGCGGCGAGCGTCGAATACGTAGTTGCCGACGCGTTTGAAAAATTGCGCGAGTACCGCGCCGTCGGTAGAAAATTCGATGCGATTGTGCTTGACCCGCCGAAATTTGTGACGTCGCAAGCGAATCTTGAACGCGCGACGCGCGGGTACAAAGATTTGAACCTGCTCGCGTTTCAATTGTTGAACCCGAATGGCTTTCTCGTCACGTTCTCGTGTTCGGGACTCGTAGATTTGAAATTATTTCAGCAAATCGTTTTTTCTGCTGCGGTGGATGGAAAACGAGACGCGCAGATTGTGGAAAAACTGGGACAGGCGCCCGACCATCCGATTGGTTTGAACTTTCCCGAAGGGGAATATCTAAAGGGGTTGATTGTAAGAGTAGTATAACCAATGTCATTTCGAACGCAGTGAGAAATCTCGGCTTGCCATTCAGAGATTTCTCGCTCCGCTCGAAGCGACAATTCAACTCAATGTGCAACTCTTGCGCGGGACAAATGTCATTTCGAGCCGTTCCCTCAATGCTTCGGGACAAGTTTTGCGAGAAATCTCATTCGCGCCTTGCGAGATTTCTCGCTCCGCTCGAAATGACAAAAGTGTTGCACATTAGGTAATTCAATAAATTGATGTAAAAAAAATCTGTGCGTTCCACAAGCGCACGGATTTTTTTTATGGTAGAGATTTTCTTTTGCGCGCGCGCGTGACGAGTACAAGTCCCAGCACCACAACCAAAACGATGCCGAGCGCCACTGCGCCGCCGATTAAATAAAATTCTCCGCGCATCGTTTCCGCGCCGTATTCGAGTGT
>JAKOPZ010000281.1 GCA_029778615.1 Chloroflexota bacterium | reverse complement strand
TAAACGGATAGATTATGCTATCATGCATGCTTGCGCGCGGTGTGTACCAAACTGCGAATGCAACGCGGCGCGGATGGCAACAAGGTTGACGACAGGTATCTTAATGGTGTAATTGCGTGGGGTATTTGACAGGCGACAGTTCAGGCGATTTTTTGTTTGGCGCGTTGTATCGCGCGGGCTTTGCGAATCAGCCCACTTCGCTTGCGCGCGGCGATGGGTTGCAACTGCGCGATGTGTATATCGGTGCGGCGGCGCGGTGTGCGCCACCCGACAATAAACCACTGCCGTCCGAATTTGCCAATTGTTTCCCGTACCTCGCGCGCGAATTTGAATTGTTGAAAAACGCGCGCGTGTTGATTGGTCTCGGCGCAATTGGCTTTAACGCAATTCTTCAAGTGTTGGAAACGCGAAACATTTCCCTTGCAAGACCGCGTCCGAAATTTGGTCACAACGCGTTATACAAAATTGAAAACTATTCTGTCATTGCCACGTATCATCCGAGCCGCCAAAACACAAACACCGGAAGATTGACCGCGCCCATGTTTGACGCCGTGTTCGAAAAGGCAAAACGCGAATTGGCAAATTGCTAGCGGCGGAGCGCGTATCGTCCATTCAAGCCAGCATCCCAAACTCTCCAATTTCCAGTCCAAGCTCTAATCTCCGCTTATGAACCTCATCCACACGCTGACGCGCCAACTGTTTCGGTTTATCGTCGTCTGGGTCCTCGACGGTATCTCGCTGCTGTTAACCGCCGCGGTCGCGCCGGGCATCGGTTTCGCGTCGGGCGAAAACACGCTTGTCGTCGCCGCGTCCGCCGCGTTTTTGCTGGGCATTGTCAATCTTTTGATTCGCCCGCTCATTCTACTGCTCGCGCTGCCGTTCGGTTTCATCGCGATTTTTGTGGTCGGCTTTTCTCTGAACGCGTTGGGGCTGTGGGTGACGGCGAATTTGGTGGAAGGTTTTTTTGTGCAAACTTGGGCGGACGCGATTGTCGGCAGTCTCATTTTGGCAATTGTCAACACGCTTCTCACGAGCGTCATTGCGGTGGATGACGACGATTCGTTTTATCAAAACATTGCCGAGCGGTTGGCAAAGCGCGATGAATTTTTCGCGCTCGATACGCAGACACAAGGCATCGTCATGATGGAAATTGACGGGCTGTCGTACCATCACATCAAACGCGCGATTGATACGGGCTGGATGCCGACGCTGAAGGCGATGCGGGACAACGAAAACTATGTCCTCTCGCGTTTCGACTGCGGACTGCCCTCCCAAACTTCGGCATGTCAGGCGGGCATCATGTTTGGCAACAATTTCGACATTCCCGCGTTCCGCTGGTACGACAAGGATTTGGGGCGGCTGATTGTTTCGGGACACGATGCCCCGTTCATCAATTCGCGCGTGGCGACCGGCAACGGCTTGATGCGCGCAGGTTCGTCGGTGAACAACATGATGAATGGCGACGCGCTCGTTTCGGTCTTGACGCTGGCGGATTTGTTTCAAGCGAGTGAGGAACAGCAAAAACGCCGCACGCAAGATTTTTACATTTTATTTCTGAACCCTTATTTTTTCTTGCGGACGCTGGTGTTGTATTTCGGCGATGTGGTGCGCGAAGTGTACGAAGGCATTCGCCAACAGCTGCGTCGTCAAGCGCCGCGCTTGAACCGCCTCGCGCATTTTTATCCGTTCATCCGCGCGGCGACCACTGTTTTGATGCGCGATATTTCCGCGTCGCTCACGATCCTCGACATTGTGCGCGGCACGCCCGCACTGTACGTCACGTGGCCCGGTTACGATGAAGTCGCGCATCATTCGGGTCCGTGGACGCATGATGCCTTTCACACCTTGAGGCAGTACGACCATGTGATTCGCCGCGTGCGCGATGCGATTGCGCGCAAGGCGCCGCGCCCGTACGAGCTCATTATTCTTTCCGACCACGGACAATCGTACGGCTGGACGTTCAAACAACGGTACGGCAAAACCCTGCGCGAATTGATTGAAGAATTGACGCCGGGCAAGACCAACGTCTCACAAACGGGCGGCGGCGACGACGGCATGGTTTCGGTGCGCGCGATGACGATGGAACTCGACCAGATGCAAAATCAAAACATGGGCGGGCGTATCGGCAAGCGCGTCATTCGCGGAACGAAACGCGCAATGAATCGCGGCATGCGCGAAAGCGACAGCGCAAACAATTCCACCGCGAATATGCAAGACCAACAAGTTGCCGTGTGCGCGAGCGGCAATCTCGCGCAGGTATATTTTCTCGGTTTGACGCCATCGCTGCTGCCTCCGCCGCGCCTTGCGCTCGACGAATTGAATGAAGCATATCCGAATTTGCTCGACGGCTTGGTCAAACATGAAGGCATCGGCATCGTCATGGCGTACAACGCGCAAAACGAACCACTGGTGTTTGGCAAAAACGGCGCGCGCAATTTGGCGACGAACGCGGTAACGGGGCAAGACCCATTGACAATGTACGGCGATGCGGATTTACGCGCCGCGCAATTGAAACGTCTCGCGGAATTTCCACACAACGGCGACCTCACCATCATCAGCACGTACTTTCAAGACGGCACCGTGGCGGCGATGGAAGAACTCGTCGGCAATCACGGCGGCTTGGGCGGCGAACAGACCGACGCGTTTATTTTTCATCCCAATACGTTTACGATTCCCGAGACGAGCAACTCGGCAGATGTGTTTCACGTGTTGAACGCGCGCCGCGAAATTGTCCCCCAAACCATCGCGCCGCCGACGCCCGCCGCGCCCGCGCTGCGCGGACCGGACGCGTGGAATGTTTCGGTGCTGTGGCAGGGCTTGCTCCGCACGCGCATGTGGTTCAAGGTTGCGGTGCGCGCGCTGTTGTTGGATGTATGGGCATTTCGACAGGCAGCCACCAACGCGTACTTGACCGCGCCCGCGCTGTTGATTGCCGTGCTGGCGACGCTGCTGGCTTCGTGGGTTGCGAATGGGGGATTTGATTTCGCGGATTGGCTCACGCGTTTTATTTCGTGGTTCGTGGGAACACTCGTGGTCTTTGGCGCGGCGCGTTTGTTGCGCGGCACGGCAGACTTTACCACCACTCTCCGCGCAGTGGGCTTTGCCCAAATCGGCTATCTCGTCGAAATTTTTGCGTTCGTGCCGCCGCTAGCACTGCTTGCGCGCGTCGCGGCGACGTTCGTCACGTTCCTCGCGACGTGGATTGCGGTCGGCGAAGCGCATCGCTTGCGCGGCTGGCGCGTGTTCCTCCTGCCGTTCGCCGCGTTGGCAATCGCCGTCGCCGGCATTTCGCTTTTTGAAATTTTGTTGCGCGGCACCGCTTTGACCATTGACAGTCTCGCGCAAGCGTTTGGGGTGCTGCCGCGTTAAGCCAGCGACAATAAAATCACTCCGACGGTAATCACGAGCGCCGCCGGAATTCGCAAACGCGCGCCGCGTTCGTGAAACAGATACGCGCCCGCGACAACACCCAATACAATACTCACCTGCCGCAAACCAATGACATAGCTCGCGCGGTCATCCGATTGAAACGCCCACAGGATGAGCGAATAGCTGCCAAACAACAATAATGTCGCGATGAACGGCAGTCTCCAATCGCCCCACGTGCGCGGCAAAACAATTTTTTCGCGCAAGAGCTGCAACGCCAAAAAATAAATGGCGCCGCCGATGACCGATTCGAGTATCGAGTACCGCATTGCGAACGGCAGACCGTTCGGGAGATGACGCAGCCCCGCCTGGTCCACCACCGTATAGCCCGCGATGCCTAACGCCGCCGTCAAAATCCACACCGTCGTTCGATTCCAATAGCGCGCCAGTTTGAGTTCGCGCAGCGATTGCAAGGGCACGACCATCGAGCCCGCCGCAATCAACAGGATGCCGAGCCAGCCGAGCCATGTTGGCGCGTCGCCCATCACCACTTCGGCGCACGCGACCATCAGCACCGGGAGGGCGCGCGCGAGCGGATACGCGACGGTGAAATCGCCGCCGCGATAACTGTGCGTCATGCCAAAATAATAGAGGGCGAGAAATGCGCCGCCGAAAAACAAATTCAGCGGCACGGCGGTCAGGACCGGCGGGGCAAACAATTCAAACGCAAGGGTGAACGGCATAAAGACAACGGTGCCCACAATCGAAATGCCGATGAACATGTTGAGGTCGCGCTGGTCGCGCACCAACAAATTCCACGACGCGTGGAGAGTCGCAGAGAGGAGAACCAGCCCGAGAGTGTAGAGTGACATAGAAAATAAAAATTCGTAGCGATGGCTCGTGAGCCATCGCTACGAATTTTTATTTCAAGAATCTAAAGGTCACTGCGCGACCTGCCATGTATCGCCTGCCGCGTCATACACAAAGCGCGTCGGAATTTCTTGCGGAATTTCTGCTTTGGCGAAATTGAATTGTGCTGCTTGCACGGTCATTTCATTTTCGTTGACAAAAGAGATTTTGCGCGCGCGCAGCGGGTCCGCCAAACTGGCAAGCGTGCGCGGGTCGCCTTGCAGGTTGCCGTCCGCGTCCAAATTTAACGCGCGAATTTCCCCATTATGCGGCGAACCAAACACCAATTGTTTGCCTGTTGCGGTGGAACGCACGGCGAGTCCGTACGCGTCCACCTTGTCGCGCTGTCCCGCAATTTCATTCGTGTTCAAATCAATTCGAAAAATACTGCCCACTTGATTCGCATCGCTCGAACCCATCACCGTCGCGGCGTACAAGCTGTTGCTTTCGCAATCGTACGCCAAACCCAAAACGCCGTACGGATTTTCGGGTGACGGTTCGCCGGTCGCGGGAAGCGTCACATACGCGGCGAGCTCTCCGCTTTTGGTGTCGAGTTTGTAAATTTGATTTTGATTTTTGGGCTGCTTGACGCCGAGCCCGGTGCGCGGACTGGGCGCAAAATACACATTGCCGTTGCGGTCCATCACGAACGCGTCGAGAAAACCGGCGCCGCTCCAGGACTGATGTTGATAACGCGTGAGCGCGTCGCTGTTGTCGGCGGGCGCGCCCAAGAGAATCAGCCCGCGCACGCCGGGCTCGGCGGTCGAGAATGTAACATCACCAGCCAAACCGACTTTGCTCAAAAATTTCGGCTTGCCTTCACAATTCACTACTTTTTTCGGCGTCGCGATGGCGCGCAGTGATTTAGCGGAATCGGGTGGTTCATCGGGAAGTGTGGCAACACTTTCGGTCGCGGGTGCAGAGGGGCGCGGCGTTTCCCCCGCCCCCGCAAAAAATTTGGTGTAGGCGAAATAGGCGCCGCCGCCCAGCGCGCCGATGAGCAAAAGCGGCAAAAGCAGTTTGACGAGCCCGCCGCCACCTTTCGCTTTTTTCGCGGGCGCGGCTTTGGCGGGCGCGGCTGCCGGTTTCGGCGCGGGTGACGCGGCGGCGGGTGCGGGAGTCGCGGCGGGCTTGGGCGGCGGCGCGGCTTCGGCTTTTTTCTTGCCAAAGCTCGGCAAAAGTCCTTTCTTGGGTTTTGGCGGCGCGCCGGCGCTCGCCGGTTTGGTCGCAGACGCGGGGGCGGCAGATTTTTGCTCTGCGGGTTTTGGAGATTTTTTCTTGAACATCATTGGCTCCTTGCCATTCGTTCTGCTATGCCGTTAGCAGATTCGTTTCATTCCTTACTCGTCAAACGTTTGATACTGCCATGGGGCGCGGCGTTGTCCAAAACGTTTTTTCGCGGCGCTTGTATCCACCTCGGGCAGTTCGCGTTCGACCAATTCCACCACCTCGCGCACCAAGGTTTCCAGTTCCAACGCGGCGGCGGAAGGTTTTTGTTGAAATAAATTTTCGAGACGCGCGGCGAAATTTTCCGGCGCGAGGTTCATTTGTCCGATAAAGCGCCGCATCTTTTTGAATTGAAAGTCTGTGAAATACAAACGGTTCAATCCCGCCAGAACGGCGACGAGATTGAACGCGGCTTTGGTCAAAATTTGATAATGCCACAAAAGCGCGTCGCGTCCATCGAGCGCGCCCTGTACGTACCACACGGGAAACACGGACAAGTGTTTCTCGACCATCGCGCGGCGCAAACCGTCGGGATACGCGGCGATTTTTTCTTTCCATGCGTTCATGTACGCGTCGCCAAAGACAGTAACCGCTTCGAGCGTGCCGGACATGGCTTTGTGCAAAGGTGTGTCAGCGTTAAATTTATCCACAACGTCCGCGATTTCATTTTCCCATGCGGCAATCGTCGTGTGTCCGATTTGCGCTTGAAGTCCGCCGAGTTCGTACGCTTCGGCAATCGCGCCTTCCGCGCGGTCGCCCATAAGCCACGCGCGTTCGGGCGCGCCGTGTTGTTTGCGAATGCGCGCGAGTGCAGCTTCGTCCGGCAATTCGTTTTCGTAATAGACTGTCATGTCGAGGTCAGAGTAAAAATCGGAAACGCCTTCGGCTGCCGAACCCGTAATCATTGCCGCGCGCGCAGTGGGCAAACGCGTGTACGGCTCCAAAATTTTCTTGCCAAGTTTTAACAGAAAATCACTTTGCGGCGTACGCGCTTGGTTCATCACACTACCGAATCCCTTTTTTCAATTCTTACGCTCATGCCAAGCTCGCGGATTCTTGTACGTTATCGTACCACATTGCGTGCGCGGCGTAAATGAGCAATTGGTCTGCGCTATTGATTCAGATAAAACCGCCAGCGATAAATCGTCGCGGCGAGCAGCAAAATCAATTGCGACAGCGCGTCGCTGATGGCATACAACTGCGAGAAATAAAAATTCAACAGCGAGACAATTGTGAGCGAGAGAATCATCGCCAGCGAGCCAACGCGCAAGCCCAAGCGTTCGCGACGCACCAAAAACAAAAATGTGGCAAGCGCGCACATCGCGCCCGTTATCAAAATCGAGGCGGAATGAATGACCAGCAAAATGGGGTCGCTCAGTTCATAGTGCGAATTGCCGTTTTGAATGACGAAAGCGGGGAGTTGGGTATTTTGGAACACGCCGCCGAGAATTGCCCACAGCGCGCCCACTTCAAAAATCGAAGTGACGCCCGCCCATGCAAACAACACGACCAACAGCCATTTGAAAACGCGCCGCGAGGGCCAACGCGCCGCGATGAATTTGACCCAACTCCACAGCCGTTCAATGCGGTTCGGTTCGCGCGCGAGTTTCACATCTTCGGCGCGCACAAAATCCAACAACGCCTTTGCCAATTTTCGTTCGTTACTGCCCGGCGTGCCGGCGATGACTTGATTGAGTTCGCCCACCAAAATCGCGCGTTCAAACGGGTCGAGGTCATGGTCCAACACCTGTTTCATATCTTCGAGCGCGTGATACAACAACGTCCGCGAATCGCGCGGGCGCGAACGGCGCACACGCAGGTACAACCACACGCACGCCAGCAAGAACGCGTAAATGATGGGAAACGCGAGCGGGAAAAAATAATCATTGTCCTTGGTGATAAATTTTCCCACTTCGTCAATGAACAGCCCGACGCCGATGCCGCCCGCCAACGCGGCAGCCCACAAGACCCAATGATTTGCCCACAACAGCACCAGCACCACCGCGACAAACAATAACAGTCCGCCCCACAACAGATGCGCGATGTGGAACGTGCTGTTGCCGATTTGCGGATAGCCCGACAACTGCAAAAAGACGCGGACGACTATCACCGTGACAGCGAACGCGGCGATGGTGAGAATTAAAAAACTATCCGCCGCTTGCTGACGCACCGGCGACCAAATGCGTTTTTGAGTTGCTGCTTTTGAATTGGCTGTCTTCATAACCGTTCCCATCCTGTGTCATGCGCAAGTATTAAATAATTCACCTTACGCAAGTCATTTCGAACCCCTCAATCCTTCGGGGTAAACTCTGTGAGAAATCTCAGTTTTTTCCACCGAGATTTCTCGCCAGACCGCTCGAAATGACAATTCTGCGTAACATGAGTTAAATAAAAAACGCGGGACTCGTCAGTATGTAATTTTCCATTTTCCCCAGGGGCACATCACTCATCAGGAACGCGACAAACGAATCCATTTCGTACTGGCGCGCCAAGAAATAATCAATCGCCGCGCGATTAATCATCGGAATATCAAAACCCACTTGAGCATCGCCGCGCGTTACCGCCTCGCGTTCTGCGTGCGCCAACACTGCCGCATACTCACGTTCGTCGCACAAAGCAAACGGACCGCTGCCGCCGCCCAAACTGTGATAACCGTAACCGACCACTTGGTTGTTGCGTTTGTACAGAAATCCCGCGCGGGTATCCAACAACCACACGTGGTCAACCTCCCGCGTGTGCCCCAAAACGGCGCGGTCTATTTCCGCAAGTTGCGCGATTGTTTCGGGCGTGTTTTCTGCGCGCACAAAGTCCAAATCGGTTTCCACGCGTACCTCTTCGGGTGCGCGCGTCCAGTACATTTCGGGAAATCTTGGCACAACGCCCGTTTTGAGATAACGCACTTGGGCGCGCACATCGGTGGTCGCCACGATGATGTGATGTTTTGCCGCGTGCGTCGGAAATGTGCGCTGTAACAATTCTCTGCCAATGCCTGCTGACTGCGCGTTGGGCAAAACGAAAAATTCAGTGAGTTCCAAAACATCGTCGCGCAAAATCGAACGCGCGTAACCCACGATGCGTTCGTCTTGTTCGGCAATCCAAAATTCGTGTGCCGTGCGCGCAAGATGCTCGAACAATGATTTGCGCCGCGTCCAAAACGGCGCAATGTCCGCATTTTCGTCCGCACCCGTGATTGCCATCGCGCCTTGCCGTTTGGACAAATCCAACAGCGTATCGGCAAACACTTGCCACACTGCAAACGAATCGTCAATCGTCCCGCGTCGAAAGTGAATCATCCTATTGCTTTTTCCTCGCAATCACTCCACCGGTCGCCTGATGCCCGTGCGTAATGACGATGAACGCGTTGGGGTCGGCAGTGGTGACAATGTCGCGCAGCGTGTCCACAAACGGACGGCTTACGGTGCAAAACAAAACATTGTGTTTTTGTTCCGTGAACATGCCTTCGCCTTGCCACGCGGTGACGCCGATTTGCAATTTTTCCAACAGCGCGTGCGCCACCGCGTCGCGTTCGTCCGTGACGATAAACGCCGTCCGCACCACGCTCGGACCTTCCAAAACATAATCGGTGGCAATGCCCCAAATGAATAGTGTCACGAGCGCGTACAATGCCGCTTCCCAGCCAAACACAACGCCCGCCGCGAGAATAATGAGTCCATCCGTGATGAAATACACTTGCGAAATCGGAATGCCCGTTTTCAATTGCAAAATGCGCGAGATAATTCCAGTGCTCGCGGTGGTGCCGCCCGCGCGATACACGAGCCCCGTCCCAATGCCGCCGACGACGCCTGCGAAAATTGCATTGAGCAAAATATTTTCCGAAACGCCGTGCGGCAAAAAGTTGGCGACCACATCCGCACCCAAATTGTAAATCAAAACGACGTACGCCGTTTTTGCCAAAAAGTGAAAGCGCCCCAAATTTTGAAAGCCGAGCGCGAGCAATGGCAGATTCATCACGAGCATCATCACACCAACCGGAAACGGCAGAAAGCGGCTCAAAATAATTGCGGTGCCGGAAACGCCGCCCGGCGCGATATTCGAGGGCGCGAGAAACACGGCGACGTTCGACGCGAGAATCACTCCGCCGAGCGTCAACACGGCGTACGTGGCGAGGGTTTTGCGCCAATCCAGTGCGCGAGCGCGCTGTATCAAAGGGGTCATGGACAGGAAACCGCGAACCTACGCGAACCGACGCGCATCACCCTATCGCGTACGTTCGCGCAAAATCGCGGTGAATGAAATTTGCAAGTACGTTTTTCTTGTTACATTTTCCGTTTCATCACTCTCTCAACTCGCGCACTTTTTGCACCAACAGAAACACCGCAATCGCAATCAACGACGCAATCAGTAATTGCATCCAATACTGCACGACGAGAATTACTGCCGCAATCACCGCGAGAATGACAGCCAGGGTATTGATAGTGTTGATGTAGGTCCCGCGCAAGACGGACTCGAGCAAAATAAAACACACAATCATCACCATTGCGCCCGCCAACAACCAGTGCGGTTGCAGCAGGAGAATCGCAACGATGCCGAGCAGCAGCGCGCTGATGCTGACTGCCGCCCACGCTTCGGCAAGACGATTAAAGCGCAGTTGGGCAAGACTGACCGGCTTTGCCAGATGCGTGATATGCGCGCGCGGGTCATCCGAAATATTGGCGCGCAATTTTTCCGCGCGCCGCGCAAGCGTTTCCAATAGAGCAACCTTTTCCGCTTGCTCGCGACGCAGGGTTTTGATTTGCTCGGAGAGTTTGTTGGCTTGGAGCTGCAAAGTTTCATACGGGAGCGCGAGAAAGGGGTTACCTTGCAGCGCGCGCAATTGAATCCCCAGCTCTTGCAGTGCATTCACTTGCGGCGTGAGCTGGGCTTCGATTTCTGCCAAACGCGCGTTCAATTCGTTCATGCGCGTTTCCAGACGCGGCAGTTCTTGCGGCGGCGGTGGAACTTTGTCCAGTCCCGCAAAGCCCAGCACGTCGTACCATGAACCGCGCGGTGAACCGTCGCGATTGTACATGGGACCGGCGGGCGCGTTTTCGCCAGAGATGGGGTCGCGCGCGTACAAACCCCACAAGCCGCGATATTCGCTCACCCACGGCGTTGCTTCGCTAATCACATTTGGCGTCCATTCCTTTTCTTGCTGCGGACCAATCACCAAGCCATCGCCGCGCGCAAAATCTACAAAGGGAATCCGAAACGGTGTGCTTTCATAGCCGCCGCCGATGCCGAGCGTTTGCCGCCAAAATTGTCCCCACATGCGCGCGGCGCGTTCGAGCGGACGCGGCAAGGGCAAACTCACTTCGGCTTGATATTCGCCGGGACGAAAATACGACGCGTGCGAACCCGCACCGGCAAACACAACCGGATGCCCATTTATGAAATTCACTTCCGCCAAGTCATCCCAACGCCGCCGCAAATCGTCGCCGTGAAAATCGTGTGACGCATACGCGAGCCATTCGGGAATGATGCGTCCATCCGCTTGGTACAAATACACCATCATCATTTCCCAATCCGACTCGTGGTCATTCACGCCATGAAAGCCCGAACGCCAGCTGTTGTATGCGAGAAAGAACCAATACTGTAAAACAATCCAACCGTTCTGGCGCACCACGCGCCCGTGATAGACATATTTTTCTTGCTCCTGCTGCAACTCGTCGTATTGAATTTCTGCTTGCGCGGCTACCGCGCCGGGCACGCGTCCGCGCGCGAGCAGCGTCAGCGAAAACAAGGCGTCGGCGAGGCGCGGGAGCAAACCGCCACGCGCCAAGCGCCCCACTCCGGCTTTGAAAACATTCTTTTTCGCGCGGTGCATCGCGCGTCCCTGGGCGAGCGCGCCGACACTTTCTTGCAGCGTCTGCGGCGCCACAAAACGCAAGTACTCGACCGCATCAAATTGCAGATTGCGCGGCTGTACCAATTTTTCAATCGTCAATTCGCCGCGCGGGACCAAAACTTCTTCGCGCCCATCCGGGTAATGTACACACAGCGCACACAAGCGGATGTAGCGTTCCACATCCATTGGAAAAAATTGTTCGCCTTGGGTGTACTGAACGACCGGCTCGAACGCGCGCAGCAGTTCGAGGTCAGTTGCTGTCGAGGATACGGAGGGGCGTGACAGAGGAGGATTCATCAGGTTGACGCCGAATATTGAACACGCGACGCACGTCGGTTTGGTTCAAAGTGAACACGAGCAAGATGGCAAACGCAAGCGAAACAAAATCCGCCGGACCCGCGAGCGCGGCAACGATGCCAAACAAAAGTTTGAACGCTTGCCACGACATGGCAGCCACCCACGCCCAACGTTTCTCACGCCAAAAACCGATTGTGAGTCCGAGCTGCACGACACCGACGAATATCGAAACGACACCATCAATCAAAAAGAACTCTTGTTCCGTGAGTTCATCATCCGCCACTTGTTCTGCCAAAATCGGTAGCGATGTGCCCGTTTGCGAAAACACATCCGAAACAAAAATGTCCAGCGCGCCAAACGTGATATTGAGGATTGCGCTCAAGAATAAAAGCCATCCAACAATCGCGATGGCGGCAGAACGTTTTTTGGGCGGGGCCGGTACAAGTGCCATAAATCGAGTGAGCGAAATTATACAATGCGCGTTTTCAATTGACAATAGGCGCGCGCGCGTTGAGGCGCGAAAGAAAAAAAAAAGACGTGATGAAAAATCATCACGTCGCCATGAACAATTTGCTATTGCGCTTGCAGCCAAGTACCCTCATCACGCTCCGCGCGAAGATTGCGCCGCAAACCACGCCGTTTGATTTCAGGACGCAAGAGGGCGCGTGGGGATGGTAGTCTCTTCCCTTGTAGCAAAAATAAAACCGCTCTCGGTTTCGTCAGTCGGAACGATTTTGAGTTCGGGGGTTTCCCAGTTGCGCTTGTCCGGGGCTTGCATCGGCATGGAATCTACAGATGGGTGCGATTCCGGTGTGTCGGGGTGTGACGCGGTTGAAGCGGATTTGGCGGGCATAAACAACTCCTTTGAGTGAGATAAATTTGTTTGCCATTCTTTACAGCTGTCTGCGGGTAGAAATTACCCCACAAAAACTGCAAAGCCCCCCAGCTCTGCTGCGGCAACTGCCGGATGGTGCCGCAAAAAAAACTTGTCAAACATTATAACATAAAGCAATTCGTTTCGCGCGTGCGTTGACGAAAATTTTCAAACTGGGTGCGCGGTCGTTGCATCCGCTGCAGTATCAATCTCTGCAAAAGTTGCCACCACCGTAAAGCGTTTGTGCTGTGGCGCGCCGGTGACGTACACGTCGCCGCAACGCAGCCACGCGTGCGCGAGCATTTTTTTATTGTTCGCGTACGCGACGCCGAGATATAACGTACTGGATAAATGTCGCGCGCGCAGCATCATTTTTCCTGCCACCGCTTGCGCGAGGCACGCGCTGTCCCACGGCACGAAACGACTCATGGTCGTAACCGCCCAACTCACGCGGCGTACTTGGGCTCGCTCTGAATCTAAAGTAAGCATCGGCGCGGACTCGCAGTGCTGTTTTCCAAAACGCGGCGCGAGCCGATTGAAAGGAAAAAGCCAGAGCGCCAAACGCGCGAGTGCGAGATAAAAAACCGCTTCGCCCAAAAAAGCGCGCTCGCGCCAAGCCAGAGTTGTAACTCGCCGGACGACAGAAATCATTTTCGGTTTTTGATTCTATGAATTGAGCTGCGCAATGTAAAAAAAAGAGAGCGCGACTTGTACGGGGCGCGCCTCTTTCCATTCCAATGTGCCGTGCGTCATGGTCTGTTGAATCGCGTCAACATTCACATAGTGCGTCGCGGGATGCTGAGCGAACTGCGCGCGAGTTTGTTCGTACAACGCGCGCGTGCCTTCCAAAATTTTTGCGCCGACAATTCCAAGTGCGGTCGGTTCATCTTTGGAACGCGCGACGCGCATCGCTTCAGGCAAAACCCCGCGCGTCGCAGCGCGCAGCACGGCGCGCGCACGTCCGTGCTGATGATACAGCATCGGCGGCAGTCCCAACACTCCTTCCACCAGCTCGCGCTCCAACAACGGGTAACGATACACGACACCGCGTTTCGCGCCATGCGTTGCCCAGCTTTCCATGCGGCGCGTCAAATGTCCATGCTCCAGCCGAACGATCTGCGTCCCGCGCACGGAAGGATGCACGCGCGGCACTGGGTCGCGCCGGGCATACACAGCAGCGCGCTGGCGTTCCAAAAATTCGGGATGGATATAACGCGTCTCGAAACGCGGAACGGCATACGGTGAAAATTTTTCCCACGCCCAATCCGGCAGCAACATCCAAAGTGCGTGACGGTACAGCAGGTTGCCGTACGCGCGCACGCGTGCCGGATACCGTGCGCCGCGCGGCAATCGCTGCACGAGCGCGCGATGCAATGCCAAGAACGCGCCGCGCCGCAGCAAGTCGCCGAGATAGCCCTCTCCGCCGTACGAAATCAATTCATCCCCGCCCCACCCCGAAAGCAGAACGCGCACTTGGTCTTGCGCCGCGAGGTCTTGAAGCTGTTCTTCGCGCAGCGCCATCTCGCGCGGAATGCGTGTGAAATCACGCGTGTACAAGCGCACCACATCGTCCACCGAGTATTCCAGATAACGCGGCGTGATATGTTCTTGCGCGCAAACGGTTTCGATAAACGCGCGTTCATCTGCGTCGTTCTCAATTTGCGTCTGCGATGGCGGCGGCGACCACGAATAGCCGTTCAAACTTGTGTCGCGCGTCTGCAACGCGCGCGCGGCGAGAATCGCAACCGTAGTCGAATCCAGCCCACCGCTCAAGTGTGCGCCAACGCGATATTCGGTGCGCGTCGCGCGCTGCACCGCGCGTTCCAACATTTCGCGCGTGTGTTCCGCATACGCGGCGGGATTGGCAAAATGAATGGGCGGAATGTTTTCGGGCGACCAATAGCGCGTCAACGCGGCTTGGGCGCGCGTGACGACGAGGAAATGCGCGGGCGGAATTCTGAAAACGTTTTGATAAAAGGTGCGCCGCTTTTCCGCCGTAATCGTTGACTGTACCAAGTTCGCGGCGAGCATCACTTCATCGAGTTGGTTCGGCACATCGGGACACGCCAACACAGCGCGCACATCGGACGCAAAGCAAAAGAGCGCCGTCGAAGCGAAATAAAAAAAGGGCTTGCTGCCCGTGAAATCACGCGCGCAGTACCAACGTTCTTGATGCGCGTCCCACAACGCGAACGCGAAATCGCCGCGCAGCTTGTCCGCGCACGCGTTGCCCCATTTTTCGTACGCGCGCAATATCAATTCGCTGTCGCAGACGTGCGCGCGTTCCATGTGCGGAATTTGAAAGACGTCGCACAATTCCGCGCGATTGTCGAGCCACGCGTCGGCGACAAGAATGAATTGTGGATATTCGGGATGTGTGAACGGGATGCGTTCGTGAAGCGATTCGGGTGTGGTGTACAACAAACGCGCGCCCATGCCGATTTGCGTATCGCACCATGTCGCGCGCGTATCGCATTGCCATTCGGATAACGCGTTTTCCATCGCGTCGAACGCGGGCGCAACGGGCGCGTTGTTTTTTTGCCACATGCCAAAGAGCGCGCTCATTTAGTTTTTATGCACAAGTTTTTCTTGAAACATTTTTTCCGCGACGGCGAGAACTTCTGTTTCACATTGCTCGCGCGTGACCTCGTATTCATTCTGCAATGTATCACAAACCGCAGCAAGGGTCATCGGTTGCGCGAGGAGTTCCCAAATGCGCGTGCCGACAGAATTCAACCCATAGTAGCGATTCGTTTCCAGACTGAGCATCACTACTTGACCGTCCAGTTCGGCAGTGGTGAGGGAATTGTTGCGAACGAGAGTGGTATCCAGAGTCATAGCACATTTCCTTTTTCGTCGAGATAACCGAACTGCTGCATCACGTCGCGGTGCGCGTCAACGATGCGCGCAACTTGGTCAACGGACAAGGTTTCGCGCCACGCACCGGCTTTGCCTTGCCGAAAAAAATTGGGTGCACGCGGCGGGCGTTCTCGGAAATTTTCGCGCTGTTCTTGTGCCTGCAATTCTTCAAAGCGCGAAAATTCCAACGCGCGCTGCAAACGCAGTGTGTCATAATCGAGTCCCACAAATTTTACCACCGCGCCAAATGTTTCATGCGGCTGTGCGAGCATGTCTTCGTAACGTATGACATGACAATTCAACCCCGAACCGAGCCAACTGTGCGCGTGCTTGCTCCACGTCAATAATTTTTGTTCCAATTGTACATTCACGCCATCTTGTCGTCCTGCCAAGGTATGGCTCTCATCATTCATCCACTCAATCGCGCGGTCAATCGAATGGGAATTGTGATGCGCGTACGAAATGGCAACATCGCACGGATGGCGAATGAGATAGACGACGCCGCGCGTCACCGCAGCGGGAAACATGGTCTCGCCTGCGGAGGTGTTGAGAAAGGCGTCATGCACTTTGAGAAACATCGTTTCGGAATTGGTCTCCGCAAAGAGGCGATAAACCATCGGGCGACAATTTTCAATTTGGGTCGGCGTGAGGTCCGATGCTTCGACGCCGACGAGTTCTTCAAAGGAATTGCGCGCGCTGGCGATATGTCCCACATTCAATTCGTTGATATTGGCAGGTTTTTCGCCGTTGTTCAAATAATTGGCGAGGAAAACGCGCAGCCACGTATTGCCCGATTTGGGATACGACGCGAGCCAAACGATTTCGCTCATGTCGCCCAATCCTTTTCAATCAAATCGGCGAGCTCTTGCAAACGAAACGGGGTAACGGGACGCACCACCTTGCGCGTATGAATAAATTTTCCCGCGTTCGTCGCCAATTGAAAATGCTGCGCGCGTTTGCCCATCGCCGCCATGAAACGTGGGCGATAGGTGTTGGCAGTGAGAATCTGTAATTTGTCCAAACCTTTCAGCGGGGTGATTTCCAGCGTGTCCGTGTTGACAGGATAGAGAACGTACACGGCAAACAACGGCACGGGCGCGGCGTTGAATGATTCGCGCGTAGGCAGCGCGTATTTTTGCAATTCGGAATGAACGGGGCGGAGGTCGGCGCGCGCATATTTTTGTTTGTCCAACACGTCCGCCCACAAGCTCATTTGCGGATACGCGGGATAGACAATCGGTCTGCCTTGTTCATCGAATCCAACGACGGACACATCATCGCACAAATGACGATAACCGCGCCGCTGAAATTCCCACGCCAGCGTAGATTTGCCGCGTCCCGACGGTCCCGAAAAAATCACCGCGCCGCGCGGCGTTTCAATCGCGCTGCCGTGAATCGGCAATGCGCCGCGTTGATGCAAGAGCGCGCCGAACACGGAACCGAGCAGGTACAACCGCACTTGATTGTCCGGCGCGTTCGGCGCGCGTTCAATCAAGATGGAATCACCGTGCGCGACGAGATAGCGCGCCGTGTCAGGCAGGTTCAGCAAAAATTGTTGCGGCGTGACTTGATACAACACACCGCGTCCGGTCGGTGAATCTAAATTTTCGGGGACATTGCCAAATTGAATCGTCACATCACACACGGCGTCATGTGCGAGCAATTCGGCAAGTTCAAGTTCAGAGGAGATGGTCAAACCAAACGCGGTATAAGAGAATGGCACGGACGTGACTCGGATGAATGGGCAAGGGAATTGTTCTACGAGATAGCAGCCGTATTGGGATAATAGTTTGTATTCTCAAAAAACGAAGAAAAGCCGCCAGAGGCAGTATCTTCTGTCTTGGCAATCCGCACAGTTGGAGTTTCCCACGTCTGCTTGGGTTTGTCAGCCACTGCTAAATCCTGTGTGTAAAGGGGTTCAATGGTCTCGAATTCAGTGTCCATGTTGGCTCCTCGACGAACGCGCGGTGCGCGCGTGAATTTTTGATTTCAGGTATTTTAGCATAGTTTGCAACACGTCGCGCGCCATCGAGAACCAGCGATAGAAATAGAAAAACGGAATCTGCCAAACGGATGAAACATGATAGCGCCATTGCACAAACGAAGGGGGAGGAAAAAGCGACGCCAGCGCCCACACAATTTTTTCGCGCTTTCCCATGCCGCGCAACAGACCGCGCGTCGTTTCAAAGCGAGTGGAATCAGCAGCAATCCAGACGGTGTTGCGCGGGTCTTCGTCCGCGTGACGCCGCGATGCTAATTCTGACAAAAACGCATTGGGAGTCGTTGTGCCAAAATGGTCACGCGTGATTTCCAGCGCGCGCATGACGGCAAAACTCCAACGAAACTCTACTGCTTGCTCCAGCACAAGTCCCCAGTCCAACTGTGGATTCTGCCGGATGAGCAAATGAATATCCAAATAGCGTTGGAGCAGAAATTCATTTTCGCCGTGCTGGAGCAGCGCGTGCGCGCACAAATACAACAGTTCGGCTTCGGGCACGAAAACGCTGTACTGGAAATCTTGTGCCGTCAGGACGCGCGTGTGCGCCCAAAACCATTCGCGCTGTGATTCGCCAAAAAGTTTGGAACGCAGCCCGATTAGTTTGGTGTGAAGTTCTACGGTTACGCGTCCGCGCAAAACATCGTGATGGCGCATCTCTCGGACCACGTCGAGTTGCGGGTATTCGTCTTGGGTATATCCCAGCTGCGCCAAACATGCCTTGGCGCGTTCACGCTCTGTTGGCGGAACGAGCAAATCCAAATCGCGCATCGGGCGCAAGGTGGGCATTGGGTAGATGGTATGCGCGAGCGCCCAACCTTTGAGCCATACGGCAGGGATGTTTGCTTTGCCGAGCGCGCGCGTGACATCTTGAAACGCGGATTTGAAAATGAGATAACGACGCACAGCAGCTTGGTCGCCGCGCGCCAGCGCGCGCCACGCGGACTCTTCAACCTTGATGCCGCGCTGCCGCAAGCTCCATTCCAGCATTCGGTCAACGCGGTGTGCCCGCGCGGTTTGAATGACCTCGTTGATTTCAGAATCACTTGGCGCGAGCGGATCGCCCTGCCCAACCAAAAACCCTGCCAAAAGATGATGGTCGGCATTTGAGAAATATTCAGCGAGAACAATAGCGCGCTGCATAGTGTCGAGTAATTGCTATTATATTCGCAATGGGGCACGGTGAGCGGAGCACGCGAGAATTTCACGAAATTTTAATCAAATTTTCTCTTGACTTGCAAGGTTTTTCGTGCTATATTCCTAGCACTCTAGATATTCGAGTGCTAATTAACTTGACATTTAGTTATTTGCCTATTTTTTCGAATCGAATAACTTGACAGACAAGCGCCAGATTTGCCGCTTGTCTTGTTTTGTTTCGGGATTTCTGATGAAAATGACCGAACGGCGCCAAATGTTGTTGGCGCTCCTGATAAAAGAATATGTGAGCAAGGCACAGCCGGTCGGTTCGGAAACGCTTGCGAAACTGGACTTGGGCGTTAGCGCGGCGACGATTCGGAATGAACTTGCCGCGTTGGAAGAAGAAGGGTACCTCACCCATCCTCACACGTCAGCGGGGCGCGTGCCGACCGAACGCGGCTATCGCTATTTCGTCGAGACGTTGATGGACAATATGGAACTGACAGCCGACGAACAACAAATGATTCGGCATCAGTTTCATCAAGTCACCCTCGACGTGGAGCAATGGATGCGACTCTCGGCGGCTGTCCTCGCGCACACGTCCAAGATGGCGGCGCTTGTGACTGCCCCTTCGGCGTACCAGACCCGTTTCAAACACGTTGAATTAATTGCCATCAGTGAAACGGTGGCGATGATGGTGTTGGTCTTGCAAGCGGGAACGGTCAAGCAACAGATGTTGTATTCGACGGATTTGCTCGACCAAGACGAACTGCGCCGCATCGCCAATCATTTGAACGAAAAATTTGCGGGGCGCACCGCCAAAGAAATCAAAGAGCAAACGCGCGGCTTGAATGGTTTCGCGTTGAGCGTCGCCCAACGCATTCAGCAAGTCATCGAGCAAATGGACCATCGCACTTCACGCGAAATTTATCGCGATGGCTTGCTCGATATTTTGCGTCAGCCCGAATTTATCGTCGTCGAAAAAATGCAGCAGCTCTTGGAGGTGTTGGAACAGCGCACCTTGTTGGAAGAGATGATGAATGGGCTCGCGCCCGCGCACGGCGTTCAAGTGGTGATTGGCAGCGAAGGCGGACGCGAAGAATTTAATGATTACTCGCTCGTGATGGCGCGTTACGGCATCGAAGGCGAAGCGAGCGGCGTCGTCGGCATCATCGGTCCACTGCGAATGCCCTACCCGCGCGCGGTGAGCGCGGTGAAATACGTTTCGCAGATGTTGGATGATTTGATGCTGCGGTTTTACTCGGGAAGATAGAGGCTAGGGACGGGAGACGGAAGGCTCAATCTCAGAGCTCCAGTCTCCCGTCTCGTAAGTTTTTTCACGCGCGAGTAACTTTAACTCATGTTACGCAGAATTGTCATTTCGAGCGGTCTGGCGAGAAATCTCGGTGGAAAAAACTGAGATTTCTCACAGAGTTTACCCCGAAGGATTGAGGGGTTCGAAATGACATGCGTAAGGTGAAACTTTAATTCAGCGAGTAACTTGACGCAACATACATCGTAAATCACGCGGAACACTTGGAGGCGGAATGGGACAGGGAAACGGATTGGATAACGAATTTGAAGAACAGTTAAAAACCAACAGCGAATTGGAAGCGCAGCTGGCAGAAGAGCAAAAAAAGTCCGCCGAGTATTTGGACAAGTATTTGCGAATGACGGCGGAATTTCAAAATTACAAACGCCGCGCTGATAAAGACAAAGCCGATTATGGACAGTACGCCAATCAGCGTTTGTTGAAACGATTGTTGGATGTGATGGATAGTTTCGACGCGGGCTTTAAAGCGATTCCCGCGCAATTTGAAAATGAACCGTGGGTCGAAGGAATGCGCGCGGTGGAACGCCAGCTGTTGCAAATTTTGGAACAGGAAGGCGTGACGCCGATTGATGCACAAGGCAAAGAGTTCGACCCCAATTTTCATGAGGCAATGTTTTACGAACCGGCGGAAGGCGCGAGCGAAGGACAAATTTTGGATGAACTTCAACGCGGTTACATGTTGCAAGACCGCGTACTGCGACCGACGCGCGTTAAAGTGGCAAAAGGCGAATAGGTAGCAAGTAGTAGGTAGCAGGTATCAGGTCATAACCTGCTACATGGTACTTACTACTTGCTACGCAAAGCTCAAAGGAGAAAATCACAATGGCAAAAATTATCGGTATTGACCTCGGTACGACAAACAGCGTCGTCGCAGTCATGGAAGGCGGCGATGCCACAGTCATTCCGAGCGCGGAAGGCGGACACTTGATTCCCTCTGTCGTGGCGATTTCAAAAAGTGGAGAACGGCTCGTGGGCGATGTAGCAAAACGCCAAGCCGTGACGAATCCTGAAAATACGATTTATTCCATTAAACGTTTGATGGGTCGCAAGTTTGATGACCCCGAAACCGAAAAGACAAAGAAACTTGTGCCGTACAAAATCGTCCGCGCGGCGAACGGCGACGCGTGGGTCGAAATGGGCGGCAAACAATATAGCCCGCCTGAAATTTCCGCGATGATTTTGCAAAAAATCAAAGCGGACGCGGAAGCGTATCTCGGCGAAAAAGTGACCGAAGCGGTCATCACCGTTCCCGCGTATTTCAACGACTCGCAGCGTCAGGCGACCAAAGACGCGGGACGCATCGCGGGTCTCGATGTGAAACGCATTATCAACGAACCCACCGCATCCGCGCTCGCGTACGGGATTGATAAAAAGGGCAGCGAAAAAATTGCAGTGTATGACTTGGGCGGCGGCACGTATGATATTTCCATTTTGGAATTGGGCGAGGGCGTGACCGAAGTGAAATCCACCAACGGCGACACATTCCTCGGTGGTGACGATTTTGACCAACGCATCATCAATTGGCTTGCGGATGAATTCAAAAAGCAAGAGGGCATTGACCTGCGCGGCGACCGCCTCGCGCTGCAGCGCTTGAAAGAAGCGGCAGAACGCGCGAAAAAAGAATTGTCGTCCGCGATGGAAACCGAAATCAATTTGCCGTTCATCACGGCAGACCAATCGGGACCAAAACATTTGGTGATGAAACTCACACGCGCGAAACTGGAAGCGCTCACGGGCGACCTCGTAGAAAAAACGATTCCGCCGATGCGCGCGGCGTTGGGCGATGCAAAACTTTCGACGAATGACATTAACGAAGTGGTGATGGTCGGCGGTCAAACGCGTATGCCACTCGTCCAGAAAACCGTCCAATCTTTTTTCAATAAAGATTTGGACAAGAGCATCAATCCCGACGAAGTGGTTGCGCTCGGCGCGGCGATTCAAGGCGGTGTGTTGGGCGGCGAAGTAAAAGATGTGCTGCTGCTCGACGTGACGCCGTTGACGCTCGGTATCGAAACGCTTGGCGGCGTGATGACTCCGCTCATCGAACGCAATACGACGATTCCGACAAAGAAATCGCAAATTTTCTCGACGGCATCGGACGCGCAATCGCAAGTGGAAGTGCACGTACTGCAAGGCGAACGCCCGATGGCGGCGGACAACAAAACGCTCGGCAAATTCGTACTCGACGGCATTCCGCCCGCGCCGCGCGGCGTGCCGCAAATCGAAGTGACGTTCGACATTGACGCGAACGGGATCTTGAATGTGAGCGCGCTGGACAAGGCGACGAATCGCGCGCAGCACATCACCATTACGGCATCTTCGGGTTTGAGCAAAGAAGAAGTCGAAAAGATGGTCAAGCAAGCGGAACAATATGCGGCGGAGGATGTGAAACGCAAAGAAGAAGTCGAAATTCGCAACAACGCGGACGCGGCAGTCTATCAAGCGGAAAAATTGTTGAACGATATGGGCGACAAAGTTCCCGCCGATGCGCGCATGGATGTCGAAGGCAAAATCAACGCGCTGCGCGACGTGATGAAGGGGCGCGAAGTGGAACCTATTAAACGCCGCGTGGATGAATTGCAACAAGCGTTGATGAAACTCGGCGAATCTGCCTACGCAGGCGCAGGTACGCCACCTCCGGGTGCCGGTGGTTTCGGCGGTGACGGCGGCATGGGCGGCGACAATGGCGCGAGCGGAAGCGGCAAACCGGAAGATACGGTTGAGGGCGAGTATCGCGAAGTGTAACGCTTGAAAGAAATAAAGGAAATACCGGAAATGGAAACGGCGAGGTGTTTCTAAACACCTCGCCGTTTTTTTTATTCGTTTGACGATTATTTGATCGAACCAAAATCTTTGCGTGAGATTCCAAGTTCCCGAATGATCGCGCGCACTGTGCCGGGTGCGCGGTCTTTGCTTCCCCAGTCGGGGGCGGTTGAAACTTTATTGTTCGTGGGATTGTGCCACTTGCGATGCGAACCTTTGCCATTGGCAATTTCTTGACAGCCCATCGCGCAAGCGTTTCGAGATATCTTTGTAGGTCATATTGCAGAGACTAACATCTCGACCTTTTGTTCGCGGTTACCATGTCTCTTGATTGTGATGCGCGCGCGTTGAGCAATGACTCGATTTAGCAATGCCGAAAACTTTTTCTTGGCTTCTGTCGCGCTAACAGATTTATTCATCAATCCTCCTCTTGAGCCAATCAGTATTTCAATCCCTTGCTTAATGCACTCAATTTTACAGCTTTTTACCTTTCTCGATTGTGCTATACTATTTCGCGAAATGAGTACTCCTATTCGCGACCGTGAAAATCTGCTCGTCGGCTATCAAGACGACGACGGCACCCTACGCGACAAGCACAACAAAAAAATCGGACACATCAATCGCGATGGTCTTGTGTTTGACACTCGACGCGAACAAGTCGGCAGCATCAATGCGCGCGGCGATGTAATAGACCGCTACGGACGCCAGGTCGGTTCGATTGACGCGCAAGGCAATGTGCAAGATTGGCATGGCATTCAAGTCTATAACGGCAGCGCGGCGCCTTTGCTGATCGATTTTGAAAAAAGAACGTCGGACCCATTGCCCAGCCGTTTCGAATTTGAAGAAATGGCGCGTCAGGCGCCCGAAGTGAAAACACCGCGCGCGCCAACCTCACTTTTACCCGAAGGATTCGTTTCGCCATCCGTGATTGGTTGTCTCGGCATCGCGTTTGCGATTGTCGTCGGCGTAGGCATCATGCTTGTTTTGCAGAATCCATCATTGGTGTCGCGCAACAATGCCACCCCAACCTCGAGCGCATTGGCGAATGCAACAGCGCCAAGCAATTCGTCCAACAGTACACCAGCGCCCAACAACGCGCCCACCGCCGCGCCCCAAGTCGCCCAAGCCACCGGCAAGGTCAACACCCAAATTCTGAATTTGCGCCAAGGACCCGCGACGAGTTTTGAAATCGTAGACCGCCTGCAAGAGGACACCGAAGTGGTGATTACGGGACGTTTGAGCGACAGCGTGTGGTTGCAAGTAACTGTGCCAAGCATTGGCAAAGATGGTTGGGTGGCGGCGGAATACATCAACGCCAATGTGGACCTTGCGACGCTGCCTGTCGTTCAACCACCTTCACAATAAAAAATTTGACACACGAATTATTTTCCCTATAATCGCCCCGAAGTTTGCAAGCAATATGAATTACGCACTGCAAGATATGCAACCAGCGCGCAACGCGACGCTCCTGCGTCGGCGAGTGCGCTATTTTTTTTCGATTCACTTTCCATTTCCGATTTCCCGGACGAGCCAATGATTTTTCATTGACTCGTTTTTTTTTGCATTTCGCGCATCGCGTACCGCAAACCATGAACCAGTCTCGTTTTCTCGTTTCTCGCACCCTCACCGAATCACCCAATCTCTAATCTCTAATCTTCAATCTCTATGAATATCAAACTTCCCGGTCTGATTGACCCGCATGTTCACTTGCGCGACCCGGGCGCAACACACAAAGAAGATTGGCACAGCGGAACATGCGCCGCGCTGGCGGGCGGATTCACCGTTGTGATGGATATGCCCAACAACACACCGCCCATTACCGACGCACAAACCCTCGGCGCAAAACAACGCGCCGCGTCCGAACAAGCCGTGTGCGATTACGGCATCCATTTCGGCGCAGGGGCAGACAATGCCGCAATCGCCGCGTCGCTCGCGTCACAATGCAGTGGACTCAAACTGTATCTTGACCAAACATTCGGACCACTGCGCCTCGACAGTCTCCAGTCTCTAGTCTCTCATTTCAGCACATTTCCCAAAGACGTGCCGATTCTTTGTCACGCCGAAGGACGCACCATCGCCGCCGCGTTGTTTGTCGCGCAGCTGTACGACCATCCCGTCCATATTTGTCATGTGAGTCGCAAGGACGAAATCGAACTCATTCGCGCGGCAAAAGAAAAAGGCGTGCGCGTCACCTGCGAAGTCACACCGCATCATCTTTATCTCACACTCGATGAGCGTGAGAAAATCGGCGCGGGAAAATGCGAGGTGCGTCCGATGATTGCCACACGCGCGGATGTGGAAGCATTGCGCGCGAATCTCGACATCATTGATTGTTTCGCCACCGACCACGCGCCGCATACGTTATTTGAAAAAGAATCTGCGTCACCCCCCCCCGGTTATCCGGGGCTCGAAACCGCGCTCGCGTTGTATTTGGAACTCGTGCGCGAGGGAATGATTACGCTCGACGATGTGATTGCGCGTTGCCATGAGAACCCGCGCAAAATCTTTAACGTTCCTGTTCAAGATGAAACATGGGTTGAAGTGGATGTGGATGCAGAATGGATTGCGCGCGGCGCGAACATGTTCACCCGTGCAAAATGGACGCCGTTTGAAGGACGCACGCTGCGCGGTCGAGTGACGCGCGTTATGCTGCGCGGCGAAACCGTTTTTGAAAACAATTGTGTCTTGGCGAAACCCGGCAGTGGAAAAAATATCCGACCAACACTATGAACCGCGAATCTACGCGAATCTTTGCTAATGATAATTTTTTATTCGCGTAAATTCGCGTAGATTCGCGGTCTCAGAAAATGGAGATGCTGAAATGACCCCAACCCTCTTGACCCAAACCAACGGACGCAACGGACGCGCCATGCAATTGCCATTCGGCGAAAAACGCGATGGACCGTTGTTCAACCAGTCCATTCTCTCCGTCAAACAATTTTCGCACGGCGACCTCGAACACATTTTCGCGGTCGCTGATGAAATGCGAATGATGGTGCAACGCGTCGGCTCGTTCGATTTGCTCAAAGGCAAAGTTCTCGCGGTTTTGTTTTACGAACCATCCACGCGCACCTCGTCCTCGTTCATCGCGGCGATTCAACGTCTCGGCGGCAGCATCATTCCCATCAACGAAGTAAAGTATTCATCCGTTGCCAAAGGTGAATCACTGCCCGATACGATTCGTACGCTCGAAGCGTACGCGGATGTGATTGTTTTGCGTCATCCCGAAACGGGCGCCGCCGCGCTCGCCGCGAAATATGCGCGCAAACCCATCATCAACGCGGGCGATGGCATTGGAGAGCATCCGACACAAGCGCTGCTCGATTTGTTCACGATTCTCGAAGAGCGCGGCAAAATTGACGGCGCAACGGTGACGATGCTTGGCGATTTGAAATACGGACGCACCGTTCATTCGCTCGCGCGTTTGCTTTCAATGTACAACGTGAAATTGAATTACGTTTCGCCCGAACTCTTGCAAATGCCGCGCGAACTCATTGACGAATTGAACGCGCACGGCATCGCACAACGTGAAACCACTTTGCTCGACGACGTGTTGAGTGAGACCGATGTGTTGTATGTGACGCGCGTCCAAAAAGAACGCTTTGCAAATTTGGACGAATACGAAGCGGTAAAAAATTCGTACGTCATCACGCCCGAAATCATGGCGCGCGCAAAACAAAACATGGTCCTCATGCACCCACTCCCGCGCGTCGGTGAAATCAGCGAAGCGGTGGACAGCGACCCGCGCGCCGCGTATTTTCGTCAAGTGGAATATGGAATGTACGTGCGGATGGCGCTGTTGGCGATGGTGTTGGGAAAAGCGTGAGAGCAATGCACAATACCTAATGCACAATGCACAATGAATGATGACAAAGGACGAAGGACGAATGAATTTTATCGAACGACTTGAATCCCGCGCGCGCGAAATTAATTCATTGTTGTGCGTCGGGCTCGACCCGCGCGCGGAAAATGCGAATGAGGCGCTTGAACAATGTTTGCGCGTTGTTGATGCAACGCACGAACTTGCCGCCGCGTTCAAAATCAACAGCGCGTTTTTTGAAGTGTTCGGCGGCGAGGGCATGAACGCGTTACGCGAGGTGATTGCGCGCGTGCCGCGCGAAATTCCTGTTATCCTTGACGCGAAACGCGGCGACATTGCGGTTACGAGCATCGCGTATGCGCGCGCGGCGTTTGAAACCTTTGGCGCGTCGGCGATTACGGTCAGTCCATATCTCGGCAGTGATGGACTGCAACCGTTTTTTGAAAACGCAGAACGCGGCGCATTCGTCTTGTGCAAAACGTCGAACCCGGGCGCGGATGATTTTCAAGCGCTCGAAACGAATGACGGCGCGTTGTTTGAAATCGTCGCGCAGCGCGCGCAAGTGTGGAATACGCGCAACAACATCGGACTCGTCGTCGGCGCAACAGATGTCGCGCGCATTGCGCGTGCGCGCGAGATTGCGCGCGAGATGTGGTTTCTCGTCCCCGGCATCGGCGCACAAGGCGGTGATTTGGAAGCGACGTCACGCGCAGGTTTGCGCGCGGACGGCATGGGCTTGCTCATCAACGCCTCGCGTTCGATTGCCTCTGCAGCAAATCCAAAAGACGCGGCGAGAAAATTGCGGGATGAAATTAACGAGATTAGAGATTCGAGATTAGAGATTGAAAAATCAAAAATCAGAAATCAAAAATCTGAAATGTATGGAGCGGAACTTGCCAGCGACTTGCTCACCTCCCACTGCATTCGTTTCGGCGAATTCACTTTGAAATCGGGAAAACCTTCACCCATCTATCTCGACTTGCGCCGCCTTGTTTCGTATCCGCAAATTCTCAAACGCGTGGCGCGCGCATACGCGAATGTGTTGCGCGGTTTGCAATATGACCGCATCGCGGGAATTCCTTATGCAGCATTACCGATTGCGACTGCCGCGTCGTTAGAGTTGAACAAGCCGTTGATTTATCCGCGCCGCGAGGTAAAAGAGTACGGGACGAAAGCGGCGATTGAAGGCGAGTACAACGCGGATGAAACCGTTGTGGTGCTGGACGATTTAACGACGACGGGCGAAACGAAATTTGAAGCGATTGAAAAATTGACGAGCGCGGGATTGCGCGTGCGCGATATTGTCGTGTTAATTGATAGAGGACAAGGCGCAAAAGAATTGCTCTCGCGCGCGGGATTCGCTTTACACGCAGTCACAACACTCCCCGATTTGTTGGACATCTGGCGCGCCTCAAACGCGATTACGCAAGAGCAATACGATGCGGTGAAAAAATTCCTCGCCGAAAAATAATCACCTAATCACCCAATCACCCAATCTCCAATCTGTAGTCTCCAATCTCCAGTCTCCAATGTACGAAACCCTCCGTCCCCTCCTCTTTCGCCTCGACCCCGAAACCGCACATCATCTCACCCTCGCGCTGTTGAAATGGGGCGGCGATGCTGCGCCGACGCGCGAAATGTTGCGCGGAATGTTTTGTGTGGATGATGCGCGTCTGCACGTGAACGCGTTCGGACTCGAATTCAAGAATCCGGTGGGACTTGCGGCGGGGTATGATAAAAATGGAATCGCGGTGCGCGGACTCGCGGCATTGGGGTTCGGACATATCGAAGTGGGAACGGTGACGCGTCTGCCGCAAATCGGAAACGAAAAACCGCGCGTGTGGCGCGTTCCCGAAGCGCGCGCGTTAGTGAATCGCATGGGCTTTCCGAATGAGGGCGTTGAAAAATTAAAGTTGCCGCGCGTGGATGCGCGTGTGGGTGTGAATATCGGCAAAGGCAAAGATACGCCACTTGAAAACGCGGCGGAGGATTATGTGGAACTCTTGCGCGCAGTACATTCGCGCGCGGATTATGTCGCAGTCAATGTGAGCAGTCCGAACACGCACAATTTGCGCGCCTTGCAGACGCGCGAATTGATTGAACCGTTGTTGAAACAAATTGCGGATGCGCGCGATGCGTTATCGCCGCGCGTTCCCGTTCTCGTAAAAATCGCGCCCGATTTGTCATTTGATGAAATTGACGGAATTGTGGACGCGGCGCGTGATGTAAATTTCGACGGCATCATTGCGACGAATACGACGGTTTCACGCGAGGACATTCCCGAGTACGCAAAACATTTCGGCGGCGGCATGAGCGGCGAACCATTACGCGCCCGCGCAACCCAAATCATTCACCACATTTGCGAAACCACGCGCGGCGAATTTCCAATCATCGGCGTTGGCGGTATAGGCGATGCAAACAGCGCGCTCGAAAAGCTGCGCGCGGGCGCGACGTTGATTCAAATTTTTACGGGAATGATTTATCGCGGTCCGCGTTTGGTGAAAGAAATCAATCAAGCGCTGTTAGGTGGGGCGTAATGACGTGCGATGCACTCTATCGCCTCATTCGTCCGTCGCGAGGCACGAATGAATTCGTTACTACGGTTATCTATCCATTAGAATCAGAATGCCAGCCGCAAGCGCCATGAGAGGGAAAAATTCGGACAAGCCGCGCACGGCGGGGACGAATGAAGTGAGTCCGGAGAGAATGAGCCATGCCGCGAGAACGAGCATCCCCATTCCATTTTTGATTCTGAGTGACGATTTACGTCGCATGTTCTTTTCCTCCTGTAGATTGAACCCAGAATAACGATGGTAGGGAACGAACGCTGTTTCGTTCCGCACATATGGGGAACGTTACGGCGAACGTTCCATACAGCGTTCGTTCCACGCAGTAGCGAACGAACGCTGTTTCGTTCCGCACAGTAGGGAACGAACGCTGTTTCGTTCCGCACAGTAGGGAACGAACGCTGTTTCGTTCCGTGCGGGCGAGTATAGCATGAATCAGAAAATCCGTTCTAATTTAGAACAAGAAAAAACCCGTCACGAAGAATGTGACGGGTTTCGGTTTTAGCGCCCGAGCAAAATCAAGATTCCCGCGATGAGGGCAATGAGCGGAACGAGTGGTCCCAGTTGACCCAATGCCGGCACAAAGGCGATGATGCCCACGAGAATCAAATAGATGCCGAGCAACAACAGTCCGAGATTTTTCGGCAGACGCATGACAACCTCCCTGTACGAGTTGAATGTGCTTTATACAACGGAATGTGATTCGATTTCATACGCGCACCGGAAAATAAAAAAGGGAAACATGAAATTGTATTCGTGTTTCCCTGGTACTTGCTACATGCTACCTGTGTCTATTCTTCCACAATCCACCGCGATTGTTCGCGCATGAAATGTTGGAGATAGTGCGGACCGAACGCGTTGTGTCCCGTCGAGCCGCTGCCCTTCCAGCCGCCGAACGTATTGTTTTGGGGCCACGCGCCCGTTGTCGCGCCCGCGCGGCGATTCGAGTACGTCACGCCCGCTTGAATGTTGTCGTAAAAATATTTTACTTCACGGGCATCATTGGAATACATGCCCGCCGTCAGTCCGAACTGCACATCATTCGCCATTCGCATCGCCTCTTCGAGCGATTCGGTTTCTTGGACCGCGAGGAACGGGACAAACAATTCTTCTTTGAACACGCGATGGTCGGGCGTGAGATTGTCCACAATCGTCGGCTGCACATAATAACCATGTTCCAATTCGCCGTCCTTGATGCGATTGCCACCATACACCACGCGTCCGCCTGCGCCTGCCGCGTCCTCAACGGCTTGTTGCCATGTCTCGACAGCGCTTTCATTCATCACCGGTCCAGTAAACGTTGCGCGGTCGGTGGGAAACCCGACGAGAATTTTCTTGCTGGTGAAATCTACGAGCCGTTCGAGAAAATCGCCTTTGACGCGTTTGTCCACATACACGCGCGAAGTCGCCGAACATTTTTGTCCGCTGAATCCGAACGCGCCGCGCGCCACACCTTCCGCCGCGAGGTCGAGGTCGGCATTTTCCGTGATGATGACCGGATTCTTGCCGCCCATTTCCGCGATCACGGGTTTGGGATACGTCGTCGCGAAATTTTTGTACAAGTGCATACCGACATCGTACGAACCCGTGAACGCGATGCCGTCAATTGATTCACTCTGGCGAATTGTTTCGCCCACTTGCGAACCGGGACCGACGACGAGATTGAACGCGCCCGCAGGCAGTCCCGCGTCGCGCAAACATTCCCACAAAAAATACGCGCTCACCGGTGATTCCGACGCGGGTTTCGCGACGACGGTGTTGCCGGCAATGAGCGAACAAGAGGTCATGCCCGTCAACAGCGCGAGCGGAAAGTTCCACGGCGAAATCACGCCAAAGACGCCGTATGGTAACAACACACTGCGCGTGCGCTGTCCTTTGCCCGGCGATTCCAAATCGTACTCGAATCCTTTCGCGCGTTCAATCGCATCCGCGTTGTAGCGAATAATTTCCGCCGCTTCGTACACTTCGGCAATGCTTTCGCCGCGCGGCTTGCCCACTTCGTACGCCATGATTGCTGCCGCCTTCCAACCGCGTTCGACCATCAAGTCGGCGGCGCGGCGCATGACGGCGATGCGTTCCTTGTATGACGCGCGTCCCCATTCATTGGTCGCGAGCCGCGCGGCGCGAATGGCTTCGAGCGTATCTTCTTTGGTCCCTTTCGGAAAATAACTGACGACGAGGCGTGTATCGGCAGGACTCGCGTGCGCTTGTTCCGCGCCGCTGCTCGCATCCACTTGAACGCCGTTGATGATATTTTTGTAATGCGTGCCGAGGTCTTCGCGGAAATGTCCGATGGCGGCATCATAAATTTCGTGGTCACGTTCGGTGAGGACAAGAGTCGAATAGGTAATGCGCGGGACTTGGCGCGCAGCGGTTTTTTTGGAGGCGCCATTGTTTGCGATGGCGCGTTTGCTCGCGCGTTTCGGCGCAGCTTGGCGCGCGGACGTTTTTTTCATTGCCGATTTCTTGGCGGGCTTGGTTGCTTTTTTCAAACGGGTTGGCATGACAATTCCTCCATTGGAATTTGACTGGGTCCAGCTCACTTGACAGCTTGGCAGTGAATTTTGTTGCTCAAAGATTGTACGGGAATCGCGGGGCATGTCAAACAAAAAAAACCTACGAGGTCGAGACCTCGTAGGTTTAGAATCGTCACGTTTCGTTTACAATCAGCGCCGTCACCATCCCGAACATCCCGTGCGGCGATTCCGCGTGCGTGAGAATGTGGCAGTGAAATGCCCACACCCCGGGTTCGTCCGCTTGGACAATGACATCGTAGCGTTCGCCGGGCGCAATCGTCAACACGTCGGCGCGGTATGGCTGCGGCAGGTCAAAACCGTCTTTGGAAAAGACGGTCATATAGTAACCGTGCAAGTGCATCGGATGAATTTGCAGACCTTCATTCATAAAACGCACGCGCACCTTTTCCCCTTTTTTCGCAACGATGGCGCCTGTGGCGGGAAAACTTTTGCCGTTGATAGTCAAGCCCACATTGTAATCGTTCAGCACCATCGTGTAATCGCTGTCGTATGCCGGCTCTGTGCTTTTGTCTTTGGGTTCGATGACAAATGCGCCGAGCAAGCCGCGCGTCACCTGGTCTGCCGCGTTGTGGTGCGAATGATACATATGACTGCCGGGATTTTTCGCGGGAAACTCGTACGTAAACGTTTCGCCCGGTTTAATGGGCGGCTGGGTCACGTATGGCACGCCGTCCATTTTGTTTGGCACATGCACGCCGTGCCAGTGAATGGAAGAGCTTTCAGGCAATTCATTTTTCACGACGAAACGCAGCTGGTCGCCTTCGGTCACGCGAATTTCGGGACCGGGGATAATGCCGTTATATGAATATGTGTCCACCGTTTTACCCGGTTGAATTTCCCACGAAACGGGTTTCATGGTGATATTGAACACTTTGGTATCACCGTCCATCGTAAACGGCATCTGCGGGGACCAAAAAATTTCATTGTTCTTTTCAAGATTTTTTACAAAATCGGTCACGCCCTGTTCGTGCATCGCGTCCATCTCGGCGACGACTTGGGCTTGGTCCGGCGTGGGCGTGGCGTCGGGTTCTTGGTTGGGCGGCGCGGCTTGCGTCACTGCCGGGACCGGCGGCGTCGCGCACGCGGCAATGCCCAGACCCAAACCGGTAGCTCCCGCAAGCGTCAAAAACTTGCGGCGATTCAAAAGCTGGTCAGACATGGAGGGCTCCTCTGTGGGGAATAATTAGGAATTCACCTTACGCATGTCATTTCGAACCCCTCAATCCTTCGGGGTAAACTCTGTGAGAAATCTCAGTTTTTTCCACCGAGATTTCTCGCCAGACCGCTCGAAATGACAATTCTGCGTAACATGAGTTAGGAATGGGTTCCATTCTTGCTATCGGCAGCAAGATGGAGCATCTCTATCAGTTTGTACGATTCGATGCCTTTGTTCAAAATGAAACGCACCCCCAGTTTGGCGAGTTCGATTTTTTGTGCGGTGTCCGTGAACGCCGTCAGGACAACAATGCTGACCTCCGGCATATCCGTCCGCAAACGGCGAATCGCGTCCAAACCCAAACCATCGCTCATCATTGGGTCTATCAATACAATTGACGGATGGGTTTCGCTTGCAGTACGGACTGCCGACGCGCTGGTATCCGCGAGTCCTACGATGTTAAAGTCTTGTTCGCGATTGAGACGCGCCAGAATCTGGGTACGAACTTGAAGGTGTTCATCGGCAATCAAAATGGGGATGCGTTCCATTGGTGCCGAGTATAGAGAAAAGTGCGGGGTCGGTTAAGGGACGGATGTCACAGAAACGTGGGGACAAGTGCGAACGAAACGCACCGGCTGTGGAAATAACGGGGAAACGCCGTGGAACTGCGCGCGGGAAAATTACATCGGCACCGGCACGCGCAGTACGACGCGGGTGCCGTTCAGCTCACCGCGCGCGATACTCAAATCACCGCGCGCCGCGCGCGCGCGTTCGTGCATGTTGGGCAAGCCATTGCCGCCGCCGTTGTCGCGCCGCGCGTTTTCCAAGCCAACGCCATTGTCTTCAATCGAAAGAATCACCGCGTCGGCATCGCGCACCAAATCCAATTCCACTTGACTGGCGCGCGCGTGTTTACGAATATTGGTCAATGCTTCCTGGACGACGTGCAAAATTTCAACCGTTTGCTCGGGGGAAAGCAAATTGGGTTCCAATTCGTCGGCGGTGAGGTTTACGTTCAAAAACGTGTTGGCGCGTAACTCGCGCGCGAGTTCTTCCAACCCGCGTTTGAGGTCGCGTCCCTGAAAGCGTTGTGGACGCAAATCTAAAATATAGTTGCGAATGTCGCGGATGACATCATTCAGCCCGAGAATCGCTACATGGACGCGGTTCGCGGCTTCACGCGGTTCGAGTTCAATGCGCTCCTGCGCGTCTTCCAGCTGCAAGCCGATGGCGTAAATGGATTGAATGATGCCGTCGTGCAAGTCCATGCCAAACCGTTCGCGTTCCTCCAGCACGGCAAGCTGTTGTTTTTGGCGATAGAGCTGCGCGTTTTCAATCGCGATGGCAGCTTGGGTGGCAAACATTTCGAGCACGTCCTGGTCTTGCGCTGTAAAGAGCGCCAAATCCCCCGTGCGCCCAAGTTTATCGGTCATGTACAAATCGCCAATCACGCGTCCTTTGAAGCGAATCGGTACGCCGAGCAGCGAGTGCATGGGCGGATGGTTCGGGGGAAAACCGACCGAGCGCCGGTCTTTATCAATATTGGGAATCCGAATCGTTTTGCCTTCGCGAATCAACGCACCGAGCAGTCCGTGCCCGCGCGGGAGCGCGCCCATCTGAGCGCGCTGTTCGGGGGTAATGCCGGACGTGATGAATTGTTCGATGGCTCGTCCGTCGGCATCCAGAACGCCGAGGGCGCCATACTTGGCATGAACCAATTCGCGCGCCAAATCAACCACTTTTTGCAGGACCGTCCCAAGTTCCAGTTCCGTCGTCAGCGCGACTGCCGCGTCATGGAGCGCCGCCAACTGCATCGAACGACGTTGAATTTCTGCTTCGCGTTCGCCGAGCACCAGAAAAATCCAGTACGAAAAAACTGTCGCGCCGACAGCCATCGTCAACAGTTCAAAAAGCACGCCGCTTTGGTTGTACGTGCCGGTAATGAATGCGGAACGCACAAACAAAACAATCGCCCAGAACGCCACCGGCAAAACGATGGCGAGCCACCGCAGCGCGCGCGGAGAAAGTTTGAATCGAAATGTCATGTTATAATTTTTGCCCGGCGAAAATTATAACTCACGTCATACCCACTTGTCATTTTGACCGCCGCGCCGTCACAGAACATTCTCGAGACAAGGAATCAACCAAGCATGAGCAAAACGCTGAAAATTCTTTTGGTGGACGACCACGAAGTCGTTCGTTTGGGACTCAAGTCGCTGTTATCGCGCAACAAACAATTTCAGGTGGTTGCCGAAGCCGGCAACGCGAGCGAAGCAATGGACCGCGTGGCGCGTTATCAGCCCGACGTGGTCGTGATGGATATTCGCTTGCCGGGCAAGAACGGCATCGAAGCGACGCGCGAAATTCTTGCCGCGCACCCGCACATCAAAATTATTATGCTCACTTCGTATGCCGAAGACGAATTGTTGTTTGACGCCATCGCGGCGGGCGCGTCGGGCTATGTGCTGAAACAAATCGGCAGCAACGAATTGGTGACGGCATTGGAAAAAATCGGGCGCGGCGAGTCGCTGGTGGATTCGACCTTGATGCAAAAAGTGTTTGCGCGCGTGCGCGAAGCGTCGCGTAAAGCCGAAGATGAAGCCTTTGCCGATTTATCCGACCAAGAGCTCAAGATTCTCGCGCTGGTGTCCAAAGGCAAGACCAACAAGGAAATCGCCGACGCGGTGTTTTTGAGTGAAAAGACCGTGCGCAATTATGTGAGTTCGATTCTGAGCAAACTGAATCTATCCACCCGTTCCGAAGCCGCCGCCTACGCGGTCACACATCGCGTCCAAGACCATCTCCCGACAGACTGACAAAAAAATTCTCAAGCACTTGGCTTGAGAATTTTTGGTTGCGTATTCAATTGTTTTCGTCTTGTACTTTTGTGGTACGTCCGAAACCGTTGCAGAGGGCGGCGTCGTTGACGTTTCCCGGAGGCGCTCGACGTTTTGGAGAGTCATGCCTTGACAGGTTGTGGCTGCGGTGTGCGGTCGCCGGGATTCAGCAAGTAACCTACTTTCCACGGCGTTCCGAGCATCGGCAGCAACACACGGTCGAGTCCGTAATAGCCGGCGGTTTTCCATGCCAGGACCAGCAAGAGGGCGACGACGAACAAGAGCGGGTTGGTGCTGGCACTGCCCGCCATCAAAAAGTTCCAGTTCATGAATGCGCCGAAAAAGGCGGCGATACCGACGAATGCACCGAGAATCAAACCGATGCCGACGAGCAATTCACCGTACGCAATCACTTTGGCGAACCAGGTATATGCTTGAGCGTCCAACATGAATTGCAAAAAGTTGCGGTACCAGTCAAACGCGATGACGGGTTTGGGGTCAACCGCAATTGCATTCGTCCAGTAACCTTTGAGCGCCGTTCCGGTTTCGACCCACGCCGGGTTCGTGATTTTGTGAAGCGAAGCGTCCACCCATTGATAGCCGAGCCAGACGCGCACGACCAGCCAGACCCACGCAAAAGCAGTGTTGCCAAAAATGAATTTGGCGATGGGCGGGTCTTGAATTTCGACGTTGCGAGGGCGCAAGAAATTTTTGATGCTTTCCATGATTGTTTGTTTTTGACTTGTCATCACACTACGGTGGTGACTTGTCTCTCTCCTCAGGTTTTCCTATTAACGATTGACGCCCGTATTATGCCATCTGCATACATTTGTTACATCTGTCATTTGTCCCATCCCACTCCTATAGAATACCATATTTTGGGGGACATTTGCCATCTCTTTCGCGCATTCATTTGTGAAATTCGATGCAAACTTTTTCGTCGGAGCATTCGGTCATGAATTGGTCGCGTCGTTTGCATGAACCATTCTTGTACGCCGCGCTGGCAATTGCGCTGAGCGCGGGTTTTGGTTATGGCGCCTTTCTGGTTGCCGCGCTCGCGTTGGGCATAACGCCCGGTGCATGGTACAGCGCGCTGGTGCAGGCGCATGGGCACGCGCAGCTCTTTGGCTGGATGGGGTTGTTTGTGTTGGGCATGGGTCTGTACTTTTTGCCCAGACTGCGCGGTACGAATCTGAAAGGAACCGCGCGTTTGCCGTACGCGTTCGGTTTGCTCGTCACGGGCATTGTGTTGCGGACGGTGATTCAGCCGTTGGCTGGGATGGTCGGCACGAATGAAATCTTGCGCGCGCTGTTTTTAGTTTCCGCGCTGTTGGAACTGGGCGGAATGCTCGTCATCGTTTCGATGCTCGTGCAAACCGAACGCGCCGAAAAAAAATTGACGCGGGACGCGCCCGCGTATTCCATCGAACCGTTGGCGCAACTCGCGTTCGTTTCGTTCCTGCTCGCGTTCTGGTTTAATCTGTTCGGCGTGTGGAATACCGTGTCGCAGCTCAAGAATGTGCTGGCGCCGCGCTATGACCAGCTGATTATCAATCTGATGTTGTACGGCGTCGCGCTGCCGATGACCTTTGTGTTTGCGCTTCGCAATCTGCCGCTCTTTCTACGCCTCGCGCTCCCGCCGCGCGGCATTTGGCGCACGCTCACAATTTTTTATGTGCTGGGGCTCGCGCTGCGCGTTTCGCCGTACCTCGTCGCGAGTATTGACGATGTACTGCTTTTGACAGGACGCGTCCTGCGCGCGAATTTTATCAACTTGATTGTGTTTGACGCGCTCGCGGTGGTGGGCGTCATTTTATTAAACGTCTGTGTTTTTATTTTTGTGACGCAGCTGGACCTCTTGCGGCGCCGTCCGGATGCGCCGCCGCGTCGCAACAAATTTGAATCGCGCTTTGCGGAACGCGATGCTGCGGGCAAAGCGATTCCTGTGCATGACCCGTTGCGAAAACCATCGCGCGCGAATTTTCCCGACAATGGCGAGTACGGACGCTTTGAACTGTTGATTTATTCCGCGTTCGCGTGGCTCGTGATTGCGAGTGTGTTGGATTTACTGCGCGCGCTGCCGGTCATCAACGAAATGATTTCGATTCCGCAAGATGCGGCGCGGCACGCGTTGTTCGTGGGATTTTTGACGCTGTTGATTTTTGGGATGGCGGTACGTATGGCGCCGGGGTTCAGTGGCAAACGCGCGTTGGCAGACCCCGATTTGGTGATGTGGCTGTTTGTTTTGGGCAACGCCGCCGCGTTCTTGCGCGTGGTGCCAACATTTTTTCCACAATCGGAATTTGCATTGCTGTTGTGGGGACTGTCGGGATTCATCGGCTGGTGCGCGGTGTTGGTGTTGGCGATTGTGTTGGGTCGAACGTTTCGCGCGCAATGAGACCTGACAGATTTGGGGCGCGTACGTTTTCGGTACACCCTCCGCGATGTTCAGAGCGCACGCGATACATCAAGCGTTGGTTGTAGAAACCTGTCAGGTCTTTGAAATCAACAACCGCGCGCAAACGCGGCAATCTGTGTTAGTATGCGCGCAGCTAGATTCAATTCATCGGGCAAGTCCCGCACAGAATCTTTCTGTGCGGTTTTTTGTTTTCCCCCTTTGCACACCTTCACCGACGAAATATCGCAAGCCAAATTAGAGGAGTTGTCCATGAGCCGTTGGCTCACCCGCAGCCAATGAAAATGGGCGCCGCGTCGTAACAGCGCGTCGTAACAGCTCGTAGTAACGTGCGATGAACGACATCGCCTCAATCGTTTCCCCGGGCGGACGAATGAATTCGTCACTACAAAACATTTTCAAGGGAGTTCGTCATTCGCCTTGCGGCGCACCAACAGTTGGATGAAACTGGGAAGGCATGATTCCATCTGCGTCCGAGATCGGATTTTTGATTGGTGCCACGAGTCCGTAGAGGAGTTTGATCCGAGTGTCCTGCGGCACCACAGTCTGTTGCCCGATTGCACGACTTGAGCACGCAAGGGAGAT
>JAKOPZ010000280.1 GCA_029778615.1 Chloroflexota bacterium | reverse complement strand
TGCCGTCAATTGACGGTTGGGTGATTTGGCGCGAGGTGTTGCAGAACGCGCGCGCCTCATTTGTACGACGAACGACATGAGAGAAAAATTTATCGGCACCTGGAATCTGGTCGCCGCCCATTTTTATAAACAGGATGGGAGCATCGTAGAGTTGTACGGCGACGCGCCGCGCGGACTTTTTGTTTACAGCGCAGACGGCGTGATGAGTGTGCAAATCATGAAGCAGAACCGTCCGCCGATTCCGCGAGGGCAGCAGGTTGAACACGCGCTGGAAAACTATCACGACATTCTCGTCGGATACATCGCGTATTTCGGAACCTACACGGTAGACGAATCGGCGCATACCGTTACCCATCACGTGCGCGGCAGTTTGATTCCGAATTGGGTGGACACCGATTTGGTGCGCGAGTACGAGTTTTCAGGCAATCGTCTTTATTTGCGAACGCCGCCGGCTTCCCTGCGCGGTGAAACGATGCGCGGCGAATTGATTTGGGAGAGGATGCAGTGAGCAGTAAACAGTAACCAGTAAATAGTAACCAGTAATCAGTAACCAGTGAGACTGAATGCTGATAACTGATGACTGACAACTGACCATGACTGACTTTTTCGACAAACATCAGGAAAGATTGCAGCAAGCCATTCACGCGACAGAAACACGCGAGGCATGGAGTCCGTTTAACGATTCGCCCTCGCGCAAAATTCATGGCGACGCGGTGGACATGGGACTCGCCGCGTTTCAAGCGCGCCTGAACAAGCCGTTTGAAATTGACCAGCCCGGAACGATTGGGCGAATCGGCATGGAAGTTTCGCCGTACACACAAGAACCGCTCGGCGTCACGTATCCAAAAGTGGATGTGGATGTGTTGTACGAAGCGGCGCGCGAAGCGATTCCCGCGTGGCGCGACGCGGGCGCGCGGGCGCGCGTCGGAGTGTGTATGGAGATGGCGGAGCGTTTGAACAAAAATAGTTTTGAAAGCGCGAACGCCATCATGCACACGACCGGGCAAAGTTTTCCGATGGCGTTCGCGGGCGGCGGACCGAACGCACAAGAGCGCGGACTCGAAGCGATTGTGTACGCGTATCAAGAAATGTCGCGCGTGGCAACGAGCGCGACATGGGAACGCGCGTTTGGTTCAACGCAAGTGAAACTGCAAAAAAAATATACGCTCATGCCGCGCGGCATCGCACTCGTCATCGCGTGCGCGACGTTTCCGACTTGGAACGCGTACCCCGCGCTGTTTGCGAATTTGGCGACGGGCAACGCGGTGGTCGTGAAACCGCATCCGCTCACGATTTTGCCGATGGCAATCGCGGTGGAAATTTGTCGCGAAACATTGCGCGATGCGGGCTATGACCCGAATCTCGTGACGCTCGTCGTGGACACGCCAGCCGAACCGATTGCAAGAGAATTGGTGACGCGTGCCGATACGGCGATTGTGGACTTTACGGGCAGCGCGCATTTTGGCAGATGGATTGAAGAAAACGCGCGCGGCAAACC
>JAKOPZ010000279.1 GCA_029778615.1 Chloroflexota bacterium | reverse complement strand
GCCATTTCGTCAAGCGCATCACATTGTCGGCGCGTTGGTGAAATTGGCGGAAACGCGCGGCGTGAAATTGTCCGCGTTATCGCTCGACGATTTTCGCGCGGCGTCGGAGAAATTTGATGGCGACGTATATTCTGTCTTTGATTTCGACGCGTCGGTAAAGTCGCGCGATGTGTTTGGCGGAACGGGCGCGGTGCGCGAGCAATTGGAACGGGCAAGACAAACTCTCGCGTAGAATAAAAGAAAAATCAGCAACCGCGAATCTACGCGAATCTACGCGAATTTATTTTCATTCGCGCCGATTCGCGTAGATTCGCGGTTTCATTCCCATGACATCGCGTCAAGAATTTTTCGCAGGTGTACGCGCGGAATTGCCGCTGCAGGTCGGCGTTGTCCCGTTTGGATTTATTTATGGCGCGCTCGCGGTTCAACTCGGCGTTCCCGCATCCCTCGCGCAAGCGATGTCGTCGGTGATTTTTGGCGGCTCGTCGCAATTTATCGCCGCACCGCTCCTCGTCGCGCAAACACCCGCGTTGATTTTGATTCTCACGGTGTTCGTGGTGAATTTGCGGCACGCGTTATACAGCGCATCGCTCGCGCCGTACCTCGAAGAATTATCCGCGTGGTGGAAAATTCTGCTCGCGTATCTTTTGACCGATGAGGCATACGCCGTCGCCATCGCGCATTTTCATCAAAAGGGTGACGCGCAGCATCGGCATTGGTTTTTGTTTGGCGCGGGGCTCACGTTATGGAGTTTTTGGCAGGCGAGTACGGCGATTGGAATTTTTGTCGGCGCCCAAGTGCCGCCCGAATGGTCGCTCGATTTCGCGCTGCCGCTCACGTTCCTTGCGATTGTAATTCCGATGTTGCGAAATCGCGCGTATGGGATTTGTGCAATTGTTGCGGGAATCGGCGGCGTGCTGGCGTTTGGCTTGCCGTATAAATTGGGTTACATCGTCGCAGCAATGGTGGCGATTGCGCTTGGTTTTGTTTTGGAGACGCGATGGAAGCAACGTTGAATTTGTGGCTCGCGATTCTCGCGTGCGGCATCGTCACATTTCTCATTCGCTTGTCGTTCATTGCAATTCATGGACGCGTGACGATGCCATTGTGGTTCACACGCGCGTTGACGTTTGTGCCCGTCGCCGTTTTATCCGCGATAACGCTGCCTGAAATTTTGATTCAGAACGATGCGCTAAATTTTTCATTGTTGAATCCGCGCTTGCTCGCAGGCATTGTTGCGGTGTTGGTCGCGTGGCGCACGAAAAATATCTTGGCGACGATTGCGGTGGGGATGCTGATTTTGTTGACGCTGCAATTCGTAATGCGATAAAGAATGGGGGCAATTTAATTCTTGCCCTCGCGATTATCACCGAATCATTATGAACGATATTTCTCCGCGTCCTGCTTTGCGCGTTCAATCAATGAATTCCACAAGGCAATCGTATCCGAGCCGTATCGTGGCGCTCGAACCGTCACATAATTCAAATCCAAAGGGACGTCACTGAATCCGGCGAATGTGAAAACAAGCATCGCATAAATATCGTTTGGATGTTTTGCAGAACGCCCTTCATTCCATGCTTTTAATTTTCCGACAATCACATCTTCAAGCCGCGCACACCACGCTTCGAATGCAACACCATTTTCATCTTGAAAAGTGCGGCGGATGCGGCGTGAAAAAGCATAGCGATAATCAGGTTCGCGCGAAAGGGGAACAAGGTCTGCTTTTGCGCCACGCGTGGAATCAATCAGGTTAAACATGATACCCATGCGCGTCGAGTCGCGCATCTGGTCAGGGTCTGCATAAAAGCGCGGCGATGGGAAACGCGCGGCAAGCGCAAGAAAATGTTCCTCTTTCAAATCAACGAGAATGTCCACATCATACGTTGTGCGCGTCAATCCATAGACTGAACCGGCAAACGCTCCGACAATCATGTACGGTGCGTCGAGTTCGTCAAGCGCGCGCACAACTTCGATGTAAAAAGCGACAAGACTCATTTGATTTCGATGCCGCGCAGTGGCGTCACGTACGCGAGAACGCGCATATTGATTTCACTCGGCGACAATTCCGGATAACGTCGCCGAAATGCGCCGCGCAGCCCCGCCAAGGCAAATTCGCTCGCCGCCATCATCGTCAACAAACGCTGCGCGGGCGAAACGCGCGCCAACAATTCCATTTGCTGCCAATCAATGGGGTCAAGGTCCAGTACGAATTTTTGCTCTTGCATTATGGAAAAAATTGTAACACAAATCCGAAATCGAAAATCGAAAATCGAAAATTCACTGACACACCACCTTGCTTTCCTCAATCGTCGGCGCGTTGAACAAATCATCCACCGCCGCGCGCACTTTATTTTTGTCAAAGACCAGCACCGATTTGCCGTCGGGCGTTGTCCAAAAGTTCCACATCGTTTCGTCAATCACGCGCCCGCGAATGTTGCCCGGTTTCACATTCGTTCCGATTTGGACAAGTCCGGGTAAGTCGAGCGTGCCAAAATCCGTTTGCACCGCGTCTTGCAATTGTTGATACAGCGCGGGAATTTTTGGCACAATGTTGGGAGACAAGATTTTTTCGCGCAACGCGAACACGACGCGCTGTTGT
>JAKOPZ010000052.1 GCA_029778615.1 Chloroflexota bacterium | reverse complement strand
GTTACAATCCTGCCGTCCAAGCTTTCGCTGAGCGCTTGCGCGCACGCGGCAAACACACGCGGAGCATCTTGGGTGCGATCATGCACAAGTATTTGCACTGGGTCTATGGAGTCCTCAAGTCGGGTCGCCCGTTCGATGCCGAATTCGCGATTCAGCAGATGAAAGCGGCTTGACAATCAAGACGGTATCTTTGCAGTCGCCTTAGTTCAAAAGTCGGGGGAACTCATTTTGGTGGTACAGCTGTTGTGGGAAACGTATGAATTCTGCCCTCAAGCGGCGCGCGGTGGCAGAGGCGAATTCCACCCCCAGAGACAGAATGAATCAAATGAAAAATGCCCAATCTTGCGATTCGCCTTTTGAATGAATTTCAGTGTGTTGACCGACCGACGAAATGCGATAATTACGCATTTTGCTCGCGGAACAGCGACGCTATGCCGCACGCCGCACCTGGGAACAGCGTTTGAAAAAGATGCTTTCGCCAAAGGGGAATGAAATGTTTTATCACTGACGTGATGCACTGGTAAGACAAATTTCAAATTTGTCCTACGTTTGCAAACGAATTTTTCGGCATTGTGTGTAACATCAGTCATCATTCAGCGAATGGTGTGGAACCGGCTCCATCGCCGCGCGGCGTGGGAACAATTTGAGCGGCATGATGGTCTATGATATGAATGCAATTGCTTATGCGCCTGCTGCTGACTTGTTTGCTTGCATTCTCTGTGGTTGCCTGCAATCAACAGGCGGCGATTCTACTCGACACGCCACAAACTCGAACAGCAGCACCCGACGCGCGAGCACCCGCGACCTCTCAAACCTCCAATCTCACACCGAAGCCGCCGAAAATTTCCACGCCGTCAGCGACCGTTCCTCCCCCAACGCGCGTCGCCCCCGCGCAAACACTCCCCGCGCCGGTCGCGTCCTTTGCCGCGGACCCCAACAACTCTCACGCGATGTACGCGCTGCTCGTCACCAACGCGCTCTATCGCACGCTCGACAGCGGACAGACGTGGCAGAAACTCCCACTGCCTGCACCCGAAGAGTCGTTTGAACCACCCGCGATTCGTCCCAATTCGGTTTTCATCATTCCCCAGCAAGATATCCAACTGAGCGCACTTGCGCCGCGTTATCTTGTCGTCCGCGCGCATTGGACGCTCTTTCGCAGCGCGAATCGCGGGGAAACGTGGCAGACGATTCAAGACCACGTGGCGGCGTGGACAACGGATGAAAACGCGGGGCAGTGGATCTACGCGTGGCGCGAAGGTGAAGTGCCGCGCGAACAGACGGGCTTGTATCGCAGCAGCGATGGCGGCGATACCTGGGAGCAAGTTTATGCCGGCTTCTTTCCGCCTTTTTTGAAAAGTGAAACCTCGTTTCCCAATCACGAAGGGATGACGTCACTCTTGCTCGACAGGAACGGCGTGAACGCACTCTACGCGGGCACCGACTTTGGAATTTACCGCAGTCTGAATGGCGGCAAGACGTGGCAAGAATTCAACACGGGTTTGCCGCCGAATGACCGCGCGTATCGCTGGACGCCGCTGCTGGTTGGCGGCGATTTGCCCGCGCCCTTTGCGCTCACGGAGACATCACCCGATGGGTTGGATTCGCACGCTGTGCTCACGCGCTTGCAGCACGGCGCGGTGAGTCCTGATCAAGATGCTTGGCATGTGCTTGACCAAGAGATGTTTGTCAAGTTCAGAAGGTCCAATCAACTGGGGTTCAATGGCATTCATACCTTCGTGCGCGATCCCGTCGTGAACACGCGCCTCTATCTCGGCACAGCACAAGGATTGTTCATCAGTGACGATGCGGGTGAGACGTGGCGCGCCAGCGAACCATGGAATGTTGGCGCGGTCTATCGCATTGGCGTTGCGCCGGGCGACGAGACGCGGCTCTATTTGTGGACTGATCACGGACTGGTCGTAAGCGTAATTCCTGCTATCGTTTCGCCCACGCCGTATCCCAATCCATACGGTCAACTCCAAGAAATCGCATCGCCCGACGGCAAGTGGACGGCAGTACTGGATACGCGCGTCGGCAGTTTAGAATTGAAAAATCGCGCGGGAAAAGTTTTCCCGATTTTTCCGCCGGGCAGCATAGCGAGCGATGTGAATTGGTCGCCCGACAGCCGCCGTTTATTTGTCGCACGGAACAACTACTGGCTCGACCCACAACTGCAACCGCAATCCGGCGCGTCGCTTCAAATCTGGCAGGTGCAAATTCCAGTTGACACGCCCACTACGCCCACGCTATCGTTCGAGTCTTCGGGCGAGCCGCCTGAACTTGCAATTTTCGACGGCTGGTCGCCAAATCAGCGCTATCTGCTCTTTTGGGTTGGACCAGACGCCTCCGGCGGAACGGATGGCTTGGGTCTCTGGGTACTCGATGTACAGAACAACAAGGTCACACGACTTGCCGAATCCGCGCTGATGAATCCAAAATATCAGAGTTGGGCACCGGACAGTTCCGCGCTCGCGTTCACCGCAGGCGGCTATCGTTCCGCACAAGTGAGCAAGTGGCTCACCATTTTCAACACCACAACGAACCAAGTGGCGACGGTTGTGACGATGACCGAGCAAATCCCCGGCATCGTCACATGGTCGCCGCGCGGCAACCTCATCGCCTACGCGGCAGTGCGCGCAGAGGATACAGGCGACGAGTGGGCAGATTGGATGAGTTTCGAGAACAAGGCGATCCTCGCCCGGCGCGTCTATTTGCTCGACCCGAAAACGGGCAAGCACTGGCGTTTGAATACAGTTGACGCGTTTCAAGACGCGCCGACGTGGAGTGACGACGGTTCAGTTTTATATTACGTCCAACGCAAAGGCGATGACATGCTCTTGATGGCGGCAAATCCTGCGAATGGTCAAGCGCAAATCGTTCCCGGAACGCGAATGCCCGCGCCGCACGCTGTCGGTTATTATGGACAATCGAATTGGGACAGTTTGCTCGCGCACATTCCCACCGCGCCGCGTGCGCCGCTGCCCGCGCTGACAGAAATCTATCGCGAGCCGAACGGACGCTACTCGCTGCGTTATCCCAACGGTTGGCGCCTCGGGCAAGGTTGGCAATATCTCATTTACGGCTGCGCCATGTGCCGCATTGTGAGCGCGGATGAAATCACCACGTCGCCGCCCAACTATGCGCCATTCAGCGGCAAGGCGTATCTCGCAATCGAAACTTTTTATGATGCAAATGCGAATCTTGACGCGCTCCAGCGGGATGCGCTCGCCGAAGCAGGTCCCGGGCAAATTCTCGACCGCGGCGGGGTGTTGACCGCGTTCGATTCGCGAGATGTGATGATTGACGGCAAGCCCGCGCGGCGGTTCGAGACGCTGGGCGAATTCGGCGAAATCAATCACGTGCTGATTGTGTGGAACGACGCGCGTGTGCTCATTCTGCGCGGGCAAGGCGACGGACGCGTATTTGACGCGGTCGCACATACGCTGCAACTCGAGTGAGGACTAGAGATGAAAATAAAAACCACCTCGTTCGGCGTTTTGATTTCTCTTCTGCTTATCTTTTTGTGTTGGACCGCGCCGCTTGCACGCGCCGACGTCGCGCCTGACCCACAAGCGGCAGCCAGCAGTATTGCGCCAGGTGAGGGCACGCAGGTGCAAATGCTGCGCGAACGCGTCGTGCTTGATGTCCAGCCCATTGCGCGCGGGGCGACAAACACCACACCTGTCGCGGGCGTCACCGCCGACTTTACGCTGCGCAATTTGGGTAACACCGACGAGACGATGGATGTGCGCTTTCCCAAAAGTTTTCCAATCAACGGCGGACATTCGCCGGCTGAATTTGGCAACGCGATTGAGCGCATGGAAGTATTTGTGAACGGCGCGTCCGTACCAAATCATACGGTACATGAGAACGGCGCACCGTGGGCGGTGTGGCGTGTAGATTTTCCCGCGGGGCGCGATGTGAATGTGCGCGTGCAGTATCGCACGTTCGGCGCGGATTATTACGGCAGTGTGGATTTCTATTACATTCTCGAAACGGGCGCGGGCTGGCGCGGTCCGATTGGTGAAGGCGACATCATTTTTCAATTTCCCTACGCGGCGAATTTCGAGATGGTCGAGCCGCGCGACGCAAGTATTGCTTATTCTGCGACCACTCCGCCATTCGTTGTGGACGGCAATCAACTGCGTTGGCATTTTGAAAATTTGGAACCAACGCCCCGCGACAATGTTCACTTGCAAATGGTGCGCCCCGATTTGTGGCAGGCGATTCTGGACGCGCGCGAGCAGGTGAAACGAAAACCAAATGACCCCGCCGCGCAAATAAAGTTGGGTCAAGCGTACCGCGACGCGATTCCCATCAAGAATTGGTGGCTCGAAGATTCCGAGATTGCCGACCATTTGGGCTGGCTTGCCGATGCCGCGTTTCGACGAGCGACCGCGCTCGCGCCGAACGATGCATCCGTGCATCTGGCATACGCGCGCTTTCTCTCCGACCGCGCCTGGTCTCTCACACCCGAACCCTTCTATTCCGGCGCGCGCAGCGAATTGGCGCGCGCGCTGGAACTCGACCCGAACTCGTCTGATGCCGCACACCTTGCCAAGCAGTTGGATGGACTTGCGACGATTCCTGAAATCGCGCAGCAGTTGGCGGTGACGCCAACGCCCATTGCTTCGCCCACACGCGCAGTCCCCACCCCGCTGTCCTCCGCACCGCCAAAGCCAACGAGTGTTCCCGATGGTCCGCTCCAATACGAGTTGGCTGACGATTACTGCCGTCAAGGTCAATGCCTTTTCACCGACGCAAGCGGAAATACAGTAATTGGCTTGGCGACGCTGGAGGGATATTTTACTCACGTCACGCGCTCGGCGTGGGGCGAGACCAAATCCTGTGATAGTTTTCTCGTGACAGGCGGTTCCAAGCCATTGATTGATTTCTTGCTTGCTCTGCTCAAACAAGGCAACACCGTCAACAGCAAGAATGAATTGAATCAACCCATCATCAATCTCGACCTCAGCGGGTTGAGTGAGTTGGAAAAACAAAAATTGCTCGCATCGTCCGCACAGCAGACGATTTCGCTGCGGGTCCTCTCATTTCTGCCTCCAAAAGTGGGCGAAGTGGGCGCGTGCTATTCGTTTGTCGAAATCTTGAAAGTTGTAGGCGCGCACGGTGAGCCCGCGATTCCGTTACAGCAGTTGGGTTTCAAGGGAACGACACTATGGACGAAAATCAATAACCAGAACCGCAGCGTCTTTATCGCCTATCCAAGCAATTGGTATCTCGACCCCAAAGCGGATGCGTCGCACATTCTCGCGCAGAATGTTCCCCCAAATAGTCCTGCGCGCGAAGGATTCGCCAAGTTTGAATTGTGGATGGACCTGAATGCCAAGACCAACGCGCTGCAGGGCGAACGCGTGACGATTAACGGTATCAACTGGTATCGGCGTGTCGAGTCGGGTAAAACAGCACAAGACCGGATAGGAACATTCGAGACGGTTCACGACGGCTTGGTCTATCGCATTCAGACCTCACTCAGCGGCACGGGCGGTAAAGGACCGCTGTTTGAATATCAAGCCACCCTTTTGGATTGGATGGTCAACAGTGTGCTGCTTGAACAATAAGCCGCTTACGACAAAGATTCCGATGCCGAGAATCCTTCTGGTCATCTTGCTGCACATAGGGCTAATCCTCAATTTTGCTGTGGGCTGCGCACCCGACGCGATGGCACCCACGACACCCACGCCGCGCAGCGGAATCACCGATTACGCGAGTTTGGTCGCGGCGCTGCGCGCGCAGGGCATTCCCGCCGAACCGGGCGAAGAAATTCTGAATCCCGTTTTCACCGTCAAGCAGCGAATGCTTACGCTGCCGCGCGCACGCGTCGCGGTGCTCGAATATCCGGGCGAGCAAGACGCGAAAGCACAGGCGAGCAAGATTTCGCCCGATGGCGTCGAGATTGGAAACGCTACGGTAGATTGGGCGGACGTGCCGCATTTCTATCGCACAAATCGGCTCATTGTTTTTTACATCGGACGTGATGAGGCGACGCTCGATGCACTCGAACGCGTGCTCGGTCCGCAGTTCGCCGGCGCGCCGCGCGATGCGCCGACGCCGACGATAGAGTACGAACCGACCGCTGCCCCATATCCGCCCGAATCGCCTGCCCCGACCAAAGTCATTGACCCGCGCACACCGACCGTTGTGCCGTGGGATTTGGCGCAAGCGACGATTGCCGCGCGTGCGACCGCGCATCCGTTCCCCACACCAAACGCGGTGGCGATTCAACGCGACGCAACGATAAGCGCAACCGCGCGTCGCGATGGTATAACCTTTCGCATCGAAATTCCCAAAGATACGTTTGTCGCGGGCGAAGGCGCGCACGCGCAACTCACGTTGAGCAACGATGGGCAAGAAACCGTTTTCGTCGGGATTGGGCATGACCTCGCGCAAGTGTTTCTGATGGACGAACAGGAACATGCAGCGCCGCCGTTTCCTTGGTATGAGCCGTCAATGCCGGGCCCGCCGTACCTGGGAGAACTTGCGCCCGGCAAGGTCATTTCCGCGACCGTCAATTTCCATGTCCCGTTGCCTGACGCGTCATTCAATCACGCATACGCGCTGTGGGCGTTGACACAATTCAGTCGCCGCGCGCCAGAGAATGGAAATTATGCCGACAATCTCTGGCTGCATCTCGAAACGGGACCCATTCCGCTTCACATCGAGCCGCCCAAACCGTCACAACAGCTCACGGCAAAGCTGGAGGCAGACCGGAACGGTTGGCGCGTCAAGGTGACGGATGCGCGCGGCGAGGCGCCGAATGTGTCAATGTGGGGGATGTTAGAGACATCGAGTTACAACAGTTTTTCCGGTCGTCCACTGCGAGAAAACGTGCAGGGAGAATGGTCGGGCGCATGGCAAGACAACTTTCAGGGTGAAGAGGTCAGCGTGCGCGTCTGGGTGTCCGCGCCGGGATATACAACCGCAATCGCGTATGTTGTCGTGCCCGGAATCAAAGCGGGCAGAACAATGTTCGACATACCCCAACCCTTGCGCCAAGTTTTCTCTTCGCTCGACGCCGCGCAAGCCGCTGTCAATCTGCCGCTTTTTCAAGTCCAGAGTCTGCCGACCGATGCTTTGCTTGACCACGTGGAGGTTGATGACAGCACGTATGACCACCAGCGGCGTACGTTCATTTATCAGCTCTATCGTTTAGCGGGAAACAAGTGGTTCGAGTTGACACAGATGAATTGGACGGAGCGTTTTGCAAGCGCGGGCTGGGGCAGCGCGCGGTATGCCCCCGAGGCGCAGCAGGTGAGCGTCGCGGGCGCGCCGGGTTATCTCGTTCGCGAATTGGATTGGTGGGTTCTCGATTGGAAACGCGGCGATGTCGGATTCGAACTGCACGCGCCCGTCGCCGCCTTCTCACGCGACGAGCTATTGAAGCTTGCCGCGAGCGTTCAGCCGTGACGCTCATGCTTGACCATCAGTTGCTGAGTGTTGTCATTCGTTGGCTGCACGTGGGCGCGATGGCGTTCGCGTTAG
>JAKOPZ010000278.1 GCA_029778615.1 Chloroflexota bacterium | reverse complement strand
GCCATTTCGTCAAGCGCATCACATTGTCGGCGCGTTGGTGAAATTGGCGGAAACGCGCGGCGTGAAATTGTCCGCGTTATCGCTCGACGATTTTCGCGCGGCGTCGGAGAAATTTGATGGCGACGTATATTCTGTCTTTGATTTCGACGCGTCGGTAAAGTCGCGCGATGTGTTTGGCGGAACGGGCGCGGTGCGCGAGCAGTTGGAGTTGGCGAGACAAAAATTAACGTAGGGGCGTAGCATGCTACGCCCCTACAAATGTACACATGAATCCTCGCACAGAATTCTTTGCCGGCGTGCGCGCGGAACTGCCGTTGATGGTCGGCGTCGTGCCGTTCGGGTTCATTTACGGCGCGCTGGCGATTCAGCTCGGCGTGCCCGCGTCCATCGCGCAAGCCATGTCTTCGGTGATTTTCGGCGGCTCGTCGCAGTTTATCGCCGCGCCGCTCATCGTCGCGCAAACGCCCGCGCTGATTTTGGTTCTCACCGTGTTCTTTGTGAATTTGCGGCATGCCCTCTACAGCGCGTCCGTTGCGCCGTACCTCGAAAAACTGTCCGCAGGGTGGAAGATTCTGCTCGCGTATCTGTTGACGGATGAAGCGTACGCGATTGCCATTGCCCATTTTCAAAAAGAGGGCAGCGCGCAGAATCGGCATTGGTTCTTGTTCGGCGCGGGCATCACGCTGTGGAGTTTTTGGCAAGTCAGCACGGCGGTTGGCATCTTTGTCGGGGCGCAAGTGCCGCCCGAATGGTCGCTCGATTTCGCGCTGCCGCTGACGTTTATCGCGATTGTTCTGCCGATGTTGAAAAATCGTGCGTACGTGATTTGCGCCATCGTCGCGGGAATCGGCGGCGTGGTCGCGTTCGGACTGCCGTACAAGTTGGGTTACATCGTCGCCGCGCTCGCCGCCATCGCGGTGGGATTTGTTTTAGAGACGCGCGCGTACAGGACCTGACGGGTCTCGTTCGCACCCGTAGGACATGCGTGTAATCCATCGCGTTCGCGTCGGACAAAGCAAACATTCTGAAAACCCGTCAGGTCTCGACACATGGAACCAACCTTAAACCTCTGGCTCACGATTCTCGCGTGCGGCATCGCGACGTTTCTCATTCGCCTGTCATTCATCGCGATTCACGGGCGCGTGACGATGCCGTTGTGGTTCGTCCGCGCGCTGACCTTTGTGCCCGTCGCCATTTTGTCTGCAATCACACTGCCCGAACTTGTTTTTCAAAATGGCGCGGTCAATTTGTCACTGCTGAATCCGCGACTCTTTGCGGGCATCGTCGCTGTTTTGGTCGCATGGCGCACAAAAAATGTGCTTGTGACGATTGCGGTGGGAATGGCAGTGTTGTGGGGAATGCAGTTTTTGATGAGATGAATCGTACAAGAAAACGGCGAGCCAATTGGCTCGCCGTGATTTCTAATTCACCTTGAATGTTCGCGCTGCCGATTTCCTGCAGCCGTTCGCGTTGCACGCTTGCACAAACCATTTGTAGGTTTCGCCGCTGCCGAGCGCTTTGGTTTTGTATTTCAGTTTGGTCAATCCTTTTTTGATGTCTGCCTTGTGTCCCGTCGCGGCGTCTTTGACGACGACGTTGTACGTGTCCGCGCAGATTGCCGAATGCCATTTGAGTTTTACGCGCAGCTTGTTCTCGGCTGTGTTGTTCGCCGGCACTCGGAGGGTGGGTTTGGCGGGTTTGGTCACACATGTCGCCGCAGGACCATACATCGCGATGTGATTCACTTTGAGATTCCCGCTGTCGCAAGTTGCATTGCCGCAGGTTTGTGTAAAGTTTCCACCCGCGTAAGTATTCGTTCCATCGTCTGCCAGTGCAATCACGCGGTCATCCACTCCGCTGCCCACTTCCGAAAAACCGCTGCCATCCCAACGCGTAACATACCGCATCAACGTGTTGCCGTTGTCGCAAGTCTCATTGCCGCAAGTCTCGGTGAAATCGCCGCCGACATAGAGATTGCTGCCATCGAGCGTGAGCGCGTTCACGTTCGCGTGGACGCCGTTGTCGAGAGCTGACCATGTGGAACCGTTCCAATGTGCGATGTGATTCACTTGCGTGCCCAGCGTATTGCAATCATTCGTAGCGCACAGCCCGACAAAGACTCCCCCCACATACACATCGCTGCCGTTGACGGCGATCGCGAGGACGGTCGCGTTGACGCCATTGTCCAGAGGCGTCCAGCTGTTTCCCGTGGTGGAATAGCGCGCGATTTTGTTGGATAACGGCGGAACCGTCCCGCAAGTAATTTCTGTACAGACATAATCAAAGCTGCCGCCGACGTACACGTCCGTCCCGCTGATAGCAATCGCGTGTACATCCGTGTGCACACCAAAATCCAGCCGCGACCAATTATTGCCGTCCCATTTCGCAATGCGATTCATGGTGACGTTTCCGCTATCGCACGCGTCGTTGCCACATGCCGCTGCAAACGCGCCGCCGACATACATATCGCTGCCATCAACTGCAATCGCGCGCGCCAAATCACTGACGCCGTGACCGAGCGGTGACCAATTTGTGCCGTTCCATTTGCCGACGAAATTCATTTTTGTATTGCCGCTGTCGCACGCATCATTTCCGCACGCATCGCTAAAATCACCTGCCGCGTACACATCGCTCCCGTTGACGGCGAGAGCGGTAATGCCGTACGAATAGAATCCTGTGCTCACACCATGCCCGAGCGCCGACCAATTCGCCCCATCCCATTTGGCAATGTGGTTCACAGTGATATTGCCGCTGGTACATGTGGGGTCGCCGCAGATTTGGGTAAAGGGACCCGCGACATATACGTCGCCGCCGCTGACGGCAATCGCCGAGGCGCCGGTTCTGTCATAGCCGGCTTGATGGCTTACGCCGTTGGCGAGTCCGGACCACTCGTCATCGGTTGGCGCGGCGGGCGCGAAAACAGGTCCGCGCTGCGGGTCGAGTGCAACATGCCAGCCCGCCAAATCGAGCGCGCCGTTGAAACCTCGCTGCAAATTCAATGTGCCGTCACGCTGCAGAACTTGAGCGGCAAGAATCGTCGTGCTCGCCGAATGGGTCACTGCTTGTGCGTGGACCGGGGAGGTGGTTCCGGCGAGCGCTATGAACCCCACCGCAAGCAAAGCTATTGTAATGAGTCTGAACTGCTTCATCTCTTTTTCTCCTTTGGATGAATCGGATGTCGCCGGCGTCAGATTGTGTGTGCGCGCGGCATCAAGATTTATGAATTGGTCTCGTGGTCAACGTGGTCGAACTTGATAAGGTCTGAAAGTAACGCGGGAGTGAGGCGTTGACGCAGTCCGTTCAAGAATTCGTCAACATCGGCAAAGCGATGATGCCATTCATCGTCGCTGCCCGGCTCGGATAACTGACCGCGCAACTGTGTCGGGTCGGCGTCATCAACGAGCAGACGTACGAGAAAAGTGCGAGTCTGGCGCATTGGATATTTCCTTTGAATGGAGAGTTGTCAGCGTCCGCGCGAGTGGCTATAATTTATCAGTCCGCCGTGAAATTTTTGTGAAATTTGCAAGTGTGTGCCATGTCAGCGAAATTGGAAATTACTACGCTGGGGCAGGTTCAACTCTCCCGTGACGGTGAAAGCAAAAGCCGCGACCTCACCTCGAAAGCCATCGCCCTCTTTATTTTTCTTGCCGTGACCGCCAAACCCCACAGCCGCGAACAACTCGCCGCGCTTTTGTGGGGCGACATGCCCGAAGCCGAAGCACAAACCAATTTGCGCAAAGCGTTATCCTCTCTGCGGCATGTCGTCGCCGAACATCTCGTCTTTGATAAACATACCGTTGCATTCGACCGCACCCAGCCCTATGTGTTGGACGCGGAAGAATTGAGCGCAGACCGCGCCGCGAATATTAAAGAACTTTATCAGGGCGATTTTCTTGCGACGCTCGGGGTAAAACATGCCCCCGATTTTGAAGCATGGGTCGTCGAGCAGCGCGAACACTATCGCGCCCTGGCGGTGCGCCGTCTCGAACAACGCGCGCAGAACGCAAGCGAACACGGCGAAACGGATGCGGCGCTCGACGCGCTCGACCGCTTGTTGGCGTTGGACGAATGGAATGAAAATGCGCATCGTCAAAAAATGCTCCTGCTCGCGCGCGGGGGAGAAAAACTCAAGGCGCTGGCGCAATATCAGACGGTGCGCAAAATCTTGCGCGACGAATTTGGCGTTGAACCTTCGCCCGAAACAACCGCGCTGTTTGAACGCATTCGCAGCGCGCGACCGCTTGCCGCGCCGTTGCCCGCGTTGCCCACGCGTTTTATCGGACGGGCAGACGAATGCGCTGCTTTGTCACAAATGCTCGCGCAGCCCACGACGCGTTTGGTGACGTTGTTGGGACCGGGGGGCGTTGGCAAAACGCGGCTCGCTCTGGAGATTGCGCGCAGCCAAGCCGCGCACTTTTTGCACGGCGCGGCGTACCTCGCACTGCTTGAAACGGACGGGGCGCAATCCCTCGCGTTTCCGTTGGGCGCGGCGTTTGGTTTGACGTTCGCGCGCGCAAGCGAGCCAATGGTGCAGTTGGGCGAATTTCTGCGCGACAAGGAATTGCTTCTGGTGCTTGATAATTTCGAGCTTGCCGTCGCGCGCGCGTCCGAACTGGCGCAGTTACTGCAAAACGCGCCGGAGGTGAAACTGTTGGTTGCCTCGCGCGAACGTCTCGCGCTGCAGTGGGAACAATTGTTTCCACTGCGCGGCTTGGCGTTTCCGCATGTGGTTGAACAGACGGACGCGGACGCCGACGCTTTGGTTTTGTTTGCGGAACGGGCGCGGCGTTTCGACCCCGCGTTCGCCTTGTCTCAAAACACCGCGCCGGGAGCAGTGCGGATCGCGCGTCTGGTGGAGGGCTTTCCGCTCGCGCTCGAATTGGCGGCGGGTTTGACGCGCACGCAAAGTGTGGACGCCATCGCGCGCGATTTGGAAAATGAATTGGGCATTTTGGAATCAGACCTGCGCGACGCCGCACAGCGGCAAAGCAGTTTGCGCGCGGTGTTCGATTCGTCGTGGCGCATGCTCGCGGACCAGGAACGCGCGGCAGTCCGGCAGTTGGCTGTGTTCCGCGCAGGATTCACGGCGGACGCCGCGCGTGCGGTCGCGGGCGCGACATGGTCTCTGTTGCGCGGCTTGAGCGACAAGGCATTTTTGTGGCATGGCGCGGACGAACGTTTGGAAATGCATCAGGTGCTGCGCGAATTTGCGAATGACGAATTGGAACGCGATGCGGCGTTCGCGGCGCACACGCACGTGCGTCATGCAAACTATTATCTGGAATTCTTGACCGCGCGCGCGGAACGTATTGTGGGTCCGACCCAAGCGCAGACAGTGGCAGAGCTGCGCCTCGAATGGGAGAACGTACGCGCGGCATGGCAAACGACGATTGCCGGGGGTAACGCGGCGGCGTTGGATTCCGCGGCGCCGGTGCTCTATCGTTATCTGGAAGCGGGCGCGCTGTTCCGTTTTGGCAAAGAATTGTTCGAACCGGCTGCCGAAAGGTCGCGCGTGGCGCGGGCGCGTTGGGGCGGCGTGTTGTATTTTTTGACCGAGTTCGATGCCGCGGAGGAGGAATTGGGAACGGCGCTCGAATTGGCGCGTGCCGAACAAGATTCTGTGGAAACAGGATTTTGTTTGCTGCAGTTGGGGAATGTCGCACTCGGACGCGCGGCGTATGCAAAAGCAGAATCGTACTATCGCGATGCCCTCACAGCCGCCGAGTCTCTTGACGACCGATACTTGAGTCTGGACGCCTATAACAATTTGGGCTTGGTCGCGATGCACCGCGGGCACGATGCAGACGCGCGCGAGCATTTCAATCAAGCCGCCGCGCTGGCACAAGCGCTCGACGAAAAACGCGGACTCGCTGCCGCGTCACTGAATTTGGGAGTTGTAGACGCGAACGCGGGAGATTACGACACCTCGCGCCAAGAATTGGAACGCGCGCTCCCGTTGTTTGAGCAGGTGGGTGACCTGCGCGGCGTTTGCATCATTTCCGGTAATTTGGGCGAGGTCGCGTTGGTGCAAGGGCGCCTCGACGATGCGGAGGCACTCTATCGGCGTTCCCTGACGCTGGCGCGTGATTTGGCGCTGCCCGAGCGCGCGGCGTCCATGTTGAAAAATCTCGGAACTGTCGAACTGCGGCGTCAGCAATTGCAAAAGGCGCGCTTGCTCTATCAAGAATCGTTGGAAACCTATCAACGCATCGGCACGCGGCGCGGCGAGTGTTTTGCGCGCATCGGGTTGGGTGATGTTGCGCTTGCCGCCAACGAGCTGCCGCGGGCATTCCAAGAATACTCTGCCGCACTCGTACTCGGACGCGAAATTGATGCAGTGCCGCGTGCGCTCGACGCGCTCAACGGAATTGCCCGGGTCGCGGAACGGCAGGGGAAGGAAACACGCGCGTTGGCGATTTATGTTTTCGTCTCACAGCATCAAGCGGCGGACAGCGAAACGCGCGCGCTGGCGCAAACGCATCGGGAAAGGTTGGAAGCGCGGCTTGAAAAAGATGCGGTGCAGGCGGCACACACAAGCGCGGGTCAAGTGGATTTTTTGAAAAACGAAAACCCCTGAGGAATTGCGAACCGGGTCGTCAGTAACACGTTATATTGCTCTCTTCGATGGTCGGCGCGTTAAATAAATCATCCACCGCCGCGCGCACTTTATTCTTATCAAACACCAATACCGATTTCCCATCCGGCGTCGTCCAAAAATTCCACATCGTTTCGTCAATCACGCGCCCGCGAATGTTGCCCGGTTTCACATTCGTTCCGATTTGGACAAGTCCGGGTAAGTCGAGCGTGCCAAAATCCGTTTGCACCGCGTCTTGCAATTGTTGATACAGCGCGGGAATTTTTGGCACAATGTTGGGAGACAAGATTTTTTCGCGCAACGCGAACACGACGCGCTGTTGT
>JAKOPZ010000051.1 GCA_029778615.1 Chloroflexota bacterium | reverse complement strand
CGTTTCGACAAAACGACGCGGTTCATCAAGCGACTGCCACAACTCTATGCTTGCTTCGAGCCGCGCGCGCGATTCGTCATTGTAACCAAGATTGCCTGAAACAATTCCCGCCGCGTTGAATGCGCGCGCGTGCGCAAATTCTGACGCGGCATGTTCATCCGTCGCGAGCGCGCGCAAACACCACGCGTGTCCTTCGTTGAGATGGTCGGCAAAATACCAGAACCAACCCAACGCGCCAACCATGCGACGCGCGCGGTCTGCGTTTTGCGCGCAGCTGTGTTCGAGCGCGGCGCGCAAATTGTCGTGGTCGGATTCCAAGCGCGGCACCCATTTCGCGCGCTGCGCGCCAATCAACTGTGGTTCCGTCTGTTCCGCGAAATCCAAAAAATAATTTGTGTGCCGCTCACGCAGTTCGTGCGGCTCATTCGTCGCCGCCAGTTTTTCGTGCGCGTATTGGCGAATCGTTTCTAGCATCGCAAAGCGTGCCGCGCGCTCATCGTACTTGACAAGCGATTTGTCCGTGAGCTGTTTCAATGTTACGGAAATGTTTTCACTTGCTGCACGACCGCAAACTGCTTCTGCTGCTTGGAGCGTCCAACCGCCGGAAAAAAGCGCCAGCCGCCGCAGCAACGCGCGTTCGTCGTCCGTGAGCAAGTCGTAACTCCAATCCACCAACGCGCGCAAAGTTTGCTGACGCGGCAGTGCCGCGCGATTCCCGCGTGTCAACAAACCAAAGCGGTCATTCAAACCTTCTGCAATTTCTTGTAACGACAACGCTTTGAGGCGCGCGGCGGCGAGTTCGAGCGCAAGCGGAATGCCGTCCAATTGGCGGCAGATTTGCGCGACGAGCGGCGTCTCGTCCGCGCGCAAATTGAAATTGGAAACGGCGAACGACGCGCGTTCCAAAAACAGCCGCGCCGATTCAAAGCGCATCAACTCGCCGACGGAAAAATTTTTTTGTGGGTCAGGCGTTTCCAACGCGGGCATGCGATAGACCATTTCGCCCGCAATGTCGAGCGCTTCGCGGCTGCTCGCCAGAATCCGAACGTTTGGACTGGTTGTTAAAACCTTGTGCGCCAACTGCGCGCATGTCTCAATGAGATGTTCGCAGTTGTCGAGAATGAGCAAGAGCTCTTTGTTGCTCAACCACGCGCAAATCGTTTCGAGGAGCGGGCGCGCTGGTTCCTCGCGCACGCCCAGCACGGACGCAATCGTGTACAACACAAGCGATGGTTCGGAAATGGGCGCGAGTTCAATGAGCCAAACGCCGTCGGGAAAACTATAGAGCGATTCTTTTGCCGCTTGCAACGTCAAACGCGTTTTCCCCAATCCGCCCGCGCCGACGACAGTCAAGAGCCGCGTTGTGCCAAGCAGCTCTCGCACTTGGGCGAGCTCAGTTTCGCGTCCGACAAAACTCGTGAGAGCGGCGGGCAAGTTGTTGGGGATAATGCGTTCTTGCCACTGCCTCATTCCTGCGGCGCCGATGCTCGCGTAATTTTCCGCCAGCGTCCAATCCGCGTCGTTTCGCGTCAACGCGTTTTGTTTGAGCAAATGTTTTAGCAAGCGTTCGACATCGCGCGGCAGTCCGCGCGTTGATTTTTCCAACCACGTTACAAATTCCGCAGGCGGTTCCCATTGCATCAACACGCGCAGCCAAATTTGCAGCGCGTTTCTCGAAAGCGGTTGCAGCGTCGCGTGTTCCGCAAGCGGCACATCAAACGGCGCGTCGACGCGCGCGTGTTCCGGGTCAGTGGTATAAACCAATCCCAGAACGGGAAGCGTCGAACGCGCGATGAGTTGACGCATGAGGTCGAGCGTGCCCCAATCCACTTCGGGCATGTCGTCCACACAGAGCAACAAACGCTCGTGTCCGGCTGCGCCGAGTGGCTGTTGCAGTGCAGTGTCTAATTCCTCCGGCGTGAATCGTTCCAACGTCGCGTTGGAGAATTGGTTCAATGCGTTTGCCAAGACACGATATGGTTTGTCTTGAACGCGTGATGAACCGCGCAGCGCGAGAATTTCAAACCCTTGCAGCCGCGCGCGTTTTTCTATTTCCAACAAAACGCGCGAGCGTCCCGCGCCCTTTTCGCCGACGATGCCCAAGACGCCGCGTGATTCTTGTGCGAGTGCGTTCAAAAAATTTTGTGCGGCTTCCAATACATTGTCGCGTTCGATGATGCGCGAAAGTTCCGCAAACGGTAACTCGGGCGCGGCGCTCGCTTCATCGAAAACGACGCGCGCGCGTCCGCGCCGTTTCGCTTCGTAATTGCGCGCATCGGCTTTTTCAAACAAAACATTTTCATCGGTAATGTCGTCGGGGAAGGTTGCGACGCCGACGCTGATGGAGAGGCGCAGCGCGCCGTCTTTGCCGAGGGGTTTCGCGCGAATCGCTTCGAGCAGACGGTTGCCGAGTTCGGCGGCTTGGGCTTTGTTCGTGTCGGGCGCAATGACTACAAACTCATCGCCGCCGTAACGAAAAAGTAAATCTGTCTCGCGCACTGTCTGCCGCACACAACGCGCCACTTGTACTAACGCCTCATCGCCGCGCGCGTGCCCGAATGCGTCGTTGATGCTTTTGAAATGGTCGAGGTCAAACAGCAGCACCGAGCACGCAGAATTTTCGCGCCGCGCGCGTTCCACGCACGCGCGCAAACGCTCATGAAATGTCGCGCGTGTGAGCGCGCCGGTCAGGGGGTCGAGCAGTGAAGCTTCGTCCATGCTACATAAAGCAGAATCTCTATTTACCCAATTCTTGCAGCAATGCGCGCGCTTGAATCAGGTCAGGCATCTCAAATCCTTCGGTCAGTTTCGCGTACGCGCTTTGCAAAACCGCGCGCGCGTTTTCGATGTTGCTTTGCTGCTGCCACACGCGACTCAATTTCATTGCCGCGCGCAGTTCGAACATGGGCGTTTGGACCTCTTGCGCGATTTGAATGGCTTGCTGCAGCAACTCGTGGGCGAGCGTGAAATTTCCCACCGCAGCATAGAGTTCGCCCGCGATGCCGAGAAATTCGGGCGCGAATGCTTTACCGGAAGATTTTGTTCCCAATTGAATTGCTTCACCGACACATTTCAAGCCATCTTCCGGACGCCCCGCTACTCGATACGCTTCGGCTTGCAGCCCGCGCAGCATGGGCAAGAAAACGGGCGGCGTCTTGAGATTGCCATAGGCAGTGATGCCGTCCTCAATCATCGGTATGCCGATGTCGCCGGAACCGAGTTGCGTCAATGCCGCACCATGCACACACGCGCCGACCGCGCTCCAGATTTGAAATTCGTGCGCCGCCGCAATTTCCGCTAACGCGCGCGTTTGGTCCAACGCGACCTGCGGATAGCCCAGCCAAAAATTCAACAGACTGTAATGAAAAACCGCATAACACACGCTAAACGGATGGTCGAGTTTGCGCGCGAGTCCGACCGATTCGCCGGAACGCTTGCGCGCGCGTTCGGGAAAGCCGAGAATCCACGCATACATCGCCGCCGCATTCAACGCAATCACACCTTCGTTCGCGCCGAGCCCGAGCCGCCGCGCGCGCTGCCGCTTGAGGTCATACAACGCAATCGCCTTTTCCAAATGTTCCAGTCCCGCTGTCAAGTTATCCAGCGAGCCGAGACTGTAACCCAAAACCATCTGTCCTTCCACGAGCATGTCCCGGTCATCCAGTCGTTCCGCCAAACGAATGATGCGCTCTGCCATCGCGACGCTTTTCTCTTCTTCCATTCGCAAAACATAAAAGGACGCGAGTCCGCGCAGCACCGGAAACAATTCGGGAATCTCCCCGGCGCGGTCACACAATTCCAGCGCGCGCTGATACGCTTGTTCCACTTCGATGGTATATCCTTTGATGGATTGAATCGCGCGCGCCAAACTTGTCTGCAATAAAATTTCTTCGCGCGCGCGTTCGGGCGTCGAAACGGTGGTGGCAAGAATTTTGAGCAGGTCGTTAATGAGTTCAATCGAGGTGTGATACCAGCCGCGCGCGTCGTACAAGTACCACAAACTATCGGTGAGTTTGCGGAGTTGTTCCAAATCGCCTTCTGCCGCCCAATACTGCCACGCCGCTTTGATATTTTCGAGGTCGGCGGTCAAGCGTTGTAACGCGGCATCGCGTCCTTCGCCCGTCAGATTTGCCCATTCGCTCTTGGTGTAATCGGCAAAATAACGCGCGTGCGCGCGCCGCGCGTCGGCGCGCAATGCGGCATGTTCGTCCAAACGCGCGGCGGCAAATTCGCGAATTGTCTCCAACATTTGCAGACGCGTCTCGCCCGCGTGTGTTTCGATTTGGCGCAGCAAACTTTTGTTGACCAGCGAACCCACCCCGTCAAATACATCCACCGCATTCATGAGTTCGATTTGATTTACAACGGCTTCGACGGCTTCAAACGTCGCGCCCGAAAAGACCGCGAGCAGCGCAAACAATTTTTGTTCGTCCGCATCGAGCATCTCGTAGCTCCACTCGATAGTGTCGCTCAAGGTTTGCTGCCGCGCGGGCAAATCGCGCGCGCCGCCGCGCAAAAGTTTCAGGCGATTGCGCGAGCCGTTCAGGTGATGGCTCAGACGCTCTGCCAATGCGTGCGGGGAAAAAACATTCAAGCGCGCCGTTGCCAATTCAATCGCAAGCGGCAAACCGTCGAGACGCACGCAAATTTCTGCCACCGCGTGCGCGTTTTCGGCGGTCAATTGAAAATCGGGTTTTACCGCTTGCGCGCGTTCCACAAACAATTGCACTGCGTCTGCTTGCGCGATGGCTTCAAAGGATTGTTTTCGCAGTTCGGGCGCAGGCACCGCCAGCGGCGGAATGGGCAAAACCACTTCGCCGCGCACATGCAGCGCCTCGCGGCTGGTCACCAACGCTCTCAACCCGGAACAGCCGCGTACCAACTCGGCAACTGTCGCTGCCGCGATGGTCACTTGTTCAAAGTTATCCAGGAGCAGCAGCATTTTGCTGTCTTTGATGTGATTCTTGATGGCATCCAAAAGCGACGTATCACTTGGCGCGCGCACGCCGAGCACGTGGGCAATGGCTGTCAGCACCGCATCCGTGTCGCGGCTCGCGGCAAGGTCAACGAAATATACCGCATCCTCAAACTCGCCGCGCAGTTCTGCGGCTGCCTGCAATGCCAAACTCGTTTTGCCCGTGCCGCCGGGACCGAGAAGCGTGAGCAGACGCGTTTCGTCGAGACGTGATTTGATTTCTTGGAGTTCGCCCGCGCGTCCAATTAAACGATTGAGCCGCACGGGAAGATTGCTCCGCGCGACTTGAGATGTGGGCAGGGGTGGAAAATCTTGGGGCAGGTCGGATGCAACGACTTGCCAGAGCCGTTCGCGTTGAATCAGTCCTTTGAGTTGATGTTCGCCCATATCGCGCAGCGTAACGTTGGCAGGCAGCGCATCGCGCACGAGTTCGCCTGTGGAATTGGCAAGCAAAATTTGTCCGCCATGCGCGAGCGCCATGACGCGCGCGACACGCGCGAGGGTTGAATAGCCCTCATACGCGCTGCCCAAATTATCCAGCCCTTTGGCATCCGCCGCGCCGGTGTTGATGCCCATGCGTACGCGAATCGGCGCGGGCTGCCAATCTTCCGCGTTCAACTTTCGTTGCGCGTCGAGCGCGGCGTTCAAGGCATCGGACGCGGTGTCGAACGCGGCGGAAAAGGAATCGCCCGCAATGCGAAACACGACGCCGCGACGCGCTTCAATCGCGCCGCGCAAAATCGCGTGATGGCGCGCGAGCAGCGTGGGCAGCGCGTTGGGATATTTTTGCGCGAGGTCGGTGCTGCCTTGAATGTCGGTAAACAGAAAGGTGACGGTGCCGGTCGGAAGATGATTCATTTGATTGGTAGAGACGTTTCGGTGAAACGTCTCTGGGTTTCACGCCAGTGCGCAACCTGTCGCATTTTGCGTTTCGGTGAAACGTCTCTGGGTTTCACGCCAGTGCGCAACCTGTCGCATTTTGCGTTTCGGTGAAACGTCTCTGGGTTTCACGCCAGTGCGCAACCCGTCGCATTTTGCGTTTCGGTGAAACGTCTCTGGGTTTCACGCCAGTGCGCAACCTGTCGCATTTTGCGTTTCGGTGAAACGTCTCTAATTTTGCGATGCGCGCACAAACGTCTTTTTTCATCGCGCGTAAATCTAAATGGCCGCGCCTTGGGAGACGTTCCAACGGAACGTCTCTACGGGGTTACATCCATAATCCCGGCGCGTTGTCGCGGTCTTGTTCCCATTTCGCAGGATTGTTGCGGATGTATTCGCGCACGTTGTTCAAACCGCGTTCGTCCCAAATGATTTCATCCCAAAATCGTTCTTGCCAATCAAAATCTGCAAACCCCGCCGCGCGAATTCGTTTCGTCGCGTTCGATTTGATTTGCCCAATCATCGAACCAATCGTATTCGGTTTCAGCCGCGACGGATTGGTATCCGTTTTTTTATTTTGAATCGCATATTCAATCACGATAATCCCATGCACATGATTCGGCATCACAATCCATTCATCCATCCGGACATTTTTTCGCACCTCTTGCGTTTTCAACCATTCTTCCGCGACAATTTCCCCAATCGGTGATAGGTGTGCTTCTGCATCGAGAATGTCGCCCAAACAACACACCCGCCATCGCGTACAAATCGTAACAAAATAATATCCTGCCGCCGAATAATCCCAACCCTTTAACCGTGCCGATTCAATCCGATATTTGTTTTTGAACAAGGACATGGATGACCTCCCGTAGAGTCGTTCCGTTGGAACGTCTCGTGGTCTGGCGCAAACGCGCCATCCGTCAAATCATGCGTTCCGTTGGAACGTCTCGTGGTCTGGCGCAAACACGCAATCGGTCAAATCATGCGTTCCGTTGGAACGTCTCGTGGTCTGGCGCAAACACGCAATCGGTCAAATCATGCGTTCCGTTGGAACGTCTCGTGGTCTGGCGCAAACGCGTACGTATGAAATAAAGAATGGTTTGACGAAAATGTTTTTTGCATCAGTGCGAAAATGGTTATTGTCGCGCATAGAGAGACGTTCCACCGGAACGTCTCTACATTCTGAAAACGCCGAATCCGTAGAGACGTTCCGTTGGAACGTCTCTGCCACGCGGCGCATTCAACACCACCGACAACGCCAGCGCCACCACATTGCGCGTTTCCGCCGGGTCAATCACGCCGTCGTCCCACAAGCGCGCGGTGGAATAGTACGGGCTGCCTTCGTGTTCGTATTTTTCCAAAATGGGACGCATGAATTCTTGCTGCTCGTCCGCGTTCAACAGCGGCTTGCCTTCGCGCTCCAATTGTTCTTGTTTAATCGTCAACAAAACATTCGCGGCTTGTTCGCCGCCCATGACGCTGATGCGCGCGTTCGGATACATCCACAAAAAACGCGGTTGATACGCGCGTCCCGCCATGCCGTAATTGCCCGCGCCGAACGAGCCGCCGATGATGATGGTGAGTTTTGGCACCGACGCGTTGCTCACCGCGTTCACCAATTTCGCGCCGTCTTTGGCGATGCCGCCCGCTTCGTACTGTTTGCCCACCATAAAGCCCGTGATGTTTTGCAAAAATAAAAGTGGAATCCCGCGCTGCGAACACAATTCGATAAAGTGGGTTCCCTTGAGCGCGCTTTCGGAAAACAACACGCCGTTGTTGGCAATGATACCGACAGGATAGCCGTGTATCCGCGCGAAACCGCACACGAGCGTTGTGCCGTAACGCGCTTTGAATTCACGAAAACGCGACCCGTCCACCACGCGCGCAATGATTTCACGCACATCATACGCTTCACGAAAACTGCGCGGGAGAATTCCGTACATTTCGCGCGCGTCGTACAACGGTTCTTCGGGCGGTTCAACCGTCACGGACAATTGTGTTTGCCGATTCAATGTCGCCACGATGTCGCGCACAATATCCAGCGCGTGTTCATCGTCTTCGGCAAAATGGTCGGCGACGCCGCTTTTGCGCGTATGCACATCCGCGCCGCCCAATTCATCGGCGGTGACCACCTCACCGGTTGCGGCTTTCACCAATGGCGGACCCGCGAGAAAAATGGTGCCGGTGCCGCGCACGATGACGGCTTCATCGCTCATTGCGGGAACGTACGCGCCGCCTGCGGTGCACGAACCCATTACCGCCGCGATTTGCGGAATGCCCAACGCGCTCATGCGCGCTTGATTGTAAAAAATTCTGCCGAAATGGTCGGCGTCGGGAAACACCTGGTCTTGCAACGGCAAGAACGCGCCGCCCGAATCCACGAGATAAATGCACGGCAAAAAATTTTCTTGCGCGATTTCTTGCGCGCGCAAATGTTTTTTCACCGTGAGCGGATAATACGAACCGCCTTTGACCGTCGCGTCGTTCGCCACAATCATGACTTGTTGTCCGCTCACGCGCCCGATGCCGGTCACAATTCCCGCGCCGGGCGTTTCGTCATCGTACACGTCGAACGCGGCGAGCGGCGACAATTCCAAAAACGGCGAACCTTCGTCGAGCAAACGGTCAATGCGTTCGCGCACAAACAGTTTGCCCTGCGCTTCGTGGCGTGCGCGATATTTTTCACCCCCCCCTTGACGCGCGGTGTCGAGGCGCGCGCGCAGTTCTTGCGCGAGCGCGCGGTGAAATTCCGCGTTCGCTTGAAATTCGGGGGACTGTGTAGAAATGTGCGAAGGAAGAGTGGTCATGGCAATTCACGCGAGTGGTAGAGACTGCGGATGAGCAGCGCGAGAATAATGAGCGTACTCGCAAAAACAAAGATGAAATAGACTTGGCTTTTGACGCCCAAGTCCAAGAGCGCATAGTGCGCTTCCGCAAAGCTGCGGACCCAAGGCGGCGCGGCGTTCGAGGTTGTGCCCAAAACGGGAATGAGGTGAATGATACTATCGGCAAAATAAAACGACAAGGCGATCAGGGCGGTGCGCGTGATGCCGCGCGCGCGAAAAAGATTTAGCGAAACTGCCGCGAGCAGCGCAATCGCAAGTGTGCCCGTCGAACCTGCGGCGACAATCAAGCGCGTCGAAACGGCATTAAAGGGAATGAGCCAGGTGGTGTAGCCGCCAAAACCAAAATCGGTCGCGAGTTGAATCGAGGGAATCCATTGAATGCCCAGAACATTCATGGACAAGATTCGTCCGCCTAACGCGAGCGCGGCGAGGGCATGACTGGCTTCGTGCGCAAAGAAACTCGCGACGACGCAGACCGAAACCGTCATGCCGTGCACGAGCCAATGAACGCGAAATCCAAAATTGGGTTTGGTGAGCAAGGGAACACAAATTGTTTTCACAGCTCGGTCTCTGGCGAAACGGGGTTGAATGGTAACGCGGGAGCCGCGCGCGCGGTGCGACGCTGCGCGCGTGTGATGAGAAGCAGGGCGGCAAGCGAGACGATTAAAATTGTGCCGACATATAATTCGTGACTGACCCCTAACGCGCGCGCCGCAAAGTACGCTTCGGAAAACGTCGCCGTAAAACGACTATTCCAACCTGTGGGTATCCAACCGAGAATGGGCGCGATTTTGATGAGACTGTCCAAAAAGTACAAGGCGACCACAATGCACGCCGTCCGCGTCACTCCGCGCAGGGGCACGACATTCAAGACAAGTGCGGCTGCCAAGGACAAGAGCAAGGTTGCCGTCGAACCGGACATCATAATCACGCGATGAATGGCAAGATTGACGGGCGCCCACCAATACACATAACCCCCAAAGCCGATTTGCGGCATCCATTCGACGCGCGGGTACCATTGAAACCCCAACACATGAATCATCACTACGCGCGCGCCGACGAGTTGGGCGACAAGCGCGTGTCCGAATTCGTGTGCGAAAAAGGCGCCGAGGACTGCGGCAAACACCGCGAGCGTGTGTAAAAGGAATCGCGTCGGGGCACCGAGACGCGGCGCGCGCACGCGTTGTTTTAAGAGGACACGCGGTTCAAGTGTTATGAAAGCCATAGGCAGCTCCTTGACGGCGGAGGGCGCGGCGGAATTGTACCACAAGAAAAAAAGAAAAACCTCTGCCGATTTGGCAGAGGCAAGAGCTATTCCGGCACAACCACCACTTTTCCAAACTGCTTTCTCTCAATCAAATGCCGCTGCGCGTCTTTTAATTCCGCAAGCGGAAACGTTCGGTCAATCACCGCGCGAAATTTTCCTTGCGCGTACAAATCCAGCACCTGATAAAATTCGCGATGCGTGCAGCCATTTGAGCCGAGCAGTGTGAGTTGCTGCCAAAACATGCCCCAAATGTCCGTTTCGCCCCAACGTCCCGAAGAACCGCCGCAGGTCACCAAGCGTCCGGTGTAGCGCAATGACGCGATGGATGACTTCCACGTCGCTTGTCCAACATGCTCAAACACCACGTCCACCATGCGCCCATTCGTAATGTTTCGAACCTCGTGCTGAAAATTCGGATGCTTGCTGTAATTAATCACTGCGTCCGCGCCCCAACTTTTCGCCATTTCCAATTTGTCATCGGAACTCGAGGTCGCAATCACGTGCGCGCCGAGATGTTTCGCGACCTGCACCGCCGCGCTGCCGACGCCCGAACCGACCGCGAGCACCAACACCCATTCGCCCGGTTTCACCTGCGCGCGAAAGTTTAACATGTGCCAGGCGGTGCCGAACGCAGCAGGGATTGCCGATGCTTCGACGTAAGAAATGTTTTCGGGCAAACGGACCGCCGCGCTCGCGGGAATTTTTACATAGTCCGCGAAACCGCCGTTCACCTGCACACCGACAATTTTTCGATTCGCGCACAAATTGTCATGCCCCGCCAAACAAAATTCGCATGTCCCATCGGACGTGAACGCGCCGACGAGAACGCGTTCCCCGATTTTCCAATCATAGACCCCCGCGCCGATGGCAGCAATCTCGCCCGATGGTTCGAGTCCGCCGATGTGGGGCAGGGGCGCTTTGACCCCGTGCGAACCTTCGCGCGTGTAAATGTCCAAATGATTCACACCGCACGCGCGCACGCGAATCAAAATTTCCCCTGCGTTTAATTTTGGCTCGTCCACTTCTTGGTACTGCAATACATCCAAATCCCCGCGTTTATAGAAAATGTTTGCTTTCATGTTGACGAAGGACGAACGACCAAGACGAAAAAAACAAATTCACTCGTCGTTCGTCGTTCGTCGTTTGTCCTCCTCCAGCCATTCACTCCGAATCATCGAATAGACGCGCGTATCGCGCAGCTTGCCGTCCACGGTGCGCGCGTCGCTTCGCAAGATGCCTTCCAATTTGAAATGACAGCGCTCTGCCACGCGCCAGCTGCGCGTGTTGTTGCTGTCCATTCGAATCTCTACGCGTTCGGCAAATAATGTTTCAAACGCGAAATTCGCAATGCCCGTCACCGCTTCGGTGATATACCCTTTACGCTGAAATGTCTCGCGCACCCAATAGCCGATTTCAAAACGCGGCACGTCCCAATCAAAACGGTGCAAGCCACTGCCGCCGACAAATTCGCCCGAATCTTTTTTCAAAACAAACAGCGGCAAATCTTCACGCGCCAAAAAATTCGCGTGCATCCGCCGCGCGATTCCTTCCTCCGCTTCGAGGGTCACCTCTTGATGCGCCCACGGCATCCACGGTTTTAAATGTTTCAGCGATTCGGTCACCGCTTCGTACAACATTTTTCCGTCGCCCGGACGCGGCGCGCGAATCAGCAGGCGTTCCGTTTCAAAATGGTCAGGAAAATCTCGCAGAATCGGATTCATAGAATTTGTGATTTACGATTTCAGATTTTTTGATTTCCGTTTGGCGTTTCAAATTTCACGTCCGCAGCCCCAAGCTCCAACCTTTAATCACCCTTTTCTATCGGCAGTGTAAATTTCACCAATGTCCCACTGCGCGCGTCACTGGTGACGGCAATCTCGCCGTCGTGCGCGCGGACCAACAATTTGGCAATCGCGAGTCCCAAGCCGCTTTCGCTCGTCTCGGCGCGGTCGGCATCGTTTTGGTAAAAGCGGTCAAAGTAGCCGCGCAGCCGTTCGGGTTCAATCACCGCCGCGCGATACGCGACTTCGATTTGCGCGCGCGGCGGCGCGTTCAAGTCGAGCCGACGCGCTTGAGAGAGTTCAACCCGCACATCGCTTTTGAGATTCGCGCGCAGGGCATCGTCAATCAAAATGCCGATGACCTGTTGAATGCGCGCCGGGTCAACATTTCCGGTCAAGCTGGCTTCGGGCACAATCGCGTGCAAGTTGGCATGACGCGCCGACGCGTCGCGGTGATACAACGCCACCGTCTCGCGCACCAGCGCGTTCAAGTCAGTGGGCTCGCGCTGCAAAATAAGTCCGCCGCTTTCGGCGAGCGCCAGCATGCGCATTTGGTCAACGAGATGGGCAAGCCGAATCGTTTCACCCAGAATCAGATTCAAATGCGCGTCGTCGCGGGCGAAATTGCCGTCAAGCAGCCCTTCGATATTTTCTTGAAGCATCGTCAACGGTGTGCGGAGTTCATTCGCAATGTTGCCGATGAGCGTGCGGCGCGCGGCATCGTTGTTGTTGAGCTGTTCCGCCATGTGATTGAACAAACGCGCCAGCGAACGCAATTCGCGCGGACCTTGCTCACGGACGCGCACCGAATAATCGCCTTGCGCGATATGCTCCGCGCTCGTCATCATTTCACGAATGGGCAAGGTCACGCGCCGCAGCGCGCCGACGATGAAAAAAATTCCGACGGCGCCCAGTCCCAGCGCGACAAGCCCAAGCCCGCGGATAAAAAACAATTCTTGCGCGCCAATATTAAAAATGCCGGTGGCGCTGGCAAGCATCCAAAAAGTAAGGGTGCAGCTGCCGACGGCGAGGACAAAGAGGGTGCCCCAATACAAGCCAACGCGTACAAGCAACCCGCGCGCCACGGGCGCAGAACGCGCCGTTGACGCGCGGGCAGGGACGCGAGAAGAGCGAGAACGACTCAATGCGCCTTATCCTTCACTGGCGCGTCCGCGTTCGGACGCGGGAATGAGTTGAGTGTCCACCATGTCGCTGCTCGAATCAATCGTCACATTCAATTCGCTGCCGTCTTCGAGTTCCAAAACAATTTGTAGAAATTGGTCCATGAACTTTTTGGAAATCACTTGGTCATCCGGCGTCGTGTTCGGCACGCGCAGTTTGATGGTGCCGTTCTTGATGCCGAGCGTGACTTCATCCGGACCTTGGTCGGCAACCTTTGCGCCTTCTTGCTCGCTATCAGGTTCGCCGTGAAAGGCGGTGCGTAAGCTAACGCGTTCCATAATGTCTCCGTTGCGGCAAAGCATTTGCAACGATGCTCGCATTGCGAAATGCTTCGCCTTTACACTGAATGTACTATTTTGCCGCCGCTGATTGTATAAACAATTCGCGTGTTCAAAATTTCGCGCGGAGGAATTTCAAAAATATCTTCCGACAAAACAATCACATCGCCGCGTTTTCCAATCGCCAAAGAACCCGCGCGGGCTTCATCGCCCGATGCGCTTGCCGCGCCCAACGTGTATGCGCGCACCGCGTCGAGTACGGAAATTTTTTGTTCGGGATACCAACCGTTTGCGGGAATTCCTTGCGCGTTTTGGCGTGTCACCGCCGCGTGAATGCCCAACAGCGGGTCCATCTTTTCGACTGGCGCATCGGAACCGAACGCGAGAATCGCGCCCGCGTCCAAAAGCGATTTGAACGCATACGTCCACGCCGCGCGCTCGCGTCCCAACAGCGCCTCCGCGACAAACATATCGCTCGGTTGATGAATCGGTTGCATCGAAGCAATCACATTCAATTCACGAAAGCGAGTCACATCGGACGGATGCAAATGCTGCACATGTTCGACGCGTAGAGAAGGTTCGCTGTACCCTTCCCTACGCAATGTTGCAAAAACATCCAACACGCGCGTAATCGCATAATCGCCAATCGCATGAATCCACACATCCAAACCCGCTTCGCACGCTTGTCGCGCTTGCTGCAACATCATTTCCGATGTCGTCGTTGCAACACCGCGATTGTTTGGCGTGTCCAAAAACGGTTCGCGCAATTCCGCCGTGTGCGAACCGAGCGAACCATCCGCGAAAATTTTGATGGCTTGCAATTTCAGCCACTCGTCGCCAAACCCGCGCATAATGCCAATGTTTGCCGCGAGTTCAATGTTTTCGGCGGGGATGGTATGGACGACGCGCAGCGTCAATTTATTGTTTGCGCGCAATTTTTGGAATGCGCGTAACGCGTTCGCGCCTTCGATGCTGTGAACTGTTGTGATGCCCGTCGCGTGCGCGTATTGCATTGCGCGCAGTAACGTTTCCTCGCGAATGTCCGCCGCGAACGCGCCGACACCGCCGCCCAACAATTCCATCGCGTTCTCGCGCAAAATGCCCGACGGTTCGCCATCCTCGCCGTAATCAATCACGCCGCCGTCGGGGACAATTGTTTCGCGCGTAATTTTTGCATTTTCCAGCGCGCGCGAATTGAGCCAGATGCTGTGTCCATCTTTGCGCGTGAGAATGACAGGATTGTTTGGCGCAACCGCATCGAGCGCGCGCTTGTTTGGAAACGCAGTGTTGCTCCATTCCGCGTTATTCCAGCCACCGCCCCAAATCAAAACATCGCGCGGCGTTTGGGCAACGCGTGCGCGCACACGTTCAACCGCCTCCTCCAACGAATGGCACCCCACCAAATTTACGTTCTCTAACGTTTGCGCGAATCCGGTGAAATGCAAATGCGCGTCGGTAAACGCGGGCAGGGTCAATTGATTTTCCAAGTCAATGATTTCGCTGTCGCGTTCGCGAAACATTTGCGCGCCGGCGTCATCGCCGACGTATAAAATTTCATCGCCGCGCAGAACAATGGCGGACGCGCGCGGCTGTGCGGAATTGAGCGTGATGAGGTTGCCGTTGAGCAGGATGAGCGTCTTGGACATTGACGCGATAATAGCATATTCAAAATGGAATGACAATGAAGCAAGGCGCTTTCATTGGAACGATTCTTGCTTTCACATCGTCCTTGACACACCACCCACTCCGCCTTATCTTGAAACTATGTCTCGTCGTTTTCCTTTCGCGGTTTTCCTGCTTTTCGCGATTTTCGCGTTTCAATTCCTTCCGCGCGCCAACGCGCAATCTCCGTTTCATCGCCTTACCACAACGGGCGATGTAATGGGCTTTGTGTTTTCGCCGCGCGGGGATGAGATGTATGTGACGCGCGCGGGAGAAATTTTCGCGCTCACCCAAACGCGCCATCAAGTTACCGGCGACCTTTATCGCGTGAGGGTTGCCGATGGCGCGAGCGAATTGTTGGCGCGCAATGCGAATAACACGCGTGCGCCGATTGGGGGGGATGAAATCGCGTTCGCGCGTTTGAATGACGATGGTTCGGCGCGCACGATTGTTTTTAATCCGAACGCAAATCAAGAACGTGACATGGGCGAAATCGCGTTTGGCGCAATTCCGCAGTGGAATCGGGAAGGGGGCGCGCTGTTTTTTGTGCAAGATGGAAAACTGCTGCGCGTGACGCGCAATGAACGAGCGACGGTATTCGACTCCCAAGCGTTTCCAACCAACGCGCGCATTTCGCCGAATGGTGCGCGCGTCGCGTATCTTGACGCGGAAGGTTTATGGGTTACACAAGGCAATGCGCGACAAAATATCGCACGAAATGAAGCAGAGGCGCGCGTGCTGCCGCAATTCGTTTGGTCGAACGCGGGCGACCAACTCGCGTACATTGTGACGCGCCAAGGGGTCAAGCCCGAAGTGTGGATTGCCGACGTCACAAACGGCGCGCCGAAAAAAATCGCGCAAGGCGACGGACTGGAACATTTTGCGAATTTGGCATGGTCGCCGGATGACGCGTTTGTAATTTTCACGCGCACGCCGACGGGGAGTTCGAATGCAAACAATTCTGAGATTTGGCGCGCCCGCGCGGATGGTTCGGAAATGCGCGCATTGACGCACAACAACGCGGAGGAGACCTTGCCGCAGTATTCGCCCGATGGAAATTCCATCGCGTTTTTGCGCGACGGTGATGTGTGGGTGCTCGAATTGAACGCGCAAGGATTGCCGCAAGCAGACGCGAATGTTTTGCAAAACAACGCGCCCGCTTTTGAAACGACGCGTGTGATGGATTCACAACGCGCGGCGCCGCCGACGATTCGCGTGCGTCACGACGCGGGGAATTCCTGCCGCGATGTGTCCATTGGACAAATTGACACATTCGATTTTGAAACGTATGTGAAACGAGTGGTGCCCGCCGAAGCGTTTGCATCGTGGGACGATGACGCGTTGAAAACCCAAGCGGTTGCCTCGCGCACGTACGCGTGGTTTTGGATTTTGCAGCACACCGCGAATGCGTTTGATGTGACGGATACAACTGCATATCAATACATGTGCGATACGCAGTATGCGGCGACGGATGCGGCAACGGACAGCACGCGCGGACAATATTTGGACTATCAAGGATATATGGTGTTTGCGGCGTTCGGCGCAGAGAACGGCGACCCGACACTCACTAACACGTTTAGCAATCCCTATTTGCTTGGCGTGGATGACCCGGTTGGGTTCATGCAAACGCGCGCGGGCAATGGCATCGGCATGAGTCAATGGGGCGCACAGCGTTGGGCATTGCAGTACGATTGGAACTATCAACAAATTTTGCGGCACTATTTTTCCAACATTACTTTGGAGGCAGCCGCAGGAGAGGCGATGGACGCGGTCCCTCCGCTCGGCGCCATCATTTCGCCGTGGAACCATTGGGGCATCTCTTCCAACCGCGCTCATTTCATTGTCAATGCAAGCGATGATTACGCAGGAGTCGCGTCCATTGATTTGAACGCGCAATATAGGTTGAACGGCGCGCGCAATGAAATCATCGCGACGCTGCACAACGCCGAACGCGAATTCACGTGGGATGTTTCTGCGCTGCCGAATCAAACCAACATCGTCGTCACGCCAATTGTTCATGATACATTCGGAAATGTCGCCATCGGCGCGGGCATGGCGTTTGATTTGGACCGCAAGAAACCGCAAGGCACATTGACCGCGCCCGCGACGACGACGAATCAAACGATTACGCTCAACCTGAACGCGTCGGACGGTGGCGGAAGCAATCTCGCGGGCATGATGTTTAGCAACGATTGGGAATGGCAAGGCGAGAATCAATTTGTGCAAGGTAACAGCGGAACGGTGGTCAGTGATGCGGATGCGTTGAATGGCGCGGCGTTGCGCGGCATCGCCGGTACCAATTCGGCAGGCGCGTGGTATGGACCGTATACGAACGCGCTGCCCAAGAATCAACCATACCGCGCGTATTTTCGCATCAAGACCGACAATGTAAATACGACGGACGAAATTGCGCTCCTCGACGTGGTGACCGATGGCGGCGCAAAGGTCTTGGGTTTAAAGCGCGTGCGCGGAGTGGATTTGAAAACGGCGAATACGTACCAAGAATTTTACGTGGATTTTTATTACACAGGTTTCACCACCAACGCGTTGGAATTCCGCGTTGCCTATCGCGCCGCCGCGTCGTTGTGGCTCGACCGGATTCTTGTCGTCCGTTATCCGACGCCGTACGCACAAACTGCCATATGGGATTTGTCAAATGGGCAGGGCAATAAACGCGTTGTCGCAAAATTCCTTGATGGCGCGGGGAATGTATCCGACGATGCCATAGCCAACATCTTTTTTGGACAAACACCGCCCGCGCCGCGCGTCTGGCTGCCGTTTGTGATAAACGAAAGATGACGGAACGGTACGGCGAACGTTCCATACGCTGCGGAACGCTGGGGAACGCTGCGTCGTTCGTTTGACATTGTGCATTCCGCTCGTGCATTTGGGATTGTGCATTCAACAGTGTGCATTCAGCAGTGTGCATTGTGCATTCAACATTGTGCATTTGGCATTGTGCATTCGGCTCGTGCATTGTGCATTCTTTTTGCCCCCCCCATCGTCCATGCTATAATCGCGCGTAATGCGCGTGTGGTTTGAAATTATGCTTGCCGGTTTGCTGTTCTGGCTGGCGGCGTGCGGCGCAACGAACCTGCCCCCCCCACGCGTTGCCCAAACGCCGACCCCTCCGGCACCGCCCGCCTCTGTCGCGGCGACGCCCGCCTCCCCCACGCGCTCGGCTTTGCCAACCCTCGCCGCGTCAACGGACGCGTCCAAACCGCTCGAGTTGACAATTTGGGTCCCCGAAGATTTTGCGACGGGTGCGGAACGCGGCGGCGACGTTCTCGAAAAGCAAATTGCAGACTTTCACACGGCGCATCCAAATATTTCAATCACCTATGTCTTGAAAGCGCCCTATGGCAAGGGCGGCATGGTGGATTGGCTCATGCAGTTGAACGAATTGATGCCCGACCGTTTGCCCGATGCGGCGATTGTGGACTCGCGTGAATTGGACCGCATCGAAAAGCTTGGCTTGTTGCATCCGCTCAATCGCGCGCTGCCTTCGGGTATGTTCTGGGACTTGTTCCCGCCCGCGCAAAAAATGGCGCGGCTGCATGGACAATGGGACAATCAACCTCTCACGCTCGAGACCGAACATCTCGTTTACGACACGCGGCGCATCGCAACGCCGCCGGTGACGTGGCAAGATGTTCTCACCAGCACTGCGCAATTTGCCTTTGCGGCTGACAGCACGGAAGCGTTCTTGTTTCAATATTTGGAAAACGGCGGTTCGCTTGACCCGTACGCGCATCCGGTCTCGGACACGAGTGCGATGCAAGTCGTTTTGGATTACTATCAGCGCGCGCGCGCGAATGGGAATTTGAACGAAAACACGGCAATGCTAAAATCAGCACGCGAAGTGATGCCGTTATTTTTGACGGGGCAAACGCCGATGGCGCAAGTTCGCGCGCGCGATTTTTTGATAGAGCGGGCGCGTCTGCCCAACGCGCTGGCTGCGCCGATTCCGACGCGCGATGGACGCGCAACGGCACTCGTTTCGGGCTGGAGTTTTATCATTGTCACCGATGACGCGGCGCGTCAAAACGCGTCGGCTGCGTATCTCGCGTGGTTGATTGACCCCGCGCGCTTGGCGGCATGGACTCGCGCGGCAGACATGCTTCCTGCCGGCAAAAGCGCGTTCGCGCAAGCTTTGACCACGCCGCAGTACGCGGAAATTTTATGGGCGTTGCTTCAAGACGCGCTCGTCGCGCCGAGTTTTTCACAACAAACGGCGTACGCGAATGCGTGGCACAGCGCGGTGCAAGCGGTTTTTAGCGGGCAGCTTTCGCCGGATGATGCCGCGTTTCGCGCCGCCCAAGCCATTACGCAATGACCTCGCACATTTCTGTGGATGCGTGCTCTGACCTGAGTTTATGATTGAATCTTCTTTGCGACTGGATGCGCAACGCCGCCTCGCCGATGTGGGGACAGTGGACATTGTGATTGGCATCCCCACTTACAAACATGCGCGCTCGATTGCTCACGTGATGAAAACTGTGGGCGATGGACTGGCGGCGCATTTCAAAACCTCGAAAGCGGTCATCACAGTTCTCGATGGCGGTTCTCCGGACGATACGATGGCGGTGGCGAATCAAGTAGCACTGCCCGCGTCGGTGAAACGCGTGATAACGACGTATCAGGGTACGCAGGGCAAGGGCACTGCCGTGCGCGCGATTTTTGAGATTGCGCGTTCGCTGCGGGCGCGCGTGATTGTGATTCTTGAAGCCGACTTGAAATCCATTTCGCCGGATTGGGTGGAAAAGCTTGCGCGTCCCATTTTGGAAAATCAATACCAGCTGGCAATTCCTTTCTATACGCGTCCATTGCCTGACGGCGCGATGACCGATTTACTCGCCTATCCGTTCACGCGTTTGTTGTACGGCGCGGACGTGCGGCAGCCGATGGGCGGCGAATTCGCGTTGAGCGCGGAACTCGCGCAGCGTCTGAGCGCGCGCGATGTGTGGGAAACCGATGTGGCGCGGCACGGCGTGGACATTTGGCTCACCACCGTCGCCATCAACGAAAATGTGAAAATGTGTCAGGTGCGGCTCGGCGTGAAATTGGATGACAGCCGCGAGTTGTTATTGTCCTTTGACCCGACGTTTGTACAAGCGATTGGGACAATGTTTCGCTTGATGGATATTTACAAGCGCCGCTGGCAAGAAACACAGCCGGCGCGCACGGCGCCGTTCTATGGCAACGGAGTTGTTCCCGAATCCGTGCGCGCGTGGATTCCGAGTGTGACTGCCGCCGCGTTGGGTGACGCGTTCGCGGCAGGCGCGCGGCGTTATGCGCGTTTGTGGAAAACCGCGCTGACTCCTTCCACGCGCAATGCCATCCGCGAATTGAGCGAAGCGCCCGATGGCGCGCTGCGGTTTGGCGCGAAATTGTGGGCACGGACGGTGTTTGATTTTGCCACGGTTTACAATCAAGGCGAGGGCGACCCGGACAAAATCGTTGCCGCGCTGCTTCCACTCTATTATGCGCGCTGCGCGACGCTGATGCGCGAAACAAATCTGGAGTCCCACGCGGTGGAGCACGCGGTCCAGGAACAAGCGCGCGAATTCGCCATCGAAAAACCCTATCTCTTGCATCTCTGGGAAACGTATGTCCCGTGGGCGTGGGAAGGCGTGCGTTAAAGGCAGTTGCTCGTGAACAAAAACTATTTGGTCGCGCTGGGAATCTTTGTTGTCGTCGGCATTGTTCTCTTTGCAGTGCTGGCGTTTTTTATCGTGCCGCGCTCCAACTATGCAAGCTTGCCCGCGTCCGCCGATTTGGATTCGCAAACCCTTCAAGTTGCCAAAGGATTGTACTGTCCCGTTTGCCCCGGTGTGCCGCTGGATGTTTGCGATACGCAGGCGTGTCAACAATGGCGCGCGCTCATTCGCGAACGCCTGAGTCAGGGACAATCCCCCGCGCAAATCGAAGCATATTTCGTTGAACAATATGGCGAACGCGTATTGGGCGCGCCACGTGCAGAGGGCTTTAATTTGTTCATCTACGCGTTGCCCGCGTTTGCCGTATCGGCAGGCGCGGCATTATTGTTTCTGTTTACCAAGCGGCATTCCTTGCGTCCTGCTGCGCCGTCCGAACTTCAAACTCCAATTTCCAATTCTTATCGCTCGCGCATCGAAAGCGAGCTGCGCAAGCTGGCAGAGAATGACTGAATCGGCTGTGTCTCCAAGCAAACGCCCAACCTCAACGTTAATCATTTTTGGAATCATTAGCGTCGTGGTCGTCGCACTGTTGGTTGTCCTCGCGATTGCGGTGCAAACACGCGGCGCGCCGCCGCTCGCTTCGGGTAACGCGCCGGATTTTTCTTTGACCACCTTTGACGGACAAACGTACAAACTCTCCGAACTCAAAGGCAAAGCGGTCGTCATCAACTTTTGGGCGTCGTGGTGTATTCCCTGTCGCGACGAAGCGCCCGCATTGCAGCGCGCGTGGGAAACGTACAAAGAGCGCGGGCTGATTGTGTTGGGCGTGGATTACGTGGACACGGAACCGGAAGCGAAAAAATTTATCGCCGAATTTCAACAGACGTATCCGAACGGCGCGGATTTGGGAACGCGCATTTCACAAGCGTTTCGCACGACGGGTGTGCCCGAAACGTATTTCGTCGGGCGCGACGGGAAATTGTTACAGGGGATTGATGCGAATGGGCGGGTCAAAGCCAATTGGATTGGTCCCGTTCCCGAAGATGTGTTGATTGCGCGAGTGGAAGAAATGTTGTCACAATAAAAACACAACGGGTTGTCCATGCCGACAACGCGTTGTGTTTTTAGCGCGGGCGTCTTGTCGAATAAACGAACGCGGCAAGGACAAGCACCAGCGTAACTGCGCTCACGCTTGCGCCCACTTTGTACGACAGCGGGTCGTACACCATTCGCACTTGATGCAAACCTACTGAGAGCGGAATCGCGCGGAATAAATAATTCGCGCGCACAACGGGCACCTCTTGTCCGTCAACAAACGCGCGCCACCCCGGCGCAAAAATCTCACTCAAAACCAGATAGCCATCAAACCGCGCGTTTGCGTTTGCAACAATTTCATTCGGTGCGTATCCGGTGATTTCGACCGCGTCGGTGCCCAAAAAATCGGGATGCGAAATTTCGCGCGCGCCTTCGCCGGTTAGCGCGGGCGCAGCTGTGATGGGAACGCGCATACTTGGGTCAAAGCATCCCTGCGAGCCGAGCAAATTCAAAACCGTTTCCGGGTCTTGGACGACCACCGCGTTATAGACAATCCACGCGCGCGACACCGTGCAGCGATTTTCCCAAACCGAAATGCCGCCCCCGCCATCGAACGCTGGAGAAAAATTGGAAGGCATCGGCGTCCCGCGTCGCGTCAGCGCATACTTCACATTCAACAAGCTGTAACCAATTCTGTCGCGCCCGCCGAGCTGTTCCCAAAAAGTATTGAACGAATTCAAGACAAGCGGATTGTCGCCGTACACATCTTGCAAGCCATAGAGCAAGCCGGTATCCGGTCGCCACAGACCTTCCACATCCGTGCGCGAATCAATGCGTTCCAGCCCCGTATTGTTTTTTAAAAAATTGAGAACGTCCGCGCGTTGATAGCCGAGCGTCGGGTCGCTGTTGCCCACATCCACATACGCGCCGAGCGAGAACAAATCAAAAAAAATCAGCGCGAGCGCGAGTCCTGCCCAAACGCGCGGCGGCAGCCACGCGCGCGTTTGCGTCAAAAGCAGCGCAAATGAAAACCCCAACAGCAAAATAAAAAACGCGATGCCATTCGCCGCGTTGGCAATGCGCTGGAAGAGTGCGGGGTCTTGCGCCTGTCCGAGAATCAAAATCCCCACCGCGAGCGCGCCGCTCACCAGCGCGACGAGCAGGGCAACCCACGCGCCGCCGCGCACAATTTTTGCATACGCGCGGCGCGCGGCATCACTCATCGGAACAAGCAGCGCGTCCATGCCCAGCGCGGCAAGGACTGCCAACGCGAAATCCATGACCAAGACAAACCGCGCGGGCGCGCGTAATTGTCCAAACCCCGGGACGAATTGAAACAACCAGCCGTGTAAAATCGCATAGCCGCCGAGCGCGAGCAGCAAGCCGACAATGGCGAGCAAAACAAAAAACATTGTGCGCGCGTTGCGTCGTAACACAACGGCGATTCCGGCGAGCAGCAATGGAAAAATTCCAATGTATCCCACTTCGACGCGCGCCCAGGGTCCCCACGCGTCTTGCGCGCCGCGCCCGAAAAAACCCGGCACAAGCATTCCAATCAATTCGAGCGGGGGGAGTGAAAATTGCGCGGCGTCCGTGTAACCGAACGCGCTGCGTACCGAAAGCTGCGTCAATTCCAACGCGGGCAGGAGCGTGATAGCGGACAGTCCAATGCCGACGCCGAATGTGATAATGAAAACAAGCGCGATGTGTTTCCAACGCGCGCGTTCCAGTGCGATATGATACGCCGCGTACAGCGCGAGCGCGAGCAAAATAAAAAGAAACGGTTGAATGTGTCCGGCGAAAAACGCGAGGGCGAGCAAGCCCGCGGCGAGGATAGAAAAAGTGAGCGGCGCGCGAAATGTCTGCGCGCGGTTGATTTCCGCCGCGTCAATGGCTTTGGCAAAAAAAAGAAAAATCAGCGGCAGCCACGCGGCGGTTGCTATCAAATTGAGATTGCCGAAATGAATAATAAACAAATCGGAAAAAGCAAACGCGAGCGCGCCTGCCAACGCGGGGGAGCGGTCCACGCCACGCGCAGTGGGGTGCGACGAAAGGTCATTCGTGATTCGTTCCGCGTCTTGCTTGAGCGGCGCGAAACGCAAGCATACGTACATTCCCGCGCCCGCGATATAAAAATGCAAAACAGAGAGATATTCTAAATCGCGGTATTGGAGCGGATTGGCAAGAAAATAGGTGAGGAGATTGAGCGGATAAAAGAGCGCGGTCTGAATATCGCCGACGAACGGTGTGCCGCCAAAAATATTCGGATTCCACAGTGGCAGCACACCGCGCGTAATCCACGTTTGCGCGAACGCGAAAGTGGGATACAAAAAACCCGCCAGGTCGCCGCCGCCTGCGGGCATGAATGTATTGGGCGTAAAGAGGAGCCGCCAAAAAAATCCGGCGGTGAGAATTCCCAACGCGCCGAGCGCCAAAACATCGAACTGCGCGTTACGCCGCGCCTCTCTACCGAGACGCGGCGTCCGTGTTACAAATGCAAGAGTCAGCAGCCACAAAATTGCTGCGGCGATGAGAATCATCTCAGCGAGTCAGGCGCATCATACGCGTTTTGCCATCCGCCGCCGTCCACGCAAGCTGCAAATCGGACACGTCGGAATAGACATAGAAAATCAAATCGCCCTTTTTGCTTTCCCCCGGCGCAAGCTCGCCCGCCGCCAGATTTTCGCCGGTGGTGATGCCGCCAATGTTTACGTCAAAGTGGTCTCCTTCCGGCGAGACGAGAGAAAATTCTTCGGGGGAAAATTTCAGCGGCGCGCCGGTGGTGCGCGAGTTATCCACGCGGACTGTGACGAGCACCAATTCTTGCCCGTCGGGAATGTCCACGCCTTCGGCAGGGAGCGGACGTTGATACGCGGTGACGGTCACGCTCAAGCCGTTGTCACTGCGCGCCGAGCGTCCGTATGGGACAAGTGTTGGAGTTCCGCGCGCGGTTGCGCGCGGGGTTGCGGTTGGCGGATTGTCAAAGAGATTGATTTGGACATCGCCGAGCGGATTGAAACCGGTCTGTGTGAGGAGGATGGTTACTCCCAAACACATACAAACGCACAAAACCAAAATTCCACCAATCGCAAACAACGCGGTGCGGTTCACGCTGCGGCGATTTTCTAATCGAACTTCGCGTCCCATTTGCGCTTCACGCGGCACGCGATAACTCCCCAAATCGTCCATCAAACCTCCATCGGCTCAAGACAGGTGACGGGCGGATTCTAAAAAACCGAGCGAAAATCACCTGTCCAAAAAAACGTGTTCAATGTGTAAAGCAGACGAATTATCCGGCGCCTGCGGGCTGTGCCCATCCTGCGCGAGACAGGATGTTTAGTGCCGTTTGTTCACTCGAGCGTAAACGCATCCAGCGTTAACAAATTATCGTCGAGAGTTTGGTTAGCGGCGTCAAACAAAGGCACGCGCGCGCCGGTTTCCAATAAATACATTCCAACCTGTATGCGATATTCGCCCGGCGGCGCATCGCGCGGAATCTTTAAGGTAAAGGATTCGACGATGCTCTCGCCCTTGCGCCACGCGGTGGTGGGATACGTGCCGCCGGCGGGCTGTTTGTCCTCTTGCGCCCACACGCGCGTGCCGGTATGCGGATTGGGTGGTCCGAGCAATTGCACCGTGACGGTGTAATTTTGGTCTGCCGCTTTTTCCGCCCGCCATTCCAATTCCACTTGGTAGGGGGCGTCGCGCTGCGGCATGGGTGTCAACACGCGCGTCCGAATCAATTGCGCAAACGCATCCGCGCGGATGTGCACGGCGTTGCCATTGTCGAATTCAACGCGCGTGTTGGGAGCAAAGGTCAATAATGTCGCGTAGGGTTGTCCTTGCGCGTCAAAAAATTCTTGCCGACTTCCATTTTGCGAAAACGCGCGCGCCAGATTAGAAAGGGTCTGCTTGTCCTCGTGCGTGATGATACCATAAGTCGCCGCGCGGCTTGAATCAGGCAATACCAACGCGCGCCGTCCGTCAAACGCAGACACATGACGCCCGTCCAATTCCCAAAGAAGGGTGTAGTGTTCGTCATAATCGGGGGTCAAATACAATTCTTGGTCGCGCGGCTGCGCTGCCAACGCGCGTCCCACGTCGAGCAGACCCGCGTCAAAAGAATAATACAAACCCGGTCCGCTCGCCCAATCCACAAAATACGCGCGCGCACTCCAGAACGCGCTAATGCCGAGCGCGACAAAAAGCGCCGCGTATCCCACGCGCTTGAGATTTGGAATCGGAGCCCCGAGGCGGAGGACGCGCTCCAACAACCATTCCATGCCAAGCGCGCAAAACAAAATCATCGCGGGCATTGCACCAATAGCGCGTCGAAAATTCGGCGCAAACTCGGTGAGTGCGGAAGGCAGACACATCACCACAAACCAGATGACGAGGAAACCATACAGCGGTTTGCGAAAACGCGCGAGCGAGAGTACAAGCCCGAGATAAAAGAAAATGGAAAGAAAAGTATCGAGCGCGGGGCGTCCGACCAAATTGTCGCGCGGGTCCATGTCGCCGCGCAAGGAAAACATCGCCGCCGTGTGGAGAAAATTATTTAGAAAAGTTTCCGGCGTAAATACCGTTCCCGAGCGTCCGGTAAAGGCAACCGGATTTGCTATAAAAAATAATGTCAGCGGCGCGAGCGTTAACGCTGCCACGAGTCCGAGCACAACCCATTTTGAAAAATGCGCGCGCACGTGTTGGCGATGCAAGAGTACGAGATAGAGAAACCAGAGCAAGACCGCGACCAGCCACACCCGCGAGGCGAGGTACGTGTACACACTCGCACCCAACAAAAATCCCGCGCCCACAACCCAGCGCCACTGCATGGTGCGATACGCGTGCCCCAGCGCCGCCGCGCTCAAAATCAGCATCATCGGCATACTGTTTGTTTCCAAGCCGATGCGCGAAAAATTGATTGCCCAATAAAGCGTTGCGCCAAGGAACGCCGCAATCGGCGCAACCATGCGCGAACGCGGAAAGAACGAACGTCCGCACGCATACAGCGCGGCAACGGCGACGACGCCTGAAATCACGGATGTCAAACGAATCGTCCACGGCAATTCGCCGACGAGTTTGAACAACAGCGCCATCTCGTACATGTGGATTGGCTCTTCGCCAAAATTGTCCACAAAGAAAATCGGAAATTGTTCGCCGCGCGCGACGAGCCGCGCTTCGACGCCGTTAAACGCTTCGTCGTAGTGCAGTCCCGGGGGGAGAACATCCAACTGCCACACGCGCAAGAAAAGCGCGAGCCACAAAATCAATATGGGCGCCAGCCAACGCAGCACGCGCGGGCGCGTCAAAAACGGCGCAGGGGCTGCGCCGTTTTTCGTTTGCGGAGCGATAGAGTTTCTCGTTGCGGTCAAGGAAGATTATTTGCGGCGGCGCCGGGTTTTGGCTGCCGCGCGCTTTTTCGCGACAGGTTTCGGCGCAGGAGTTTGCGCGTCCGCCGAAAGCACGCCGAGTCCGCGCGTCGGCGTTCGTTTCTTGGCGCGCGATTTTCCGGCGGCAACTTTTTTCCGCGCGGCGGGCACTGCCGCAAGGATGCCGAGCGCGCGCGGACCGGGTGAGGCGAGCCACGTCAACACTTGTTGGTCCAGAATATCGCGCGCCTGCTCTAATTTGGCGGCTTCGATTTGACGAATCGCTTCTTCGGCGAACCACCGCGCGGCGGTGTGCGCCTGCGCGTTCGCCAAATCCGACGAATGCTGCGGCGCGGACGCGTAAAACCACGGCACCACTTTGTCGGCGAGAATCGCGCGTGCGCCCGCGCCATCGCCGTTCTGCAATTTTTCGCGCGCCTCTTTGGCAAGCCCCAATACTTGAACCAACAACATCAAACCCGGTGTCGGCGGCGGTGTTACGACGATAGGCGGGATTTCGAGCGGCGGGGTCGGCGTCGCTTGAATATATTCGCGCAGGACGCGCGTCATGTCGCCGCCAATGTCATACGTTTTCCATTTTTTGTCATCAATCCCGTAACAATAAATCGCCGCGCCGACAACGTACGCGTCACGCATCAATTCGCGGTCATAGCGCGCGAGCATGTCCATATATTGCGGCAAGGGGATTTTGTCCTTGTAGCCGTGTTCGCCGTTATAGTCCGCGCCGCACTCGGTAATTAAAATCGGCCGGCGCGCGTCGGCAGGAATTCGCGCGTACGCGGCGCGATATTTGTTGCACATGCTGAAATCGAAATTGGTAAACTCTTGATTGGGCGCAATGTATTCGTGCAACGCGAGATAATCACTGGCGCGCAAGCCATCCAACAACAAGTCCCACAATTCCACATGCACGGGATTGCCGGTGCTGAAAGAGTATGCGGCGTATTTCATTCCGTTCGCGTGCATGAGCCGCGCCATCTCGACCGTGAACGCGTTAAAGTTGCGCGCCTTTTGAAACTCGCGTTCCGTGAGCGGCGCTTGCGTATCAATCGGAATTTCGTTGTACCCTTCCCACACGTCCACCAGCCCGCGCAATTTTTCCATGATGTCGCGCATTTGGGCAAACGCGTTCTGCGCGTCACCAACCGCGTCATAATTGAAAACCGTATCTTTGGGTTCGCGTTCGTCGCGCTCGATGCCTTGTTCGGGAAAATACATCCGCCCCACGACGACCGTACTTGGCGAACGTTGTTTGGCGACTTGAATTTTGGTGTCGTTCAAACCGACGTTGCCAAACACTTTGACCATCGGCGGGCGCGTGTCGCCAATGAAATCATACGCGATATCAGGATTGAGCCAATCGCTGATGTGAAGAGAAAGTTTGCTCATATGCGTTGGGCGAAAAACCTACGAGGGATTGCTCCTCGTAGGTTTTCAGCATTACGAAGGAAATGCCGAGCCCGAAGCCAACAACTGTTGGAAAAGATTTTCCAACGCGTAACTGTCCGGCGCTTGCAGGCGCGCGACCTGACAGCCGCTTTCGCGCAAACGCTGCTCGTCTTGCGCGCTCACCGCGTTGACGCCGCCGACAATCGTAACGCGTTCCGCGCTCAGCGCTTCCTGTACGGAAAAACCGACGACGGGCGCAAAATGCACAATGTAATCCAATGCGAGAATCAAATTGGTCAGCGTGCCCGGCTGCGCGCCCGGTCCGAATAACAAATAGTGTTTGAGCACTTTTTTCGCGGGGGCGGGCGGCGCGACGGGATAATCAAAAATGACCGTTTGATTCGCGACAAGGTTCAGCGCGGGACTGATAACGCCGACGGTTGACAGTTCGAGCGAGTACGTGCCGACGGGAACATTTGTAAAACTGTACAAACCATCGGACGCAACCAACGCGTCGAGTGTGCGCGGCGCAGTAGGCGCGACCGATTTCAAAACGAGGCGCGCACCGGCGGGTGCGTTTCCGATTCGTCCGCGTAAATTTCCCACTGGCGTTGGTGTTGGCGCCGGTGTTTCGGGTGTCGGTGCGGGCGGCGTGGGTGCGGGTTCGGGCGCAGGAGTTTCCTGCGGTGCAAACACGGCGCGGCGGTAGGTCAAAATATATTGCACGTGACGGCGCAGAGGCAGCCCCATTCCGACAACTTGGTCGTTCGGCAGTCCGTCAATCACAATCGAATAAGGACCGCTTTCGCCGCGGTCCGGCGCGAACGAGGAATCGCCTGACATGGGAAATTCCACATGCCCGCGTTCATCGGTGACGCCGGGCGCGCGGTCGCCCGGGAAGGTTTGAAAGACGCGCTGCCCGGGAATCGGCGCGCCGCGTTCATCTTGAACAAAGACGACAATGTTGACATTGCCGCCTGATTCGTCGGGGTCTTGGTATTGCGCGGAAATCAATTTCCAATATTTCGTATTGGGCGCGAGCTGCGCGAGTTTCACGCTCACGTTCACCTGATTCGCGAGTCGCAGGTCAATCTGCAAATCGGGCGCGGGAATCGGTTGATTCGGATTGTTCGGGTCGGGCATGGCGGAACCTTCGGGCGCGGCGGTGACAATGACCCAACGCGCTTCACCGGCGGGAAACGGAAACTGAAGTGGTTTGCTTTCGGGCGCGCCATCGTTCCCTAAAACTTGGACCCAGAAATCGAGTCTCTGCGAAGGCGCGCCGTTCGCGACAATGAATTGAAATTTGCCGTTGCTGTCGGTGCGGCGATTCGGATTGTTTGGGTCGTCGTCCACAAAATAGGGCGGTTCGCCTGTCGGCGGCGGACCTGCAAAAATTTTTACTTTTTTGTTTGGCGCGGGCGCGCCGTTTGCATCTTGCAAATACAAAAACAAAATACTTTCGGAATGCGGTTCGACGTTGCGATTTTTTTCGACAAAGTTCATTGGTTTCTCCGCGTGACTGGTGTGCGCGCATTATAGCACGTTCGGTTCTGGGCAGCTCTGTGCTTACCGATACAAATTTTTTTGTAATGCTGCCAAACACAAAATTTCATATCCCACGCGCGCGGCGAACAACGCGGTGATGCCCGCATTGTCGTACGCGGGTGACACTTCGACAATATCCGCGCCGACGAGGTTCAACCCGCGCAGCCGATGCAGCAGCGCCATCATTTGCTGTGAAGTGAATCCGCCGATTTCGGGCGTGCCGGTGCCGGGTGTGAACGCAGGGTCAACGCCGTCCACGTCGAACGTAATAAAGACGGGCGCGCTGCCGATGCGCGCGTGAATGGCTTGCGCGATTTGTTCCACCGTCCAATCAACAATCGCATCCATCGGCAAAATCTCAATGCCCAACGCGCGCACGTCGTCCATATCCTTTTCGGAGAACAATGGACCGCGAATGCCCACCTGTAGCGAATGATTCACATCCACCAACTCTTCTTCAATTGCGCGCTTCATAAAACTGCCGTGTGTGTATTTATTGCCAAAATACGTATCCCACGTATCGAGATGTGCGTCCACCTGCAAGACCGCGACCGAACCGCGCGCTCTGGTAATGCCGCGCAATTCGCCCAGCGCGACCAAATGGTCTCCGCCGTATGAGATTGGAAAAATTCCCGCGCGCGTCACACGTTCATAATACGCGGACATCATATCGAGCGATTCCATTGTGTTGAACGGATTCACGGGACAATCGCCCACATCCGCGCAATTTAGAATTTTATACGGGTCAATGTCGAGCACGCGATTGAATGGACGCAGGAGCGAACTCATTTCGCGCACCGCGCGCGGTCCAAAGCGCGCGCCGGGGCGAAACGATGCCGCGCCGTCAAAGGGAATGCCTTGAATCGCCACATCCAGCCCATCCAAATTTTGTTGTTGGGGCAAGCGAAAAAAAGTGGGACTGCCGGCAAAGCGTGGTGTGATTTGCGCGTCGAGTGGATAGTTCATGGCAACCTCATCGTTGATTGGCAGAAAAAATCTAGACCAATTATAATCGTTTTCTATGAATCGTCTCGCTCTCTTGTATCACCCGCACAAAGAAATTGCGCGCGATTTGGCAAAACGCTGGTGCGCGGAAATTGTCGCGCGCGGCGCGCCCGAACCGATGGTCGCGAACGCGTGGCAAGAAGACTATGTGGAAAAAATTTGTCACGAAATAGATTTGGCGCTCACGCTCGGCGGCGATGGCACTCTTTTGCGCGCCGCGCGCTTGGCGGCGCAGTGCGGTGTGCCGGTGCTGGGCGTCAAACTTGGCACCGTCGGTTTTTTGAGCGGTCTGCAGCCCGAAAATTTTTTGGACGCGTTGAATCAGCTCTTGAACGGTGACTTTTGGGTGGAAGAACGCATGATGGTGCAAGCGCGCTGGCGGCGCGGGGAACAAGAGATGGGCGTGTTTGATGCGATTAACGATGTGGTGGTCAGTCGCGGCAAATTGGCGCGCGTCATTCGTCTCGAAGCCGCGATTGACGGAGCGCGTCTGCAACTGTTTGCGGCGGACGGCGCCATCATCGCTACCGCAACCGGTTCGACTGCGTATTCGCTCGCGGCGGGCGGACCGATTCTTGCGCCCACCGTTCGCACCATGTTGTTGACCTTGATTTCACCCTATCTCTCGCCCATCAACTCGCTCGTGCTGCCCGAAGGCGCGCAAGTGTCGCTGCAAGTGCATTCGCCGCACAAACCGATTTTGACAATTGACGGGCAGGCGGATTATGAATTGCAAGATGGGGATATTGTCGAGACCCGCGCGAGTCCGAATTTCGCGCGCTTTGCGCGGCTCGAAGCGAAAACATATTTCTATCGCACGTTGGTCAATCGGCTGCGCGAAAACGACGACGATGAGCAAGCGAACGGCAGTTGAGTGATTAGAAAATTTGTGCTACTATCGCGCCCATCTGAAACCTGAGGTGCGGCGATGACCATTGACCCAAAACTCATCGGCATTATTGCGGGAATTCTGGCGGCAGTCCTGACTATTTACATGCCCGTCAGCAAACGGCGCGTCAATCAAACATTGATTAGTATTGTGATTGCCGTTTTGATTTTTGTTGCGGTGTTTGCTTTTTTTCAAATCGAATTGGCGCTGCCCATCGCGCTCGGCGCGAGTATTCTGGTGGTTGGCGCGCGCTTGATTCTTGGCGGATTGCGTTCGGCGATTTATCACAATTTTACGCGCTATCTGCGGCGCGATTATTGGCAGCGCAAAGTGGGGCAGAGTATTATCGGCGGCAGCAGTCGGCGACGGCGCAGACGCGATGACTATTAAGTTCGAGGAGAGCAGTCCTCGAACTTTTTTTTTATTTCAACAAATGTTCCGCCTGATTCAAAATGATTGCTGCCAAATCCTCTTTGCTCATTGGTTCCAAATCCACCTCGTAATGATTCTTTAACAGCAGGGTTGCTTTGACGATATCACTGCCGAACGTTTGCGGGACAGGATTCGCCACAATCATGTCGAGATTTTTGCGTTCCAGTTTGCCGCGCGCGTTTTCGACCAAATCATTCGTCTCGGCAGCGAAACCGATGACGACGCGCGGCGCGTTCGCCGAATCGGTGGCGCGCACCTGTGCGACCTCGCCCAGAATGTCGGGATTGCGCACCAGCGTAAGCGTCAAATCTTCCGCCGCCTCTTTTTTAATTTTCTGTTCGGCGGGTGAAAGGGGGCGAAAATCGGCGGGCGCGGCTGCCATGATCAAAATGTCCGCGCCGCGCATTTCGCGCAGCACCGTCTCGCGCAAATCGCGCGTCGAAACCACACGCGCAATATTCGCGCCATACGGCACAGGCAAATCGTCCACGCTCGTAATCAATGCAACGGTCGCCCCGCGCGCCAACGCTTCTTCCGCGAGCGCGTAACCCATTTTCCCCGAAGAATGATTCGAAATCACGCGCACCGGGTCAATCGCTTCGCGCGTGCCGCCTGCGGTAACCACGACGCGTTTTCCTGCCAGCGAACCGTTGCGCGCGAAAACATGACGCACTGCGTCAAGAATTTCGGACGGCTCTGCCATGCGTCCTTTGCCCGAAGCGCCCGACGCGAGATGTCCGGCTTGCGGCTCTATCACCATCACACCGCGCTGTTTCAGTTTTTCTAAATTTTCTTGCGTCGCCGCGTTTTCCCACATGCCCGTCTCCATCGCGGGCGCGAGCAAAATCGGCGCGCGGGTGTCCAAACAAATCGCCGCGAGAACATCATTCGCGAAACCGTGCGCGAGTTTGGCGATGGTGTTTGCCGTCGCGGGCGCGATGAGCACCATGTCCGCGCGTTGGGCAAGTGCCACATGCTCGATTTCTGAATTTGCGCCAAGCGCAAGCACGTCGCGCAGCACCGGATGATGCGTCAAGGTTTCAAAGGTCAGTGGCGCAATGAAATGTTCTGCCGCGTCGGTCATGGCAACGTAGGTTTGCGCGCCGAGTTGATGCAAGCGACTCGCGAGCGTGGCGGCTTTGTAGGCGGCGATACTGCCGGTCACGCCGAGCACGATAGTTTTGTCCTGAAATAATTTCATCATGTTAGGTTGGTGCGAACGCGCGTATCGCGCAGCGGAAATAATTTCGGCAGTTCGCTCTGCAAAATCTGCGGCGTTGGCACGTGCAATGTCTGCATTCCCACGCGTGCCGCGCCCTCGATATTTTCCGCGCGGTCGTCAATCATCAACGCGCGCGCCGGTAAAATTTGCGCGTCGGCGAGGGCGAGTTCATAGATGCGCGGGTCGGGCTTGCGCACGCCGAGCATGAACGAATAAAAACGCGTCGTGAACAAATTCATCCAACCAAAATGTTTTTCGATATACGCGGCGTGCCAGGGGTTGGTGTTCGAGAGCGCGTAAAGCGGATAGCGCGCGGCAAGTTCGCGCAAGAGGCGAATGCTGGAAGGAATTTCGGCAAAGATTTCGTTCCAGTACGTGCGAAATTGTTCGAGCGTTCCATCAAAGCCGGTCAATTCGCGTCCGCGTTCAAAAAATTCTTGTTCCGTAAATTCGTTGCGCTCGAACGCGTCGTGATAGGGATTCGCGAGAAATTGGCGCACGCGTTCCGTGTCGCCGCCGTTGTGCGCGGCAAAACGCGGAATCGCAATGTCCCAATCAAAGGTGACCATCACTTTGCCCAAATCGAAAAAAATCGCGTCAAGTGTCATGCGTTCAACTCGTATAAAATTTGCAGTCCGCGCAGAGCCAAATCCATGTCCACCGTTTGAATCGCCGCGCAGTGCGGCGCAAACAGCTGCGCCATGCCGCCCGTTGCAATCACGCGCAGATTTGGCTCGCCGATTTCCCGCGCCAGCCGCGCAATCATCCCTTCTATCAAACCGATATAGCCGAAAAAAATTCCCGAACGCAGCGCATCGCGCGTGTTCGTCGCCAGTGCGTGTGGCGGCGGCACAATTTCGATGCGCGGGAGTTTCGCCGTGAATCGGTGGAGCGCATCGGCGGACATGTTCGCGCCGGGCGCAATGGCGCCGCCGACAAAATCGCCGCGCGCATTCAGAACGTTAAAAGTGGTCGCGGTGCCAAAATCAATCACCAGCAGCGGCGCGCCGTACGTTTGTTTTGCCGCGACCAACGCGACCAAACGGTCTGCGCCCAGCGCGCGCGGGTCATCGTATTGTACGCGAATGCCGCTCCGGGTGCCTGCTGCCGCAATAAACGGCTCGACGCCAAAATATTTGAGAGACAATTCGCGCATTGTTTCGCCGAGCGCGGGAACGACGGAAACGATGGCGCACGCGGTGATGGAATCGCGCGCAATCTTTTCATTTTCAAAAAAAGAGAGCAGCAATGCCGCGTATTCGTCCGCCGTTTTGTCTGTGCGCGTTTCGGCGCGCCACCGCTGCGTTAAACTGTCACCATCGAAAATGCCAAAGCCCAAATTGGTGTTGCCGATTTTGATGGCGAGGAGGCGCCGGGCAGGTTGGTGCAAAACGTTCATGGCTTTTTGATGTCTGCGTAAATATCGAATTGCGTAAAGAGCGCTTGCGCGCCGGGCGCATCCAGAGCCAAAGCGATGATGCCCACTTTACCGTCCCACTCGCGGCTCAGGCGCCAATCATTGATTACTTTGTCGTCGGTGTCGAGGACAAGTTGGTCGTTGACGTACGCGAGCAAGCGGCGCGGGTGTACATCCACGCGCAGATGGTTCGGGCTGCCATCCACTTTGAGCGCGAGCGTTTGCGTGGTCGGAATGATTTCGGTGACCTTGAACGCACTGTCCTGCGAATTTTCCACCGGCGCATACGCGAGCAAACGAAATGTGGATTTGGTGCTGACGGTGAACGCCAAAAAATGTTCGCGTCCTTGTTCGTCTTCGCCATGCCAAAAGACAACGCCATATTCGACCGGCGCGGAATTTTTCGCGGGCGCGGCGAGCGCATCGAGCGTGAGATTGCGATAATCCGATGTGGTGAACGCTCGATTGAGCACGCGCACAAAGCCGGGGTCGAGCGGCGGCGTCAGCACATACCCTTCGGCGGTATATTCATAACCGACCTTGACGCCGCTCGCCTGCGGAAAATTTTGGAGCGCGCGCAAATCATCCCTCGAAACGATTTCGGGCGTTGGCGGATACACGACAGGCGTAATCGTCGGCGGCGGACGGCGCGTCGCAGTGCGCGTGGGGAGCAGCTCTGCGAGCGGACGCGGCGGCGTAAAAAGATTGAGCGCAAAAAGCGCGAAACACGCGGCGAAAAATGCGACAAAGCTAATGCTGATGAGCCGAACAAGTGGAGAATTAAATGCCTTTTGCATGGTTCATGCGTTGAGATTATAGCATGACGTTTCGGTTCTCGTTTCTTGATTCAACGTCCATCCGTTATAATTGCGTGCGTTGCGTCGGGTGAATTCTCCCACGTTCCTCAATCTTTTTTCGTCGAAATCCACGCGACGCGTTTGCGCCGCCATTCTTTTTTCGACGATTCGATTCGCGGCATGAGTCACACCATTCCCGTCTTGATGACGATGCGGTTTAGCGATTGGCTGTTGGATGACCTCCGCACCGTTTCCCCACGTCTCGAAATCCGCCAGCAATCTGCAAGCCAGGACCGCGAGGATATTTCTCCGCTGGTGCAGGGCAATGAAGAAATCATTTACTGCTTTACGCCGCCGCGCGAACTGCACCGCGCGCCCAAACTGAAATGGGTCCAACTGCATTCCGCCGGCGTGGACCATTTGCGCGGGCATCCGATTTGGGATTCCGACATTATGGTTACGACGACAAGCGGCATTCACGCGGTGCCCATTGGAGAATTTGCATTCGCCCTGCTACTTGCGCTCGCGCGGAAAATTCCAAAAATGGTGCGCTTGCAAGAACGCGGTGAATGGCTTCGCAACCGCTGGGAAGTGTTGAGCGGACTTGAACTGCGCGGCAAAACGCTCGGCATCATTGGCTACGGAAGCATCGGGCGCGAAATCGGACGCATCGCGAAATATGGTTTTCACATGCGCGTGACGGCGATGCGGCGCACGATGCAAACGCCGCGACGCCGGTATAACGAACCCGGCGTCGGCGACCCCGAAGGACGCATTCCGGAAAAATGGTACACGCCGGAGCAAATTGACGCGATGGTGAGCGAGTGCGATATGTTGGTGCTTGCCGCGCCCGCGACGGACGAGACGCGCACAATCATTGGCGAAGCGCAGCTGCGCGCGATGAAACCCCACGCGCTGCTCATCAATATCGCGCGCGGCGAATTGATTGACGACCGCGCGTTAGTGATTGCGTTGAAAGAGGGTTGGATTGCGGGCGCGGGCTTGGACGCGTTCACGATTGAGCCGCTGCCGCGCGGGCATCAGTTGTGGCACATGGACAATGTGATTATTTCGCCGCACGTTTCCGGCGCGACGGGTAAATATGACGAGCGCGCGGCAACATTGTTCGCCGAAAATTTGCGTCGGTATCTGACGGGCTTGCCGCTATTGAATCTGGTGGCGCACGATTTGCAGTATTGACACGGGACACCACATCAACCGATGTTGCGCTGGGGATTACGGCGATGATGAAACTTGTTTCCGCGCTTTTCCTTTCCATTGCCTGTGCAATTCTGTTGGGTTGCGCATCCGCAACACCGACGCCCGCACCGTCGCCAATTCGCACTCCTGCCGCGCCCATTGAGCTGCGCGTACTGCCCAAAACATTACGCCCCGGAATGCGCGCGACCATGGTGAGCTTTGGCTTTGACGGCGGCGAACCCATCGCGTTTTATTTCATTCGTCCCGATGGGACCAAAACGCCGGAAGGTGAATCCACGGCGGACCCTGAAGGCGGCGCGGCGTACGAAGTGGATGTGATGCCCGATTGGCAGCCGGGACAGTACGTCGCGCGCGTGCAAAGCAAACGCAATCCTTCGCGCAGTGCAGAGCAAAAAGTTGAACTATTGTTGCGGTAGGGAACGCTCGCCGCAGTTCCATTTTCCGTACACAGGGAATGAAACGGCGTTCGTTCCCTACGTTCACACGCGCGGTAGGGAACGCTCGCCGCAGCGTTCCGTTTTCCGTACACAGGGAACGAAACGGCGTTCGTTCCATACATTCACGCACGCGGTAGGGAACGCTCGCCGCAGCGTTCCATGTACGTGCCTGTCGGACGGGAACAAGCTAAAGGAACAAGGACATGCCACATAAACCGTTAAAGATTTTGTTGCTCGCCTCTGAAGTTTCGCCATTTGTAAAAACCGGCGGCATCGCCGATGTGGTAAGTGATTTGGCGCGCGCGCTCAAAAGTTTGGGACATGATGTGCGCGTCGCCCTCCCGCGCTATCGTGTCATTCAAACCAATGGTTCGCCGCGCGTCGTCGAATCGTTTGCGGTGCATCTGGACAGCTTGCAAGAAAACGTGAGCATCATTCAAGGCAGTCTCGACCCCTATATCCCGGTGTATTTCGTTGACAACGCGCGCCTGTTTGACCGCGACGGGATTTATATGTATCCCGACGACGCGGAACGCTTTTTGCTCTTTTCGCGCGCCGCGCTCGATATGCTCCCACATTTGAAATGGCAGCCCGATATTATTCACGTCAACGATTGGCAAACGGCGATTATTCCGAATTGGCTCAAAACGCTGTACGCGCACGACGCGTTTTTTCAACACGTCGCGTCGGTGTACACGATTCACAACCTCTCGTACTTTGGTTCGTTTGGCGAGCGCATTTTGGAAATCGCGGGCTTGGCGCAATTCGGCTTTATCGTTCATCCGAACATGCCTGCCGAAATCAACCGCGATTTAAATTTCATGGCGCGCGGCATTTTGTTTGCGGATGCCATGAACACGGTCAGCCCCACGTACGCGCAAGAAATTCAAACGCCGGAATTTGGCGAAGGATTGGACCCGATATTGCGAATGCGCGCGTCGCGTTTGCGCGGCATTCTCAACGGCATTGATTACGCGCAAGCGAATCCCGCGAACGACACCGCGCTTGCCAGCACGTACGACGCGGAACACCTCGACGCGCGCGTCCCAAACAAACGCGCCCTACAGCAGCGCGCGCAATTGGAAGAGACGGACGCGCCGTTGTTTACCATGATTTCGCGTTTGAACGACAGCAAAGGTTTTGATTTGGTGATGCAAGTCATTGAGCCGCTGCTGACCAAAGGCGCCCAATTTGTCATCATGGGCGCGGGTGAAGAAAAATATCGCGATGCGCTTCAGGCGTTGGAAAAAAAGTATCCGCGCAAACTGCGTTTTATGGAAACGTTCGACGAACGCCTGCGCCATCAAATTGTCTCGGGCGGCGACATGCTGTTGATGCCGTCACGCATCGAGCCCGGCGGCACGACACAACTTTTGGCAATGCGCTATGGCTGTATTCCGATTGTGCATCGCGTTGGCGGCTTGGCGGATTCGGTACAAGACTATAACGTCGCCGCGCAAACGGGCACGGGTTTTGTTTTTGACCGCGCGGAGGCGATGGAATTTTACGCGGCGGCTGTGCGCGCGATGGAAACGTTCGCGCGTCCGGTGGAATGGCGCGGGCTGCAAGCGCGCGCAATGCGTGAGGACTTGTCGTGGACGCATTCCGCGCAAGAGTATTTAAATCTGTATGATTTGGCGATGGAACAAAAATCCCAAGTCGTGGAACGCGAAGCGACGCTGACGCGCGAAATCGAGCGCACCGCGAAAATTATGAGCAATCTGCCGCCGCGCATCAGCGGGCTGGGCGAATTGGTCTATAACTTGTGGTGGTCCTGGAATCCCGATGCCACCGCGCTGCTCGAACGCATTGACCATTTGCTGTGGCAAGAGACAGTACACAATCCGGTCAAACTTTTGCGTCTCGTCGCGCCCGAACGCTTGAATCAACTTGCCAACACCGCCGATTTTGTGGAGCAGTACGACCGCGTGCTGAAAAATTTTACAGAATACCTGCGCGCCGAAGGGACCTGGTTCAACGCGACGTACCCGTACGCCGAAGAACAATCCGTCGCGTATTTTTCTGCCGAGTTTGGAATTCACGAATCCCTGCCGATTTATTCGGGCGGGCTGGGCATCTTGTCCGGCGACCATGTAAAAGAAGCGAGCGACATGGGCATTCCGTTGATTGGGATCGGCTTTTTGTATCCGCAAGGATATTTTCGCCAAGAGATTGACGCGCAAGGCAATCAAATTGCGCGCTATGACAAACTCGATTTTTCTCAAGTTCCCGCGCTCGCCGCGCGTGACAAGGATGGCAAAGAGGTCATCATTTCTGTAGACTTGCCCGGACGCACGCTGTATGCCAAAGTTTATCAAATTCAAGTTGGACGCGTGACGCTGTATTTGATGGACACCGATTTGGAATTTAACGCGGAGCATGACCGCGTGCTGACCGCGCGTTTGTACGGCGGCGACAACGAAATCCGCATCATGCAAGAAATTGTGTTGGGCATCGGCGGGGTGCGCGTGCTGCGCGCGCTCGGTCTGGAACCTACCGCGTTCCACATGAACGAAGGGCATTCCGCGTTTTTGGTTTTGGAATTGACGCGCGAGTTGGTTGCCAAGGGCATGCCCTTTAACGACGCGATGAAACAAGTCGCGCAACATTCGATTTTTACCACCCACACGCCGGTGCCCGCCGGGAATGACGCGTTCGCGTTCGACCTGATGGACAAATATTTCGGCTCGTATTATCCGCAGCTGGAAATTGCGCGCGAAAAATTTCTTGAACTCGGCTCTGACAACGGCTTGTTCAGCATGACCGTTTTGGGAATGCGTTTCGCCGACCAGCGCAACGGCGTCAGCAAATTACACGGGCAAGTGTCGCGCGAAATGTGGGCGCATGTTTTCAAGACCAACGCGCAAGATACGCCGATTGGTTATATCACCAACGGCGTACACACTGCCACGTGGCTCGCGCCCGAACGCCACGCGTTGTATGATGAACAGCTCGACAAAGATTGGTACGCGCGCCTCGACGACCCGCAGGTGTGGGAACCTCTGCGTCAAGCTTCAAACGAAAAATTGTGGGCGATTCAAACCGCGCGCAAGCGCGCGCTGATTGAATTTGCGCGCGATGTGTGGACGCGACAACTCGAGCGTCTGGGCGCGAATGGTGCCGCCATCGAACGCGCGCAGCACGCGCTCGACCCGAACGCGTTGACCATCGGCTTTGCGCGACGGTTCGCCACATACAAACGCGCCACGCTGTTTCTCCACGACCCGGCGCGGCTCAAGAAAATTTTGCACGACGCGCAGCGTCCGGTGCAAATTCTTTTTGCGGGCAAGGCGCATCCTGCCGACATGCCCGGGCAAGCGTTTATCCGCGCAGTGTATCAAGCTTCACTGGATGCAGAATTGGAAGGAAAAATCGTCCTGCTTGAGGATTACGGTATAGACGATGCGCGCATGTTGGTTGCGGGTGTGGATGTGTGGCTCAATACTCCGCGCCGTCCTTTGGAAGCGAGCGGCACGAGCGGCGAAAAAGCCGCGCTAAACGGCGTACTGAATTTCAGTATTCTCGACGGCTGGTGGGCGGAAGGGTACAATGGCAAGAATGGCTGGTCCATTGGCGACCCGAACAAAACGTACGCGTCCGAAGCCGAGCAAGATGCCGACGACGCGCGCTCGTTTTACGAAACGCTCGAAAACGAAATCATCCCGCTGTACTATCAACGCGACGAACAAGCTATTCCGCACGCGTGGCTCGAAAAAAGCAAAGAAAGCATTGTGACGCTCGCACCCATGTACTCGACGCGGCGGATGTTGCGCGAATATTGTGTGTATTACGTACGCGCCATGACCGAAGGGATGTTGAGCGCGCCGAAAGTTTTGGAAACGTCAGAGTGAAATGCAAACGCGCGCACTGATTATCAAACGCATCGCGCTGGGCTCGCTCGCACAGTGGGGTTTTGTCGCGGGCATCGTGATTGCGTGTTTGCCCGCGTTCGTGTGCAGTTGGATTTTTTTTACGCTCGTGCAAACATTGCGCGGATTGATTGCGGGTTGGCGCGATGTGGGCATTGATTTTCTCGGACAGCGTTTGAGCGTCAATTTGGTCGAGGTGTTGAAATTGCAGGACGCGCTTGCGAGTTTGACCAATCTCGCGAGTCTCGGGGTTTTTGGAATTGCGCTGGTTGGACTCGCGCTCGCCGCGCTGCTCGGTGTATTCGGCGCATTGGTCATGACGCTGCTCGGACTGTTTTACAACGCGACGGGTCGTGTGCGGCTCGAAGTGGAAGAAGTCCCTGCCCAATTGCGCGAGAGATGAGTAGAATATAAAAGAGAGCGACGCCGCGCGTTCGCTCTCTTTTTTTTTCATCGTCACTAGTACTACTTTGTCAGATTGACTCTTGGGCGATTGGAAATCGCAGCAACGCATAGCCAAGTCTGCCTACGCAGACTTGAAACGGCTCAAAATTATGCAAAAGCTCAATCGGCGGAGGCCGATTTCGCTCTGGGTTGCCGCGATTTGAATCGCCCGACTGTCAAGTGACAAAGTAGTACTAGTTGCTACAAGATAGGCAGTTCAATCATAAAGGTCGTGCCTTGCCCCAAAACGCTCGCGACGGAAATTTTCCCTCCGTGTGCTTCCACCAACGCTTTCGCAATCGCAAGCCCCAATCCCGATGAACCTTCTTCTGCCGGACGCGCGCGGTCGCCGCGATAAAAGCGTTCAAACACGTGCGGCAAATCTTCGGGGCTGATTCCTTTACCCGTATCGCTTACACGCAAGAAAATGTTGTCTTCATTTTGTTCTGCCGCGAGCGTAATGCGCCCGCCCGCGTGAGTGTGCTGCAGCGCGTTGCTTACCAAATTATCCAAAACTTGGGTCATCCGCGCTTCGTCCAATTGAAGTAGCGGCATTGCGGAATCGGCACTGACTTGGAGCGCGATTTTTTTCTGCGCCGCTTGCGGCGCAAAACGGTTCGCGACGCGCTGCAAGATTTCGCGCAGCGAAACTTCTTGGCAATTCAAAACGAGCGCGCCCGCGTCGGCGAGCGAAAGTGTTCGCAAATCTTCGACGATATGTTCGAGATGTTGAATCTCGTCGTACACCGCGTCGAGCCGCTGCGGCGTCGGCTGTAAATCGCCCACACGCATTGCATCCAAATAGCCGCCGATGACGGTGAGCGGATTGCGTAATTCGTGCGCAATGTCGGCGGTCATTTGCCGCCGCACCTGGTCCGAACGCTTCAAGTCCGAACTCATTTGATTGAATGCGTTCGCGAGGTCGCCCACTTCATCCCGCGATTCCACACGCACGGTATGTCCCAATTCCCCTTTTGCCATGCGTTGCGCCGCGTTCGTCAATTCTTGTACAGGACGCGTAATGGTGCGCGCCAGTGCCACGCCCAAAATAATTGCCACGATTGCCGCGCCGCCGGCGGAAACTAAAAAGGTGTTTAACGTGCGTTGGACAAATTGCTCTTGGGCGCGGTTGCGCGGGAATGGCGCGGGACGCGGCAAGACGACGGCAATCACCTTGCCATCGCGGAAAATCTTGGTGCCGGTCGCGATGAGTTCATCGGGCACGCGTTCGCCGAGACGATATCCTTCGCTCGGATTCACGACAACGCCGTCGGGTGTTGCCAAGCCAAAGGGAAAGAAGCGTACCTGCTCGGGCAGGTCGGTGGTCGCGTTGAAAGGCACTTCGACGCGTACGCGAATGGCTTTGTCCACGCCGTTGAGGGACGCGTTCGTCGCGTAATAGTTGGAAACGAAAACAACAAAGTCGTCTTGCGCCTGTTGTCCCACAAAGCGCGTAAATTCACTCGTCGCCGCGACCCAACTGAGAATGGCGACAAGCGCAATCGAGCCGAGACTCACCCCAAGGAATCCGGCAATCAATTTGAAACGCAGCGAACCGGGGAATCTAATCATCGGCTTGGTCTTGAAGACGATACCCCACACTAAAAACCGTTTCAATGTAACGCGGGTTCGCGGGGTCCGTTTCAATCTTGGCGCGCAGATTCCGCACGTGTACGTCCACCGTGCGCTCGACCATCGCCGCCGCGCCCAGTCCGTCCAACAATTCCGCGCGCGTAAAAACGCGCCCCGGCGCTTGCATCAAACGCGCGAGCAAATCAAATTCGGTAGGCGTGAGATTGACTGCACGCGTGCCCACGTGCACTTCGCGTTTATCCTTGTCCAAAAGCAAATCGCCCACACGGAGAGTTGGACTGGTAACGGGCGGTTGCCCCGCGCGCCGAAGCTGGGCGCGCACGCGCGCGAGCAGTTCGCGCATCCCGAACGGTTTGGTGACGTAATCGTCCGCGCCCAGTTCGAGACCGATGACTTTGTCCTGCTCTTCCAATTTCGCCGTCAGCAAAATGACCGGCGCTTGCGATTCGCGACGAAACGCGGGGAGAAATGCAAAGCCGTCCATGCGCGGCATCATCACGTCCAGCAGCACGAGGTCCGGATTATCATACCGCGCGACATACAACGCATCCTGCCCATTTTCGGCGGTCAGCACGCGATAGCCCTGTTCGCCCAGATAATCTTTGAGCATTGTGCGGACGTTGGCTTTATCGTCCACAACGAGAATGGTCTGCGCCATATAGCTTGGTCATCAACGACGACACCATGTCGTCCATTCGTGAATCTTAGCAAGAAAATGTTTAGAAGGTGTTAAGAGTTTTTGCGCAAACTTGCACGCCGTCTATACAACATTTGAACTTGGACGGATTAAAGTATGGCGCAATGACGGCACGCTTGCGTCAAATAATTCAGGAGTGTCTTGACCATGCAAAAGCAAATCAATTCTTTTCTCGCCGCGAGCATCATTGCGTTGCTTCTCGTCGCCACCATGTTCGGCATCGGGCTGAACGCGCGGGCTGTCAACAGCACGGCAGCCAATACGAATGCGCTCACCATGAATCTCGTTCAGGAGACCAAGTAACCATGAACAAAAAATCTAACAACAATGCGCTCCGCGTCATGATTGCTGCGGGCAGTGTGATTGGATTCTTGGGCGGCTGGATTGCCCTGGGCAACGCGAACAATAGTTTGGCAGGAAACAGCGCGCCGACGGTGATTTTGGAAACAACAAAGGAGGCGACGGGAGCCGATGCAATTCTCACGGACGATTCTTTGGTCAATCAAGCGGTGGGTGTGCCCGCAAGCGTACCCGTCATTCCAATCCAAACGACGACCACTCAAACCCAAACCAATTCTAGTGCGCGCACGCAAACGCGTTTGCGAACGGGCGGTTCATAAATTTTCAGAGAAAAATCAAGGAGCGGCAAGATGAATGAAATTTTTCAATGGTTGAGCAGCGCGTTCTCACTCGACAGCGCGCATGTGTTTTGGTTTATTACGCGTTCGGCAGGCATCATGGCATATTTGCTGTTGTGGTTGTCCACCGTCTGGGGACTTGCGGTCGCGGCAAAGCCGTTCGATTCGATTCTGCCACGCTTGTTTACCTTTGACGCGCACGAATTTCTATCCTTGCTCGCGCTCGCGTTCACGGCAATTCATATGGTTGTCTTGATGTTTGACCGCTATTTACCATTTTCTATCCTTCAACTTTTTGTCCCGTTCACTTCGGAATATCGAACCGTGTGGACGGCGTTCGGAATTATTGCGTTCGACCTCGCGGCGTTGGTCACCATCACATTTTACTTGCGCCAACGCATCGGGTTCAAAACATTTCGCGTTTTGCACTATGCCAGTTTCGCCTCGTACATTGGCGCAACTCTGCACGGCATCTTTTCCGGCACCGATTCGACTTTGGCGGCAACGCAGTTGATGTACTTGGAGACTGCGCTCGTCGTTGTCGTACTGACCGCGTATTGGATTTGGCAGCTCACGCACAAACAAACTGCCGTTCCCGCGCCAACTGGATTGACGCGTACGAAAAGTTAGCGGAATGGCAAGCGCACATTCCAACGGGCGCCGAGCGCGCCCGTTTCGGCATTGCGCGTGAGATGAAATGGCGGCTGTGCGTATTCCCACGGATTCGCCGCGCCTTGAAATGACGAATAGACGGACAAACCTAGAAACACCGCGAACAAAATTGCCCACACCGCGCGTCCGCGTGTCTTGAACAAGGGCGGCGCGAAAAACAAAAATGCCATGACGATTGGCACAACGCTGATGAGATAGCGTTCACCATACGCGTTGCCGCCAAGATTGCCGGTGCGAAACGCGAGATACAAACCGACGCCGAGCGCGGCGAGTCCGACGACCAACGCTTCCAAATTCAAACGCGCCTGCCGATGAAACGCGACTATACCGACACCCAGCAGCGCAAACAAGAGAATCGGATTGTACGCAAACAGTCCTTGCGCGCCCAAAAACATTTTGAACGCGTACTGCGGCAAATCGTCCGGCGTGCCCGCACCCGCGAGCCCGCGCTGGTCGCCTGCTTCTTTGTACGCATAACCACTCAACGTCATGTACGGGGGAATGACGGTGCCCGTGATTTGTAAATCGAGCCACGCCGTCGCGAGCAGCGGCGGCAGCGCGCCGACGACAAAATACAACGCCTGCGCGCGATAACGCACAACCGCGAGCACAAACAATCCAACGGCGAACAACCCCGCGAGCGGGTCGCACAGTGGCGCGAACGTGGCAGCGAAACCCGTGACGAGCAGCCAGCGCGGCTGACGCGGCGCGAGCTGTACAAGCGCATAGAGTCCGACAAACAAACTCACGGCGGCAGGAACATGATGATTGAGCGTCAGCGCGTAGGGAAACACTTCGGTCCCCAAACCGAGCGCAAGCGTCCCCAACAACGCGACGCCGATTGAAAAATTCAAGCCGCGCGCCCACGCGTACATTACGCCCACCATCAGCGCAAAGGGAATTCCCACCAATGTCAGCGTAAGCCAATAGTACGCACAGCCGTTCGCGGTCTGCGCGCAATCGGGCGCGAGCGCCAAGCCCGCGACATTATGCAGCACTGCGTATTCCACCGCGCCGATGGCAGAGAGCAAGGGCATCTTGCCGGAAAAATAATTTTCGCCGAGCAGCACTTTGTCTTCGGTCAAGTCCAGCCACGGCGAATTGTTGAGCGCCCACGTTCCCTGTTCAACGCGCGCTTGCATGGCTGCCACACGCGAAATATCGTTCCAGGATGCCGGGACAGTTTGTGTCCACGCCGCGGCAAGCGCAAGCGCGAGCAAGCCAAGCACAATCGAAATTGCCATGTCCGCGCGCGCAAGACGCGGAATCGCCGCCGGTTCAACGCGTAATTTGTCCCACTCGGTTTGTGATGAAATTGATTCGCTCAAATAATTCTCCGTTCACGCAAGTAGTTTCTATTTTGGCGCGTATGAGTTTATTGGCAAATTACACACGTTCGCGGCGGCGTGAATCCCGCGCTGCATCTTGCATTCATTCAACTCTAATGTGTCCTAAACAACTTCTAAACAATTATTGTCTAGAATGGAAAAGGTTAAAGCGCTGATTGCGCGCAGTGCGCGTCGGCGATATTTTTCAAGGAGAGTCGCATGTCGCGGCGAAATCTTGTACTGGTCATTGTCTTGGTCCTCGTCCTCGTTATCGGCGCGGGCGCGTTTTATTTTTGGCAGCAGTCGAACGCGCAGCGCACCAACGCAGCGGCAACGCGTCAGACCGGAACGCTCTCGCGCGGCGCCCTGTCCGCTTCGGTCAGCGGCGCAGGCAACATTACCGCGCCGCAGCAATCGAATTTGAGTTTTGGCGTGAGCGGTGTGCCGGTGACAAAAGTGAATGTCAAGGTTGGCGACGCGGTGAAAAAAGGTGACGTGCTCGCGGAAGCCGATGCGACGCAACTGAACCAAGCGCTCGCCAGCGCGCAAACCAATTTGAAAAGCGCGCAGGCAAAACTGGATGATTTAAAAGCGCCGCCCACAGCAGAAGAAATCGCGGTCGCGCAGTCGCAGGTAAAAGGCGCGCAATCTTCGTACGATTCGGCAGTGGCGAAACTCGACGCGTTAAAAGCGCCGCCCGCCGCGACGGAATTGCAAGCCGCGCGTTCGTCCTATGCCGCCGCGCAAGCGGCGTACGAAACGGCGCTCGCGAAATCCAAAATGACGAGCGACCAAATTACCGTCCAGCGCGCGTCGCTGGAAAAAGCGCGCATTGCGTTAGAGTCGGCACAAGCGGCGTACAACGCGATTGCCTGGCAAGACAACGCTCCCAATTCGGGCGCCGCGCAGACCCTGCAAAGCGCGACGATTGATTACGAATCGGCGTTGGCAAATTACAACCTCTCGCAAACGGAAATGAACGACAGCGCCCTCATGTCCGCGCAAGCATCGTTGGCGAACGCGAAAAAGACGTTGGACGATTTGACAGCGGGACCGACGGCGGATGCACTGGCGTCCGCGCAAGCCGCCGTGGAATCGGCGAATCAAAGTCTCTTGCAAGCAAAACAAAATCTCCAAGACCTGCAAACCGGTGCGACGGAGATTCAGTTGCTGGACGCGCAAGCCGCCGTGGATACCGCGCAGAACGCGCTCGACCAAGCTACGCGCGCGTTGGACGATGCAAAAATCATTGCGCCGTTTGACGGCACGGTCGCAAGCGTGAGCACGTTTGTCGGACAAACTGCCTCGTCCGGCACAACCGCGCTGACGCTGGTCAACACAAACGAATTGGAAATCCTCGTATCTCTTTCCGAAATAGATGTGTCCGAAGTCAAGCCCAATCAAAAAGTTGAATTGACATTTGATGCGTTGACGGGACGTACTTTTCCCGGTCAAGTTGTCGCCGTATCGCCGCTCGGGACGAGCTCGCAAGGAGTTGTCAATTACAACGTGACGGTTGCATTGACCAATCCGGACCCGGCGATTTTGCCGGGCATGACGGCGCAGGCGAGCATTATCACCGCGCAAGTGAACGATGCACTGCTCGCGCCAAATCGCGCAATTCGTACGCAAGGCAATCGGCGCGTGATGACGATTTTGTTTGAGGGACGCGAGATTCCGGTGGTGGTTCAAACGGGTCTGCAAAACGATACGGTCACAGAAATTTTAGGCGCGACGACGACGGACGGACAGACCGTGCAGCTGCAAGAAGGAGACACTGTCGTCCTGAATACGACGACCACGAATAACCGCACGCAAGGCGGTGGATTCATTGGCGGAGGCGGCGGTTTCATCGTCCGCTAAATAAAGACCCATGCCAGTCATTCAAATCGAGAACGTCACCAAAACATATCAGATGGGCGAAACCCAAGTGCGCGCGCTGCGCGGCGTCTCGCTCGAAATCGCACGCGGCGAGATGGTCGCGATTGTTGGTCCGTCGGGTTCGGGAAAATCAACGCTGATGAACATTATCGGCTGTCTCGACCAGGCGAGCGCGGGCACGTACAAACTGGATGACGTGGACGTGAGCAAAATGAACGACGACCAACTCGCCACCATTCGCAATCAAAAAATTGGATTCGTCTTTCAGAGTTTCAATTTGCTCCCGCGCACCACCGCGCTCGACCAGGTGGAATTGCCCATGGTGTATGCGGGCAAACCGGACCGCCGCCAACGCGCGCTCGATGCATTGGCGCAAGTGGGACTCGGCGACCGCACACAGCATCGCCCGAACGAATTATCGGGCGGGCAGCAGCAGCGGGTGGCAATTGCGCGCGCTTTGGTGAACGAACCCGCGATTATTCTTGCCGACGAACCGACGGGCAATCTCGATTCGACTTCGGGCGAAGAAATCATGAACATTTTCAAACGGCTCAATGGCGAACGAGGCATGACGATTGTGTTGGTTACACATGACCCGGATGTTGCCGCGTTGGCACAGCGCACCATTCACGTCAAAGATGGGATGATTGTGTAATGAAACTTTTCGAGTCCGTTCGCATCGCGCTGAGCTCATTGATGGCAAATAAATTGCGCGCCGGACTGACCATGCTCGGCGTCATCATTGGCGTTGCGGCGGTCATTGCGTTAATGAGTATCGGGCGCGGCGCGTCGCAAGCGATTTCGAATCAAATTCAAAGCATTGGCACGAATTTGTTGTTTGTGCGTCCCGGCGCGTCGCAGCAAGGGGGCGTGCGCGGCCAAGAAGGGAGCGCGGGGACGTTAACGCTTGAAGACAGCGACGCGTTGAAAAACATCGAAGGGATTGTGGCAATCGCGCCGGAAGTAGATTCGTTCGGACAAATCGTTTATCAGGGCAACAATATGAATGCGCGCGTGCTCGGGGTCACGCCGGAATATCTTGACGCGAGCACGGCGGCGCCCGCGTCAGGCGAATTCATTTCCGCCGCAAATGTTTCGGGACGCTCGCTTGTCACGTGCTTGGGCAGCGGCGTCGCCGACGAGCTGTTTCCCGAACAAGACCCGATAGGGCAAACTGTTCGTATTAACAACGTGCCGTTTCGCGTTGCGTGTGTGATGGAGCCGAAAGGCGGCACCGGATTTTTGAGTCAGGACACGCAAATTTTTGTGCCCTTGACGACCGCACAAACGCGCTTGGGGCGCGGCGGACGGTTTCGCGGCGGCAACAATATTGACGTCATCAACATCAAACTCCAAGACACGCAATACAGCGATTCGGTCACGCAGCAAATTGGTGACATTTTGCGCGAACGACATCGCGTCGTCGAAGATGATTTTACCGTGACAAGTCAAGCCGATATTTTGAGCGCGGCAACGTCGGTGACGGATACATTGACGATTTTTCTTGGCGGCATTGCCGCGATTTCGCTCATTGTCGGTGGTATCGGGATTATGAATATTATGCTCGTGAGCGTTACCGAGCGCACGCGCGAAATCGGGATTCGCAAAGCCGTCGGCGCGAAACGGAGTGACATCCTGCTGCAATTTTTGACCGAAGCGACCGTGTTGAGTGTGTTTGGCGGGTTGATTGGAGTCGCGCTCGGCTGGAGCATTGCGTCGTTAATGGGAAATGTCTCGCTCGGCAATACGCAGATTAAACCGGTAGTGGATACGGGCGCGATTTTGATTGGCGTTGTGTTTTCGGTGCTCATCGGACTGTTTTTTGGAACGTATCCCGCACTGCGCGCGAGCGCGCTGCGTCCGATTGAAGCGCTGCGCTACGAATAATGTGATTTCTAAACTGGCGCGTCTCGCAATCCGCATTGTCATCGCGGGGGCGATTTTATGGGCAATCATTTCTGTTCCGCTGCCGTTCCGCGACGCGCAGTTGCTCATCATGTTGCGAGTGCCCATTGCCGTTTTTATTTTTATTGTTTATATCGGCAAAGAGTTGTACGACACGTTTTTTTATGCAAGATAGTGCGATAGTGCAATAGTTGATTAGTGCGATAGTCAAACGGTTCTTGACTATCGTACGTTGGCTTGATTGCACAATGGCACTGGACGGAGTATCAATGAAAATCGCATACATCGTTATCGGCGCAATTGTCATAGCAGGTCTTGCCGGCGCGGGCGGATTTTTTGGCGGCATGACCTACGCGCAAGCACAAGCGCAAAACACCGTTTCCGATTTTGCGCGTCAACGCGCGATTCAAGCGCAGCAAGGCAACGCGCAAGGCGCGGCAAATAATCCGTGTGGTTTTGGCGGGCAAGTATTTCAATTTCCACAGGGCGGCGCGCAAGGTGGCAACCAAGCGAATGGGCAAACCAACGCGCAAGGGAACGGACAAAATCGGCGTCAAGGCGGACAGTTTGGCGGATTCGCCGAATTGGGCAACTGTGTCGCGCGCGGACAAATCAAATCCGTTAATGGCAACACGGTCGAAATCAGCACTCCCGACAGCGTGGTGAGCGTCCAAGTGAATGACGCGACGGTCATTTCCAAAACGGACCGCGGCACCCTTTCGGATTTGCAGGTGGGCGACCGCGTGACCGTTTTTAGCAAAGACACGGGCGCGAATCCTGCCGCCAGCGCGATTCAATTACAGCGCAGTGTGCCGCAGCCGAGTCAATAATTCACCTTACGCATGTCATTTCGAACCCCTCAATCCTTCGGGGTAAACTCTGTGAGAAATCTCAGTTTTTTCCACCGAGATTTCTCGCCAGACCGCTCGAAATGACAATTCTGCGTAACATGAGTCAATAATTTTTGGACTGACGAAGCGAGATTCATGTTGAAACGATTTGGAGTTCTGGTTTTTGTTTTGTGCGTCGCGTTGGG
>JAKOPZ010000277.1 GCA_029778615.1 Chloroflexota bacterium | reverse complement strand
GTAATCGGGCATTTGCAAAATGATGCCCAGGTTGTCTTTGGTGAAATACAACGCTTGCGTATTGGAATGCACGGTGAGCCGTCCATCGGGTTCGGGTTTCACCACGCACGTTTGCGTTTCGACAGGCACATGGTCGTACGGATTCAATTGATACGTGCCTTCAATGATGCGGTCCGCTTTTGCAAAACCTTCTTCGACATCACCGATGTACACGCGCCGATGATTCTTGCCTTCGTACGTGAATGTATTCGTGCCCCATTTTTTGATAATGGGCGCGCCGTCCGCCAACGCTTCGTCCACCGTCATCACCGGTTTCAATTCTTCAATGTCGAGTTCGACCAACTGCGCGGCTTGTTCCGCAATGTCTTCGGTTTCGGCGACGACCGCGCAAATCGGTTCGCCACGCCACATAATTTCGGTGTCCGCGAGAACGGGTTCGTCATTCGGCTCGACACCGATGAGACACAAAATCGTGTACCAATTGTTCGGCACATCTTTTGCCGTGACCACCGCGTGTACGCCGGGATACGCTTCCGCTTTCGACACATCCACTTTTTTGAGAATGCCGCGATGCACGGGCGCGCGCACCATCTTGAGCCAAAGCATTTCGGGATACGAAATATCGTCCACATACCGCGATTGTCCCGTCACATGCGCGATGCCGTCACGACGTTTTACGGATTCACCAACGATGCCCAACTGTTTCATAGAATGCTCCGCATGAGATTGGAGACTGGAGACTGGAGACTGACCGGTCTCTAGTCTCCAGTCTCTAATCTCCAGTCCCCGCGACTTGCTCAATCGCCTCAATAATCGGCACATACCCCGTGCAGCGACACACATTGCCCGACAGCGCGTCAACAATTTGTTCGCGCGTCGGATGCGGATTGTGGTCGAGCAATGCTTTCGCCACCGTAATCATGCCCGACGTGCAGTAACCGCACTGCGCGGCGAAATTGTCATAGAACGCTTGCTGCAGCGGATGCAGTTTGTTGAATGTGCCAATGCCTTCGAGCGTCGTAAGCTCTTGCCCCTGCGCATTCACAATCGGCGTGAGACACGAGACGACTGGTTCGCCGTTGAGCAACACGGTGCACGAACCGCAGCCGCCTTGTCCGCACCCCGCCTTCACCGCCAACACGTCCAACTGTTCGCGCAACACATCGCGCAAATTTTGCAGCGGCGACGCGACGACGGCGACGGGGCGGGAGTTGAGTTTGAAAGAAATTGTGATGAGTTCCATGTTAGTTCTCTATTACGAGGATTTACGCTTCGTTTTTTGTGGCTTGACAGAGGTCAAATACTTTCTCATTTTTGGACTC
>JAKOPZ010000050.1 GCA_029778615.1 Chloroflexota bacterium | reverse complement strand
GATGTTGCCATTCAGCGGATTGTTTTCGAGAAAATTTTCATACGCGAACATTGTTTCATCGCGCTCGCAAGAAATGTACGAACGCGCGCACGCTTGCTTGTACATTTCCACAATGAACGGCAAATCATTGCGCGCAGCGCGGCGCAGGCGAAATTTTTCTTGCTCGCCCTTTTTCAATTCGGGAATTTGTTGTGGCACAAACGTTTGACGCGGCGCGACGAGTTCAATCGCGTACTCATAGCCGAATTGGCGATAATAGTATGGAATTCCCGTAATCGCTTGAACCAATTCACCGCGTTCGCTTGACCACTCGTGCAGCACGCGAAATTGTTCGCGCACCAAACCGCGCCGCCGATAATCTTTTAACGTGCCAACAATTTCGGGACGCCCGACGCGAAATGAAATTCCGTCCATAACCCAGTTTTGCGAAATCAAACAGGTGCATGAAACGAGCGCGCCTGTGTTCGTATCTTGGACAACGAGAAAATCATCGGGGCGAAACGTCGGATGCTCGCCGCTCATCAAGTCGCGCGTCCAGCCGCCGAGATAAACATCGAGTTCGCCCGTGTCAGGATTGGCGAACGCATTGATTTGCATATCCACCAGCGCGTCGGTATCGTCTCTGGTCGCGCGGCGCAGTACGAGTCCGTCGCCCAAATCTTGAAGGATGTCCATGCTTTAGTCTCCAGTCTCCAGTCCCCAGTCTCTAATCTCTAATCTCTTGTCCTTTATCTCCCACACGCGCGTCGCAAAGCGTTGAATAAACGCGCGGTCATGTGCGGCGACCAGAATCGTGCCGGGAAACGCGTCGAGCGCGGCTTCAAAGCGTTCGCGCGACGGAATGTCCAAATGATTTATCGGCTCGTCCAAAATTAACAAGTTTGATTTTTCCGAAACGAGTTTTGCCAAAATCAAACGAGCGCGTTCGCCATAACTCAATTTGCCGATGGGCGTAAAAACCTCGTCTTGCTCAAACATGAAATAGTGCAAGAAATGGCGCGCGTCCGTTTCGTCAACGGGCATGAGCGAACGAATCAACGCGAGCGGCGTTTGTTTCGGATTCAGCGTTTCTTGCTCTTGCGGCATGTAACCGATGCGAACATTCGCGCCCAAACGCACATTGCCTTCCGTCGGTTCCAATTCACCGACGATAATTTTCAGCAGCGTAGATTTTCCCGTCCCATTCGCGCCGACGAGCGCCACGCGTTCCCCGTGACGGAGAATGGCGTTGATGTGGCGAAAAAGAAATAACTGGAGATTGGAGATTGGAGACTGATAACTATGCCCCACATCCTCCAAACTCAACACCATTTGCCCCGAACGCGGCATTTCGCCAAAATCCAATTTGAGCGCGTAACCTGCTTTGGGTTTGTCAATCTTTTCGTCCGTTTGCAAAATCTCGATGCGGCGTTCCAACGCTTTTGCGCGGCGGACGGTCTCTTTGCCGCGATTCGCAAAAAATCCTTTGGCGAATTTATCGTTCGTGTCCGCTTTGCCGCCTTTGCGAAATTTGGCGATGCCGCGCAAATGCCGCGCCGCGTCGGTCAAACGTTCGAGTTCGATTTGTTGGTCCTGATACATCGCCCACTGCCGTTCAAGCTCGCGCGTTTTTGCCAACGCATACTCGGAATAATCACCGTGATAAATTTTGACGCGGTGCGTCACGTCGTCGAGTTCGAGAATCTGCGATACCGTGTTATCGAGAAATACGCGGTCATGGGAAACGAGCAGCGTTGCGCCCGAATAATTTTGAATAAATGCTTCAAGCCATTCCAACGCGCTTACGTCGAGATGATTCGTCGGCTCGTCGAGCAGCAAAACATCCGGTTCGGAAATCAGTAAACGCGCCAGTCCCGCGCGCGTGCGCTGTCCGCCACTCAATTTCGCAATCGGTAATTCGGGCGGCACCCCGTCCAACTCTAACCCGCGCAAAATTTCTTGGATGCGCGTTTCGACTTGATACCCGCCCAAATCTTCAAAACGCGCGACTGCGTTGCCGTATTCGGCAAGCAAGCTCTCGTTGCGCGCGTCGCGTTCCAATTGCAGCGCCAACGCGTCCATCACACTGCGCGCATTTTCCCACGCGGCAACACCCTGTCGCACCAACGCGTCGAGGGTGAGCGCTTCATCGAGGTTCATGCCTTGCGGCAAATAGCCGAGCGTCGCGTGCGCGTCGAGACGCGCGAAACCCGCGTCAGGTTGTTCGACGCCCGCGATAATTCGCAGCAGCGTCGTTTTGCCCGCGCCATTCACGCCGACGAGTCCCGCGCGTTCACCGCGATTCAAGACGAACGAAACATCGTCGAGTATCGTGGTGATGCCGTAGGATTTGGAGAGATGGGAGACGTGAAGCATGGTGCAAGTTAAAGTAGCAGGTAGTAGGTAGTAGGTAGTAGGTAGTAGGGTAAATTTGCCTGCTACTTGCTACCTATTACCTGCTACCTTTTTTTCTAACATCACGCGCGTCTTGTAGGGCTTGAATCCCAAACTCTCGTATAAATGCACCGCGCCCGAAAGATTTTCCGTGTCAACGCCGATGCCGAGCCAATCAAATCCACTGTCACGAAAACGCCGCATGGATTCCGCGAGCAGCGCGGACGCAATCCCGCGTTTCCGCCACTTGCGCCGCGTGCCGAGAATTCCAACCCAGCCGCGTCGAATGTTGCGCCGCTCGTTGTCGGCGGTATTTTCAAAATTGATGCAGAACGCGACCGTTTCATCTCCCTCCTTGACGACGAACGAAAGGTCGCGCCGCAAATCCGAAACATCTGCAACAGAGGTTTGCCAAACTTCGGGACTCGCGTCTTGATGCCCCCAGTGGTCACGAAACGATTCATTGAATGTTTCGCGAACGGTGTCATCCAATTCAGGTCTATATGATTGCAGCATTAGATTTGGAGGCAATGGATTCGGCGGAATCGGCTCATCCAAATCGCGCTGCATGTTGTACGATGAACGCACATGTTCAAAGCCGCGCGCGCGATAGATAGAGAGAAATGCAGAATCTTCCGGATAATCCACGCGCATCGCGCGCGGCAGCGCGTCCGCGTCCTCATCTTGTGCGATTTCGGCGAGACGTTCTGTCGCGCGCGTTTCCATCCAATCAATGCACTCTTGTTCTAGCCCTTGCGCGCGCGCTTCAGGCGCAACCTCGCAGGAAAGGAACGCGATGTTTTCGTTCGTGGGTTTGGGCAAAGCAAAGATGCGCGCAAACGCCACGAGCTTGCCCAACGCGTTTCGGAGAATGCGCGCGTCCGTTTTC
>JAKOPZ010000049.1 GCA_029778615.1 Chloroflexota bacterium | reverse complement strand
TTTCACGCGGGCACTAAATTGCAAGACGCGCAAGTGATGACGAACGGCGGACGCGTGTTGTGTGTGACGGGCGTTGGAAAAAATTTAGGTGACGCGCTGGATACCGCCTACGCGGCGATTCGTCCGCTTGGGTTTGAAGGGATGCAATATCGCAAAGATATTGGGCAAAAAGCAATGATTCCGCAAGTCTCTAGTCTCTAGCCTCCAATCTTCAGTCTCCAAATGAATTCAGCATATACATCAAGCGGCGTGAACATTGACGCGGGCAATCGCGCGGTGGAATTGATGCGCGACGCGGTGCGCGCGACGTACAACAAAAATGTGCTCGCGGGCATCGGCGCGTTCGGCGGACTGTTCGACGCTAGTGATTTACAAAAGATGCGCGCGCCTGTTCTCGTTGCGTCAACGGATGGTGTGGGCACAAAAGTCAAAATCGCCGCGCAAGCAAATCGTTTTGACAATATCGGACGCGATTTAGTGAATCACTGCATCAATGACATTTTGGTTCAAGGCGCGCGTCCGTTGTTCTTTATGGATTACATTGCGAGTTCCAAATTGATTCCCGAACATGTTGCGGCGATTGTGACGAGCATGGCGGAGGCGTGCGGCGAGGCAGGCATCGCACTGCTCGGCGGCGAAACGGCAGAGATGCCCGGCGTGTATTGGGAAAATGAATTCGATGTCGCGGGAACGATTGTGGGAATTGTCGAACGCGAAAATGTTTTGCCAAAAAATAATGTGCGCGCGGGCGACGTGTTGATTGGTTTGAAATCGTCGGGAGCGCATACGAACGGGTATTCTTTGATTCGGAAAATTTTTCAAGACGTTCCGTTGGATACGGTTTTTCAGGAATTGGGGGATGCGGGCAACCACAAGGGATTGCCCCTACGCGACGCACTGCTCGCGCCGCATCGTTCGTATTTGCCCGCGTTGGAAAAATTTACCGCGCAGCCATCGCCATTGAAAGCATTGGCGCACATTACGGGCGGCGGCATCGTCGAAAATCTGCCGCGTGTGTTGCCCGAAAATATCTCCGCAAACATTCATCTCAACACATGGCAAATTCCGCCGTTGTTTCAGTTGATTCAACAACGCGGCGAAATTCCGACAGACGAAATGTTTCGCGTGTTTAACATGGGAATCGGCATGATTGCGATTGTGGCAAAAGAGGATGCACGCGAGTTTCAGAACGCGTTGAGTGAGGAATCGTTTGTGATTGGAGAATTGGAGACGGGAGATTGGAGAGTGGAGATTGGAGATTAGAGATTGGAGATTGGAGATTGGAGACTGGAGACTGGAGATTGGAGATTGTTTCATTCTACCTATAACACAATTCTCATATCAAACGAGGGAGCGTAGTAACGAATTCATTCGTTGCACGCGCGGGAGAAAGGAAACGTGGTAACGAAATCATTCGTTGCATGCGCGGGAGAAAGGAAACGTAGTAA
>JAKOPZ010000003.1 GCA_029778615.1 Chloroflexota bacterium | reverse complement strand
CTAAATGCCGCGCGCCGACAGGATGTGGTCAGGTCCATGTACATCATCCTGTCGGCTCTCTGCAAAACGCCACATGAAGACACAAAAACTTGTGCTCACATTATGCGTCCTTGTTGTTCTGGGCGTCGCGCTCTTGAGCGGCGCATCGGTAAAGGCGACAACCATTGATTCAGGAACGACAGAAGGCAAAATTCCCGCGAACCTTCTTTTGAATCAAGACGGCACGCTGAATCTGCAAAAAAAAGTTGAGGGGGCACTTGACCTTCATGGATGGAATGTAACGCTCGACCCGCAGCGCGGACCATTACTCGCGCCAAATTCGCCCGCAGCGGGCGGCTGGTCGAGCGTCGGCAATGGAACGTATGGTTATGTGTCCGCCGTCGCTGTAGATGGAAACAATGTCTATGTCGGAGGCAGTTTTCAACAAGTCTGCGGGAATGAATATTGTAACAGCGGCAACCTGCGAGTGAACAGCATTGCCAAGTGGAATGGTTCTACTTGGTCCGCGCTCGGTTATGGCGTAGACCAACAAGTCAACGCCATTGTCGCAAGCGGCGGCGTCGTGTTCGCGGGCGGTTACTTTACGAACGTCTGCGGAAATCCGGATTGCTCTGCGGGCAACACGCGTGTCAATCACATCGCCTATTGGAACGGGAGCAGCTGGTCAAAGCTCGCGCACGGGTTCGATGCCAATGTGTACAGCTTGACAGTGGGTAACTCGTTGTATGCCGGAGGCGGCTTTACCAATGCGTGTGGCAATGATACATGCGACAGCGGGAACGTACAGGTGAATTATGTTGCGCGCTTTGTTGGCAGCGGTTGGGAGCCGCTTTTGCACGGTATTGCCGGATATGTAAATGGGCTCGCCTATCACAATAACGAACTGTATGTGGGCGGCAATTTTGATTACACTTGCGGTACGAGCGATTGCGTCGGGGGAACTCGCGTAAACTATATTACCAAATGGAATGGCAGTACATGGTCCGGTTTCTCAAACGGTGTAGACGATGATGTGGAAGCGATTGCATTTATCGGCGACGAGATGTTTATCGGTGGGCGATTCCAAGCAGTGTGCGGCAACAGCACATGCGATGCAGGCAACGTAACCGTGAATCACATTGCCAAGTGGTCTAACGGATGGTATGCACTCGGAAATGGGGTATCCAGCTATGTGTATGCGCTGGCAGCAAACGGCAGTGAGCTGTATGCCGCAGGCGACTTTGTCTATTTTTGTGGAAACAGCACTTGCAACAGTAACAACTCGCAGGTAGAGCATGTTGCCCGGTGGCGCGACAATCAATGGTCGGCAACGGGCAACGGGCTAAAAGGAGTTGTGAGTGCTGTAAGTTGGGGCAACGGCGCTCTCTTTGCGGGCGGCTCGTTTGACGAGATTTGCGGAAACGTCGCGTGCAATAGCGGAAATGTCGGTGTGCATTACGTTGCGAGGTTCGACCCGCCCGCGCCAACACCCACGCCGACAAATACGCCAACCAAAACCAACACGCCGACAAATACGCCAACCAAAACCAATACGCCGACCAAAACTAATACGCCCACCAAGACAGCCACCACAGCAGCAACTGCCACTGCTACCACTACTCAAAGCGCGTGCGGCGGAAAACCTACCGCACCGAGCTTGACCAAACCCGCAAACAACGCAACCATCAAGGCAGTCAAACCCAAACTCGATTGGCAGGATGTGAATTGCGCGACAAAATATAAAGTGCTGGTGAAACGCGATGCCAAGAACGGGACCAAAGCGTTCAAGAAAACCGTGCCCGTTTCGCAAGTCAAGACTACGGCGCTCGACAAAGGACACACGTACTATTGGCGCGTGAAAGCGTGCAACGCGAACGGCTGCGCCAAGAGCACATGGTCAAAATTTATTCTTCAACCTTGAACCCAAAAAAACGGCGGAGCGAAAAACTCGCTCCGCCGTTTTTTGTTCGCGCATAGTTCTAGCGCAGCACGCGTTGAAACGCCACACTTCCTCTTTGCAAACTTGGCACGCCCGCGCGCGCTTCGCTCCACTGCCCAACGATTTGTGCGCCGCCTGCTGTGACATCGCCTTCAAAATTCCACGTCACATCGCCGGGCTGCGCGCCTTGTACATTCAACGTCAAATGGCTCCCGTCAAATTGTCCGTTGACTTCGCCGCGCACATTTTCGCGCGTGTCTTCAAAGCTTCCGCCGTACGCGCACTGCGTTTCCGAACAGCCAATGCGCGGTTCGAGGTTGATGATGAACGCGCCATTGTCCACAACGCCGCTCCAGCGTCCCGCAATCGTCGGCTGTTCCGGTGCGCGCGTCGGCGGCGGCGGCATTGTCGGCGGACGCTGTGCCTCTACAATTCCCGGAATGTGCGGCGACTCACCGCGCTGCCCCATACGGTCGAGCGCGGTCACAAACACATCTACCGCGCCGGGCGCGGGCGGCGACCATTCCAATTCACCGCGCTGCTGCGTTTGTCCGTCGCCTTGCACCTGTTCGATTTGTGTCGCCATCACTCCGCTGTATTGATAAAACACCTGCATCAACGCCATGCCGCCTTGCGCGTCACAGAGCCAACGAATGCGCAGCGCGTTCGGCTGCTCGACGCGAAAGTTTGTGTTCGGCGCTTCAATTTGACAGTTCGGCGGCGGAATTACCGGCGGCGGTGTGCGCGTCGGATACGGCGTGCGCGTGGGAACAAACGCGGTGGGCGTCCACGTCGGTTGCTCCGGTGTACGCACAAAAATATTTGTCGCGGGCGTCGTGGTAGATTGATTGTTCACGTCGAACACGCGCACAAACAGCACATGATTGCCCGGCGCGTCCGATGCCCAAATTTGTTGAATCGCCAATGACGTTTGCGCGCGCGGATTCGGCGCATTGTAAACGTTATACAAATTGCCGTCCGCCCACAGCTCGACGCGTTGAATGCCCGCCGCGTCGGCTGCGTTGGTATACACAATTACCTGTTCATTTTGGCGCACGTCATAACGCGAATAATTTGTCGTCACACCCGGCGGCGTGTTGTCATTCACATTCACCGTGAGCGCGTTCGAGTTTCCGATATTGCCAGCCGCATCGAGCGCGCGAATCAAAATTGTGTGCGCGCCCGCCGCATTCGCCGCATAGACAAAGGTCGCGGCGAATGGATTTTGTCCGCGCGGATTTTGCGAATTCACTTGCGTGTACGGCTGATTGTCCACAAGCATTTGCAATTGCGTCACACCCGCATCATCCGTCGCGGCAGTTTGGATGTTCAACTGCGCGCCCAACGCGACATTTTGCGGCGAGCCCGGCGACAAAATCGAAACCTGCGGTCCCGTCGTATCCGCGTTCACGTTCACCGAAACGGTGGCGGGCGCGCTCGCATTGTTGTACATATCGTACGCGATAACAAACAATGTGTGTGCGCCGATTTGCGCGCTGCTCCAGGGAAACACTGCCTGATACGTTGTCGGATTGTTCGGCGGCGTTTGTGTGTTCAGGAGCACATTGTCCGCGTAAAATTCCACGAGCCGAATTCCCGCATCGTCGGACACGAGCGTGACGACGTTAATGCTTTGATTCACCGCGAGCTGCACGCCTTGCGTCGGGGCGAGCAATTGCACCGTCGGCGGATTCACTTCGCCACCGGGGGTCGGTGAGGGCAAGTTTGGAATTTCTGTCGGCTCAATGGGCAGAGGCGCCGGCGTCACACCGGAAATTTGGGTCGGCGGGGGAATCGGCGTGCTTGCTTGCGCCGTCGGTGCAACGGCAGTGAGCGTTTCGGAAACCTCAGTTTGGACCGGCGGTGGCGGCGGTGGCAGTTCGGTTGGCAGCGCGGGCGTCGGATTGTTGAAGAAGCTGCATCCCACCATCAGCCCCGCGCCCGCGATGAGCAAGCACAGCGCGAAAAATTGCTTCATGAGAAAGTCCTTTCTGAAAGAGAGAACATCAAGGCGCCGCGCGATTGTAGCAAGGGCATTGGGCTGTGTCAACCAAAAATGGCTTGATTGACACGTCGGTAAGATAGTTTATACTTAAACTACTAACGGGTGATAGAGGCAAAGGACGAATAGAGAATGGCAAACCGTCAACCGGGGCTGCTCGCATGGCTTCATCTCATGCGGATTCATCATCAAGTGCAAAAGTGTGAAACGGCGCATCTCGCACAGTATAATCTCACCCTCCCGCAGTTTGATGTGCTCGCGCAGCTGTATCGCGAACAAGGCATTACGCAGCAAGCCCTCGCGGACCGCCTGTTTGTAACCAAAGGCAATGTGTGCGGTTTGATGGACCGCATGGTGGAACAAGACCTGGTAGAACGCCGCGCCGACCCGCAAGACCGCCGCGCGTACATGCTCCATCTCACCCCCAAGGGCAAACAACTCATCGAAAAAGTGTTGCCCACACACGGACAAGTCATCGTCGCGCAGATTGAAAAACTTGCGCCCGAAAAACAAAAACAACTGCTCGACCTTTTGAGCGAACTCGACCGCGCGCTGGAAGACAAGACTGCGTAGGAAATCTATTTTGTGCGCGGATTTGTTTCGCAAAGGAACTCGTATGTACGACACTATTCTTGACCCGCAATTTATCAAGAACGCGCCGCTGCAACATTTCGCGGCGGACGCGTTCCCCATCATCAATCCGATTTTTTGGCTGAACTCGCATTTTGCCGTCGGCGGCGGCAGTCCGCTGCAACGTTTGAGCGGAATGTACACCGCGCACATGACGCGTATTTCCCCGCACAACGGATTCACGTGGCATCCACATCGCGGTCTCGAAATTTTTACGTGGGTGCTTGAAGGCACACTCTTTCATCAAGACAGCACGGGCGGCGAAGGCGAATTGAAACCCGGCGATGTCCAACGCATGTTTAGCGGCGATTTAATTTTGCATCAAGAGCTCAATGAAACCGACGACCCTGTGCGCGTGATTCAAATTTGGTTCGCCGCCGACCGCAAGCATCGCAAACTTCCACACTATCAGCAACTGCATCACACACAACTACCCAAACGACGCGAAGGGGATGCCAACGTATTCTCTATATTTGGCGACGATTCACCACTGGAACGTCACATGGTTGGCGATGCGCGGTTAACCGCGACGTTCGTGCCGCCACATGGCAAAATCGAAATCGAACCGCCGCGTAAAAATGAAGATTTGTTTTTGTACGTCACCGATGGTGAAGGACTACTAGACACTGGAGATTCGGAAAACGCACTTGGGCAGTACGATGTCATTTTGGCGCGCAGCGATGCGCGTGATGCGACACTGCGCGCGTCGAACGATTCCGAACTCCGCTTTTTGAATTTTTATCTTCCCACGTTCTTGGGTACGCGCGGGTAGCCGATTAGGAAAAACAAGATGTACACTCGCTTTCAGTAGAGTTGCCACCTAAAAACCAGGTCTCGGCAATTTCCTTGCCAGTAACGCGTGGAGTTTCGACTTGTCCATGCTCTGTTCCCATCTGCAACAAGGTTGAATTTGCCGCTGTTGTTGGGAGCGATTCGAGAAATCGCCAAGCGCGTGCCATGATTGCAGAACGTTGTGCAGTACGGTCCGTCAAGTCACAGTCAATCTGATTGTGCATACTGTGTTGGCTTTGGCAGTCACGTTCAATTTTCTTGGTCTATAGAAACTGCTCGCACACTTCTGCACATTGTCAATCCAGTACAGCAATTCACGGAACACTCCCGCGCAAAGGTACGGAAACACGGAACGCCAACGCATCTTCCTTCGTCTCATTTCCAAACACTTTCCCGCTCGAGAAAGGAAAATGCTGTCCCGTATGCCCCAAACTAACCGCGTAGACCCGCGCGCCAAACAACTCAAAGACCATTTTGCCGCCATCAATCAAGCCCCGCGTCTTGCCAAACAATCACCTCTCATTGCATCATCTCATCTCGAACGTCTGATTGCCGCTCTACAAATCCCATCCGAACATCTCGCTACTAACCCCGACGAACAAATTCGCCAAATCGGCAAAGCGCTCGTGCTTGCGCTGTTCATGGCGGAATACAAAAAAGAAACGCGCGACACCGCGCTCTTGCAAGGATGGTTGTTTTTCTGGTATGCCTATCTTGACCCAATCTCGCCTGTGTCGCCCGCACCCTCTATTGCGAGTGTGATTACGTTTTGCACGGACACAAGCAACGTGCGCGATTTTCTGCACCAAGCCAAGCGATGGGTGAACACGGCGCATGCGAACGATTCGGATACGTTGCGCACACTTCATTCCGCCTTGAGTCAGGAAAACTTTGGGAAAATTGTTGTGAGTGGCTTGCCGCGTCGTCCGTCCGACAGCGAACGCCGCACCTTTGGCAACTATCTCAACGCCGCGGCGCGCGTATTGGCACTGCGGTTGGAATCGCTCGTACCCGAATTGTTGGAGCCAGCGGCAGGGCTTGCCATCGAACGCGCCGAGACGAGTCCTGTGCGCGTTGTAACCAACACACAGACAAGTTCACAAGAGCCCATCCATGTCAGCCCACCCGAACAGGTGAAGTGGGTGGCACAATGGATGGCAAGTTTCGGCTCGCGCTTACCGGGTTTGGGCGCACCCAACCTGTCTCATTCCGCGTTTATGGAACGTCCGCTCGCCTTTCAGAAATTGCGCGGACAACCCCGCGCTCCCGCCTTTCTTACAGGCGTGGATGCGGAGGCAAAGGGAATGTCGGGGTTTGTGTCCGGCGTGTTGGGGAGTGGACGCACCGCACTCTTGAAATCGCTGACCCGCCGGTATGCGATGCAATATCGGCGGCAGCCCGAAGGCATCTTGTCCTTCTATTTTTCTGCCGGCGATTTTGTGCTCCATGCGCGCAATCGGCGCAGCGTCCATGATTTCATCGTGGACACTTTGGCATCCTATGGAGGCGACACCCCCAACATTGAAGCATTGCCGGAGATGCTGCGGACGCTTGACCACGCGGGCAAGTTGCTCGTGTGCGTGGATGATTTGTATCGTCTCTCCGACACAGACCAAAGTGAAGTGTGGTCACAACTCGCGTTTTCGCCTGCGGTCATCGCGGCGGTGCTGCCATGGCAAGTGGAACGACTCTCGCGCTTGGCACCACGCGCACACATTGGAATGGTCTCGCTTGAACCACTCGCGGGACAAGAACAAATGGCGTTGCTCGAACACATCGCGGTGGCGACAGAAACGGTCTATGACCGTCGCGCCGCCGAAGCATTACTGTGCGAACTTCCGTCGCTTGCCCGAACGCCACTTGGTGTGATTATCCTGCTCGACCAATTGGCGCGCGCGTGGACGGATACGACGCAAGTGGTGGCGGCAGCGCTGGATGAATTGTGCCGCCGCGCGGGTTTGCCGCTACCATCATTTGAGGATGGTGCCGCTGCGCTGACGAACGAATGGATGCACCTTCAAACCGCCGCGTATGAGTTGATGGTGACGCTGCATCAAGATGGCGGCTATGAAAGGTTGAACGGACAGTGCGAGGTGACGATTGTGCCCGCGATGGTGGAGAATCAACATGGGTACAAGTGGCAGATGAACTGGGAGCAGGCGGGACGCACGGGACTGTTTCGTCCGGTGCCGCATCCCTCGGGCGAGGGCTTGGCGCTCATCCATCGTGACCTGACATGCTATCTGCTGGCACATGCTGCGCGGCAATACGATTTTGTATTTCGATGGCAGGGGCGCGAACTTCATCCTGAAGCCGTCGCGATCCTCGAACAAGCAATGAGGCATTTGGTGAATTTAAAGAATCCCCAAAGGGGTTTTGACATTCGGCGTCTCACGCGGCTACCCCGTATGCAGCCGCCACCGCCCAATCCGAAAACCAAGTGGTGGCGTGGGCTGTTTCCCGAACTTTTCCGCGTGTTGTCCTGAGCCCACTGCTAGGAATTGGAACGCGAGGTTATATTGAAGCGAGGATGGTGTCCGAATCTGGATGCACCTCGCTTTTTTGCTGCGTCCGATTCATTGCAGGATTCACGCACGCGCGGTGACAGAGAAATTGTTTATCACTCACCTTACGCATGTCATTTCGAACGGAGTGAGAAATCTCGGTTTTGACGATTGAGATTTCTCGCGGAAACGGCTCGAAATGACAGCTCTGCGTAACATCAGTTATCAAACACACTCGCGGCAATGATGGAGCAATAGGGTTGAATGAAAGGTCGGAGTGACTTCAAGGTGTAAAATTTTTTACCTGTCGGTGAACCCGCCAAAGAATTTTCTCAATAGCGTTCGGGCGCACCGGGAAGACATGTGCAGTGTGAGAAATTTAGGTCAGAGGTCAGTGCCAAGTGGAAATATCGTGCGAGGCGGAAAGCGCCGACATCATCGAGCGAAATTCAGCGACAGGGAGCAACGTGCAAACGCGAGTTTTATTCTTTTTCTTTATTTCATTGCTTTGTAATTTTCTTTCGCTTGACGTGGATGGTTTTGACCAATTCGTTGTACCCCTCTCCTCGTTCTCAAGATGTTCCCTCTCACTCAAATGATTTCTCATTTGGTCTCTTGAAATATTTTTCGACGTTATGGATTTTTCTCTCATCAAGCATTTGTTGGGTTCAAATTGATTTCCCTCTGGTCCAACTTTTTCCTTTTTCAAAATCCTTTTCTCTCTCTTCTCGTTTCGTATTTTCAT
>JAKOPZ010000048.1 GCA_029778615.1 Chloroflexota bacterium | reverse complement strand
TTTCACGCGGGCACTAAATTGCAAGACGCGCAAGTGATGACGAACGGCGGACGCGTGTTGTGTGTGACGGGCGTTGGAAAAAATTTAGGTGACGCGCTGGATACCGCCTACGCGGCGATTCGTCCGCTTGGGTTTGAAGGGATGCAATATCGCAAAGATATTGGGCAAAAAGCAATGATTCCGCAAGTCTCTAGTCTCTAGTCTCCAATCTTCAGTCTCCAAATGAATTCAGCATATTCATCAAGCGGCGTGAACATTGACGCGGGCAATCGCGCGGTGGAATTAATGCGCGACGCGGTGCGCGCGACGTACAACCAAAACGTCCTCGCAGGCATCGGTGCGTTTGGCGGACTGTTCGACGCGAGCGAATTGAAAACGATGCGCGCGCCGGTGCTTGTTGCATCAACGGATGGCGTGGGAACAAAAGTGAAAATCGCCGCGCAAGCGAATCGTTTTGACAATATCGGACGCGATTTGGTGAATCACTGCATCAACGATATTTTGGTGCAAGGCGCGCGTCCGCTATTTTTTATGGATTACATTGCGAGTTCCAAATTGATTCCCGAACATGTCGCGGCGATTGTGACGAGCATGGCGGAGGCGTGCGGCGAGGCAGGCATCGCACTGCTCGGCGGCGAAACGGCAGAGATGCCCGGCGTGTATTGGGAAAATGAATTCGATGTCGCGGGAACGATTGTGGGAATTGTCGAACGCGAAAATGTTTTGCCGCGCGCAAATGTTCAAGCGGGCGATGTGTTGATTGGTTTGAAATCTTCGGGCGCGCATACAAACGGTTACTCTTTGATACGAAAAATATTTCAAGACGTTCCGCTCGATACAATTTTTCCAGAACTCGACGAGGCATTGCAAGACGCGCTGCTCGCGCCGCATCGTTCGTATTTGCCCGTGTTGGAAAAATTTCTCGCGCCATCGTCGCCCGTCAAAGCGCTCGCGCACATCACGGGCGGCGGCATCGTCGAAAATCTGCCGCGTGTGTTGCCCGAAAATATCTCCGCAAACATTCATCTCAACACCTGGCAAATTCCGCCGTTGTTCCAGTTGATTCAACAGCACGGCGAAATTCCCACGGAAGAAATGTTCCGCGTGTTCAACATGGGAATTGGCATGATTGCGATTGTGGCAAAAGAGGACGCGCGCGAATTTCAAGATGTGCTGGGCGAGGAATCGTTTGTGATTGGAGAATTGGAGACGGGAGATTGGAGAGTGGAGATTGGAGATTAGAGATTGGAGATTGGAGATTGGAGACTGGAGACTGGAGATTGGAGATTGTTTCATTCTACCTATAACACAATTCTCATATCAAACGAGGGAGCGTAGTAACGAATTCATTCGTTGCACGCGTAGGAGAGAGAAGGTAGTAACGAAATCATTCGTTGCATGCGCGGGAGAAAGGAAACGTAGTAACGAAATCATTCGTTGCATGCGCGGGAGAAAGGAAACGTAGTAACGAAATCATTCGTTGCATGCGCGGGAGAAAGGAAACGTAGTAACGAATTCATTCGTTGCATGCGCGGGAGAAAGGAAACGTAGTAACGAAATCATTCGTTGCATGCGCGGGAGAAAGGAAACGTAGTGACGAATTCATTCGTTGCACGCGCGGGAGAAAGGAAACGTAGTAACGAATTCATTCGTTTCACGCACAGGAGAGAGAGAACGATTGAAATCGTTACTACGAATTCTTGCGCCAAATCGAAAACCCAGTCTCCAGTCTCTAGTCTCTGGTCTTTCCTTTATGAAACGTTTGGTTGTTCTGATTTCCGGCAACGGCTCGAATCTGCAAGCCATTCTCGACGCGTGCGCGAATGGCGAATTGAACGCGCGCGTCGTCGCAGTGATTTCCAACAAAGCGGACGCGTTTGGATTGACGCGGGCGCGGCGGGCGAATGTGCCAGCGATGGTAAAAACAAAACCGCGCGCTCAAGACCGCCGCGTGTATGATGCCGAACTCGCGGAACTTGTGGCGCAATTTGAACCTGATTTTGTTATTCTGGCTGGCTGGATGCGAATTTTGTCTTCCGCGTTTCTCGACAAATTTCCAAATCGGGTAATCAATTTGCATCCCGCGCTGCCCGACACATTCCCCGGCACGCACGCGATTGAACGCGCATTTGACGCGTTTCAGCGCGGCGAAATTTCACACACGGGCGTCATGGTGCATCTCGTCCCCGACGAAGGCGTTGACAGCGGTCCCGTGCTCACGCAAGAAATTGTGCCGATTGAAAAAGATGACACGCTCGAAAGTTTGGAAACGCGAATTCATCAGGTCGAACATCGGTTGTTGGTCAATACATTGAAAGGACTGGAGACTGGAGACTAGAGACTCGAGATTAGTCTCCAGTCTCTAGTCTCCAATCTCTCCCCACAACATGCCTAAAGCAATTTTATCCGTCCACGACAAAACCAATCTCATTCCCTTTGCGCGCGGGTT
>JAKOPZ010000276.1 GCA_029778615.1 Chloroflexota bacterium | reverse complement strand
GTGGCAGTCCGACGCCTTTGGCAATTCCGCCGCGTTTCCGTTTTTTCTCGCGCAAAACAACATTCCGTACTTGTTCATCGGACGCAATCAAGGGCGCTGTGACCCCGATTACGAAAAAAATTGCGCGCCGTTCCCAACCGCGTTTTATTGGCAGTCGCCCGCGCATGACGCAAAAATTCTCACAGCGTATTTTTCGTACCCCACCGCGTGGGATGCGATTCATCGCCTCAAAATGGTAGAGGAACAAGTGACCGCGCTGCGCGGTTTTGTGGACAATGCGTACACGCGCACCAATTCCAAATATCTTTTTTTGCCAATGGGTTCCGATTTCCAAGTGCCGTTGGTGACGCTGTTGGAAGTGGTGGAAACATGGAACGCGCAGGATGAAAAAACGATTCTCGTCATGTCCGACCCCGAAACCGCGTTCAAATATCTCGAAACACAAAACCTTCCCGAAATCACGGTGGACATGAATCCGATTTGGCAGGGCTTTTATGCGACGCGACCGTTTGCGAAAATCGCGGACAAAGAAAGCGCGTTTTATTTGACGGCGGCGGAAACGTTCGGCGTCAATTCGAGCGCGTGGCTCTCGGCGACTATCAGCACTTCGCACGACAGTTTGCCCGCGACGAGTTTTGATTTTGTGTGGGAACAATCGCAAAAGCCGCGTTTTGAAAAAACGCTTGCAACGTCCGCGCACGATTTGGCGCGCGCGGTGGGGAGCCTTGCGCGCGGGGTGAATGAAAACACGTTGGTCTTTAATCCGTCTGCCTATCCGCGCTCCGAAATTTTGGAAACGCGCGATGGCGTTGTATTTGTCGAAAATGTGCCCCCGAAAAGTTTTGCGCCGTTGCCCACACAAAGCAACACAGTACCGAATCCGCCGAGTGTGAGTACGAACGGCGTTTTCATCACGCTCGAAAATGGGCTTGTCTCTGTCACGCTCGATGCCGCACGCGGCGGCGTGTTTTCGAGTTTGAAACGCGCGGGCGGCGACGAATTGTTGATGGACGCGGGCGATGAAATTGTGTATTGGAACGATTCGCAAGATGTGTACGGCGCGCGCTTTGGCGAGATTCGCGCGCGTGAACGCGAGACACGCGCGAACGTAAAAATTTTGCATCAGGACGCGCTGCTGGCGCGCGTGCAATTCACCTCTGCGCTCGGCGGCTTTCCGATTACGAAAACAGTGACGTTACGCGCGGACGCTCCGCAAGTAGATGTGGGATTGCAGCTCCGCGCATTGGATGAAACAACGGCGCTCGTGCAAACGCCGACCATTTTTCAAACCGACACGCGCACGGACGACTTGGGATTCATGCCGTTCACGCACAAGGTGAACACGCGCCCGATTCAAAACGGCGACGTAACGTATCGCCGCGAAATTTTTTATCCAATCCAAGCGTGGAGTGATGTGCGCGAAGGAAATAATGGTTTGGCGTTATTGACACATGGCATCCAAAATATCGCGGGGACGAATGTATTGAGTTTCATGCTCGCGCGCGATGTGAATGACAATGGACAAGAAGGCGTGACGGATTTGGACGAACACACGTTTCGTTACGCGTATTATTTGCACGACGGCGGCGCGTCGTTTGAAACCATTGCGCGCGCGGCGGAAGAATTGAATCAGCCGTTGATTGTGACGCGGC
>JAKOPZ010000275.1 GCA_029778615.1 Chloroflexota bacterium | reverse complement strand
CTCAACGAAGGACACGCGTGGTGTTTGCGCGCGCTCGCGACGGATGAACATGCCGCGTCAGAATTTGCGCACGCGCGCGCATTCAACGCGGCGGGAATTGTTTCAGGCAATCTTGGTTACAATGACGAATCGCGCGCGCGGCTCGAAGCAAGCATAGAGTTGTGGCAGTCGCTTGATGAACCGCGTCGTTTTGTCGAAACGTTGTTTTGGCTCGCGTATTCGCTCGTGCAGCTTGGCGAGGATGAACGCGTGTGCGCGTTGTATGAGCAGCAGAAAGGGATGCTGCGCGAATATGCCGACCCGTTGATTTTGGCGTGGTCGCTCTCATACTGGGCGCGCGCGTTGGAAAACGCGCGCGGCGATTTTGCAAAGGCGAAAATGCTCCACGATGAAGCGGTTGCCATCGGAATCGCGAACGCGGACGCAAACATTCTCGGCACTGTGTACATGAATTTGGGCTATTGGGCTGCCAAGCAAGGCGATTACGAGGCGGGCTATCAGTATCATCTCGAATCCTCGAAATGGCACAAGACCGATGGCGCGCGTTTGCGTATCGCGATTTCAGCGCACAACATGGCAGACATGTTGAGTATGCAGGGAAAATTTCAAGAGGCGCAAGCGTTATATGAGGAATCGTTAGCATTGTCGCGCGCGTTAGGCGACCAAGCATTCGTCGCGTGGACGGCGTATCGGCTCGGATACGTTCATGTGCATTTGCAGGAATTTTCGCGCGCCAGCGAATTGTTTACCGAAAGCATCAAATTGTATCGCGCACAAAAGGAACAAGAGTACATTACCAGTGTGTTGGCAGGACGTGCGGAATTGCAGCGCGCGCAGGGTGATTTGCAGCAAGCCGCGCGTACGTTGGGCTATATCGCCGCGCATCCGCAAGCCACGCAGCGCACTTTTTTGTTGGAGATTGATGCCGTCGAATACAATCGCACTCTCGAGGCACTGCGCGCGCAACTGGACGAAACGGACTTGGCACGCGCGTGCGGTGAGGGACAGACTGCAACATTGGAACAGGCATTGGCGTTTGGTGGCTATTGAGATAACATTCTACCGGAACGCTTGCAGTCCGGAACAACTCGAGACAAACTTGTCATGGCGCTTTCCGCGCGGCAAATAAGGATTCTCGCTCCGACAGATGCTACCACTCAAGAACTTGCAATGAATCCCCATCCCCTGTCCCCCAATTCCCAATCCCTTCCTTCGGGAACCGTCACTTTTCTTTTCACCGACATCGAGGGCAGCACCCCGCTGTATCAAAATTTTCCCGAGGCGATGCCGCGCGTCATGACGCGCCATCATGAAATCTTACAAAACGCGATTCATGCCCACAATGGCGTGGTGTTCAATATCATCGGCGATGCGTTTTGCGCGGCGTTTGCAAACGCAATGGATGCGCTCCACGCGGCGTTAGACGCGCAGCGCGCATTGCACGCGGAACATTGGCGCGCAGTTGGAACATTGCGCGTGCGAATGGGTTTACATACGGGAACGGCGGAAGCGCGCGACGACGACTATATCAGTTCGCTCACGCTCGTGCGCGTCCAACGCATCATGTCGGCAGGACACGGCGGACAAACTCTACTTTCGTCGGCGACGGCGGAACTCGTCCAAACCCAATTGCCATCGAACATCACACTGCGCGAACTTGGAATCTTTAAACTGCGCGGCTTGCAGCAGCCCGAACCGCTGTATCAAATCGTCACGCCCGATTTGCCGTCCGAATTTCCTGCATTGCGCGCGGTGGAAACGACGCAGACACAAAACGAACTCACGCCGCTTGAACAACTCGTGCGCGGCAAAATGGTGGGGCGCGGAAACGAATTCGCGCAGTTGCAGCAGCAGTGGAATCTCGCGCAGCAAGGGCGCGCGCATTTGGTATTGCTTTCGGGCGAACCGGGCGTGGGCAAAACGCGACTCGCGAAGCAAGTGATGGAATACGCGCAAAGCAGCGGCGCGCCGATTTTGCGCGGCGGCTGCTATGAATACGAAGCGACGACGCCGTACTTGCCGTTTGTCGAAGCGCTGCGCGATTGGGTTCACGCATCGAGCGCGGAGAATTTACGCGCGACGCTCGGCACAACCGTGCCCGAAATTGCGAAACTCGCGCCGGAGATTGAAACGAAACTTGGCGCGCTGCCTGCGAATCCTGTTCTTTCACCAAATGAAGAACGCTTGCGCTTGTTTGATAACGTCGCGCGTTTTTTGCAAACTCTCGCCGCGCCGCGCGGGCTGCTAATTTTTCTCGACGATTTGCATTGGGCTGACCAAGGGACTATCAACCTCTTGCATTACCTTTTGCGCCATTTACGCAATGACCGCGTGCTGCTGCTCGGCGCGTATCGTGAAGTGGAACTCGACCGCGCGCATCCGCTCGCGGACGCCTTGATTGAATGGAATCGCGAACGGCTTGCCACGCGCGTTTCGCTTGCGCGCTTGTCGCGTGCGGACACGGGCGCGCTCGTTGCCGCGTTGTTCGGGCAAGAAACAATTTCGGACGAATTCGTCCGCGTGCTTTATCGCGAGACCGAAGGCAATCCGTTCTTTATCGAAGAAGTGGTCAAGTCACTCATCGAGCAGGGACAAATCTATCGCGAAAACAATGCGTGGCAGCGCAAAGCGATTGACGACCTCGCGATTCCGCAGAGTGTCAAAGAAGCGATTGGCAGACGCTTGAATCGTTTGACGGAAAATTGCGTGGACGCGTTACGCACTGCCGCCGCACTCGGCAAAATTTTTCCGTTCGTGGAATTGCGCGCGGTGGCGACGACAAGCGAAGACGATTTGCTCGACGCGCTGGACGAAGCGAGCGCGGCGCAATTGCTGCGCGCGGAGCAGAATGACACGTTCGCGTTCACGCACGATAAAATTCGTGAAGTGTTGTACGAAGAATTGAATCCGATTCGCCGCCGACGGTTGCATCAACGCATCGGTGAGGGTTTGGAAAAATTGTATCCGTCGCCGAACGGACATTCCGCCGATTTGGCGTACCACTTTACGCAGAGCGGCGACGCGGAAAAAAGTTTGATGTATTCGGTGCGCGCGGCGGAAAATGCAGAGCGCGTGTTCGCCCATGACGACGCGTTGAAATTTTATCAGCAAGCGCGCGACGCGGCGGAAACGTTGCAGCGGAACGACGCGTTGGCGCACATTGACGAACGCATTGGCGACATTTATCTTGTACGCGGGGACATTGCGCCGTCGGTTGCAAGTTACGAACGCGCGCGCGCGATAGTTGCAGATGCGTCACACCGCGCGGCGTTAAATGTAAAAATCGGTCGCGCCTATTCCCCCATCGGCGACGCACGCGGCATACACGCGTTGGAAACCGCGCTCACGGAATTGAATCCGCAAACCCAGCCCGCTGAATACGCGTCCGCGCTCGCGCTCATCGGACGCCATCATCATTACCATACGCACCACAAAAAAGCGCTCGAGTATTTTGAACAGGCGCGCGCGATTGCCGAACCGCTCGATGATTCGCAGACACTGCAAAATATCTATGCGTTTCTGGCAGGCAGTTATCAACACACGCTTGAGTATGACGTGAGCGACGAATGGGCGCGGCGCAGCATCGCGTTGGGCGAACGCAAAAATGACCCCGAAGCGGTTGCATTGGGCTATGAATTTTTGAGCGAGAACGCGTTCAATCGGGGCGAATGGGACGATGCGATTCGCTATGCCAACCACAACCGCGACATTGGGCTAAAAATTGGTTCGCTCGCGCGCGTGAGTTGGGCAGACTTTGCGTTGGCAGCGGGACTGCTCGGCAAAGGCGAATTGCGCGAGGCAGAGCGCGTGAGCATCGAAGGTCTGGAGATTGCGGAACAGTTGGGCGAAAGGCGGGTGGCGATTTGGCTCGCCTCGCAATTGGCGCGGGTGTTGGCGGAATTGGGTGACGATGACCGCGCGCGAAAATTCGCGGAGCAAGGCATTACGCGCAGTCAAGCGCTTGGACAAATTGTTTTGCGCGTGTGGGCGCTGCAAGGACTCGGGTTTGTTCATTGGCGGCGCGGTGAATTTGTGCAAGCCGCAAACAGTTATCAACAAGGGCTGGACGTTTTACAAGGCAGCGAAAATCGCGTCGCATTGAACTCTATCGCGCCTCATGCCGCGCAAGCATTTTTTAACGCGGGACGCATCGCGCAAGCAGAGACACTCGCGCAGCAAGCGCTGGAACTTGCAACATTTGGGCGCACGCCGCAAGCCGCCGCGCTGGCGCAAGATGTGTTGGGACAAGTTTGTTGCGTCCAAGAAAAATGGGATGACGCCCAACGCGCGCTGGATGAATCCATCGCGACGTTTGAAAAACTGAGCAGCCGTCTCGATTTGGCGCGCGCGCTCGAACATCGCGCTGCGCTGTATCGCGCGCGAAATGAAATCGAACGCGCGAAAATTGATGAGGCGCGCGCACGCGCGTTGTATGAGGAGACGGGCGCAAAGAAATGACTAGGTTCAAAAAAATTCTTGTCGCCAATCGCGGCGAAATCGCGGTACGCATCATGCGAGCGTGCCGCGAGATGAATATCCAGACCGTCGCGGTGTATTCGGACGCGGACCGCGCAGCGCTGCATACGCGTGTCGCGGATGAAGCAGTTCACATCGGCGCATCACCCCCGCGCGAATCGTATTTGAACATTGAAAAAATTATTGACGCGGCGAAAAAAACAAACGCGGATGCCATTCATCCCGGATACGGCTTTCTCGCGGAAAATGCGGATTTCGCGCAAGCGGTGGATGATGCGGGGATTGTGTTTATTGGACCGTCGCCGTTTTCGATTCGCGCGAGGGGGGATAAAGCGCAAGCGCGCGCGCGGATGATGAAAAGCGGCGTGCCTGTGGTGCCGGGGTTTCAGGACGCGGATGATGAGGAATCGCTCGCGCGCGCGGCGGATGAAATCGGCTATCCTATTTTGATTAAAGCGGCGGCGGGCGGGGGCGGGAAAGCGATGCGCGTTGTCGGAACGGCGTCCGACTTTACAGAAGCGTTAGCCGCCGCGCGACGCGAGGCGTTGCACGCGTTCGGCGACGCGCGCGTGATTTTGGAAAAATATGTGGCGAACGCGCGGCATATCGAGTTTCAAATTCTCGCGGACAAATTCGGCAACACGGTTCATTTGTTTGAACGCGAGTGTTCGATTCAGCGGCGTCATCAAAAGATTATTGAAGAGACGCCATCGCCATTACTCGACAATGATTTACGCGAACGGATGGGCAGCGCGGCAGTGGCGGCGGCGCGCGCGGTGAATTATGAAAACGCGGGGACGATTGAATTTATCGTGAATCCCGATACGCGCGACTTTTATTTTTTGGAAATGAACACGCGCTTGCAGGTGGAACATCCGATTACGGAATTGACGACGGGCTTGGATTTGGTGCAGTGGCAGTTGCGAATTGCGCAAGGGGAACGTTACGGCGAACGTTCCGTACAACAACGTGGACATGCGATAGAGTGTCGCATTTATGCCGAAGACCCGTCGAACAATTTTTTGCCGTCAACGGGGCGCGTGTTGGATTTGGAGTTGCCGCAGATGCCCGGTGTGCGCGCGGATTCGGGAATCGAAACAGACGACGAGGCGAGCGCGTTCTATGACCCGCTGCTGGTAAAATTGATTGCATACGCGGAAACGCGCGACGCGGCGATTGCGAAAATGCAAAACGCGCTGCGCGAGTTTGTTTTGTTGGGTGTGACGACGAATGTGGAATTTTTGCAAGCGGTGTTGGAGCATGAGACGTTTCGCGAGGGAAAGGCGACGACGCGGTTTTTGGAGGAGATTGGAGACTGGAGATTGGAGACTGGAGATTGGAGATTGGAGACTGCGTTGATTGCGGCTGCGGTGGTAGAGCTCCTGGAGAAAAAGGTATCAGATGTTCCGGTATCAAGTGCGAATGACCCGTATAGTCCCTGGCGAGCGAATGGCGCGTTTCGGGCAGGCGGAGGAGCTGCCAGCGGCTTTTAAGCGGATAAGCAGATAAAAAACACTCGGCCGTTTATCCGTTTTCCCAATCCGTTGTCCGCGCGCCGACAACAATCATGAAATTCATCTATACACACAACGAACAAACTCACACGCTTGACGTAGAACACGCGGGCGATGCATTTGAAATTGAAATCAATGGCGAACGTTCACACGTGCAAGTAATTTCTTTCACGCCGCCGCGCCTTACTTTTTCGCACAACGGAAAAATTTTTTCCGCGCGTGTTGCGAGTGATGGGAAAAAAAGTTGGGTGCATCTTGACGGCACGACATTTGTTTTGGAACGCGCGGACGCGCGCACGCAGCGCGGACATTCACACGGCGCGCGCGAGGGAACAGGTTCGGGCATTGTCGTCGCGCCGATGCCGGGACAGGTGCGCGGCGTTTTGGTGAATGCGGGAGATGCGGTGACCGAAGGACAACCGCTTGTGATTTTGGAAGCGATGAAGATGGAATTAAAGGTGAGCGCGCCGCATGATGGCGTCGTCGCGAAAATTTTGGTAACGCAAGGGCAGAGTGTAGAACGCGAACAAATTTTAGGACAGGTTGAGAGTAATCAGTAATCAGTATCCAGTAATCAGTTACGTGTCTTTATCTGACTACTGATTACTGAATACTGACTACTTTTCTGCGAGAATGACACACGGAAGATATTTTGAGGAACTGAACGTCGGCGACAGATTTGTGCATGACCAGCGCCGCACGATTACGGAAATGGACAATGT
>JAKOPZ010000274.1 GCA_029778615.1 Chloroflexota bacterium | reverse complement strand
CGGCGAGTCGCACATCGTCAACCATTTGTCCCGCGCTCATCTCGACCACCAAAAAACTGTGCACCCGTTCGGACAAGCGCGCGAGCTCCTCGGCGGGAAACGGGTACAAACTGATTGGGCGGAACAAGCCAACGCGCAGCTCGTTCGCGCGCGCCTGATGAATGGCAGTTTGCGAAATCCGCGCGGCAGAGCCGAACGCGACAATGACCAATTCCGCGTCATCCGTAAACTGTTCAGCCCAACGCACCTCGTGCGCGCAAATCGCGCGCGCCTGCGCTTGCAGCGCGTTGTTCATCGTTTCCAGCTCTTCCGGTTTCAAAAACAGCGAAGTGATCACGCGGCGCGCGCGCCCCTGTGCGCCGCCAACTTGCCAGCCGAAATCCCGTTTTTCAATTTTGCGCGGCGGCGGCATTTCCACCGGTTCCATCATCTGTCCAATGTTGCCGTCAATCGCCAGAATCACAATCGCGCGATAGGTTTGGGCAAGGTCGAACGCCTCGTACATCAAATCCACCGCTTCCTGGACCGACGACGGCGCGAGCACAATCGGATGATAGTCGCCGTGTCCGCCGCCTTTGGTCATTTGAAAATAGTCCGCTTGCGTCGGTGCGAGATTGCCGAGACCGGGACCGCCGCGCATGACGTTCACCACCACACATGGCACCTGCGATGCGGCAATGTATGACAGTCCTTCTTGCATCAACGAAAAGCCGGGCGAAGACGACGAGGTCATGACGCGCGCGCCCGCGCACGCCGCGCCGTACACCATGTTGATAGCGGCAAGTTCGCTTTCGGCTTGGAGAAACACGCGGTCCAGTTGAATCAGGCGTGCAGAAAGATATTCCAGTAATTCGGTTTGGGGCGTAATGGGATAGCCAAAGTACGCGTCGAGACCCGCGCGCACGGCGGCTTCGGCAATGGCTTCGTTGCCTTTCCAGAGTTCTTTCATTGAACCCTCATTTTGTGGGATTTAGGCGGCGGCGGCACCGATGGGTTTGGGCTCGGCGCTCCCGTCTTGGCGTGACGACGCGCGCGCTGACGAATTCGCGCGATACACCATAATCGCCGCGTCCGGACAAATCACCGCGCACAGCAGACATCCTGTGCAGTCGCCGCCCGGGTCAACCAGCTGCGCGGGACGATAACCGCGCGGGGTAAACGTCTCCGCAATCCCGATTAAATGTTTGGGACATACAAAGGTGCATAATTCGCAACCCTTGCAGCGATTTTCGTCAATAAAAATAGTGCCGCGCATCCGTTGCTCCTCTTTTCAATTTTGATTTCAGCGTACCGTGAAACGATTTGAATGCGGTCTGAATGCGGTCAAAATCGGGTTGTCGCAAGCGCCGTGACGCCGACGACAGCGCAAAACGAAACAGTTCGCGTTTTACACGATTATTTTGCCCATCCCGTAAATCCTGTAAATCCTGTCAAAGGTGCTTTATTCCGGCAAGTGCGCCACATCGGTACATGAAACAAACCCGCACTTGGCAAATTGGGTATGCCAAAGAAAACGGGTTTGTAGGTGTGATGGCGAAAAATGTTCTTATACGCGCACCGAATCCACGCGCGCGGGGTTCAAATTGTTTACATCTGCGTCCTCGTGCAATCTCAGAATCATTGCCGTCATTTCCACCACTTGCGCGACGCGCTGTGCATCCACAATGGCAAGTGTATCGTGCGCGGTGTGAATCACCGTATCAATCACAACCTCTGCGCCCTGTGAACTAAACGCCACGCACGGGAGTCCTTGCATCGCAAACAAGGAATGGTCTCCTTGGTACCACGGCTCAACGCGCGCAATGTCGCCTGCGCGTGCCATGACCGCGTTCTCGAATTCGGACGCGCAGTTGAAAAAAGCGATGCTGTTGCGCGATGCGTTCCAGCCAATGCCATCCATGTTGATGGCGAGCAAGATATTTTCAAATTCGTTGCCGCATTTTTCCAAATACAACACCTGTCCCGCCGCCGAATAATAATCTTCGCCGTTGAACGCAATCCATTCCACCGCGAACGGAAAATGTTTTGTGTCGAGCGTTTGCGCGGACGCGAGCAGCGCGGCAACGCCCGCCGCGTTATCGAGCGCGCCGGGCGTATCGGGCTTGGTATCGAAATGCGCGCACAAGATAATTTTTTTGCGCGCGTCCGTTTTGCTCGTCGCGATAACGTTCGCACCGCGCGCGGCGCTGCGCGTCGCGTCAATGCGTAATGCAACGCGCGCGTCATGTTGCTGAAGCAACTGCGCGCCAACGTCCGATGCCACCGTCACGGACGGAATTTCAAAATCACCATCTTGAAAAATCGGCGCGGGATTTTTTTCTTGCGGCGAGATGGCGATGATGGCAGCAGGTCTCCCGCGTTCCAACCGCGCGAGAATGTGCTGCTGTTCCTCGATGGTGACGAATTTGAAATTCTTGGGAAAGTACGCTTCGCGCGCGAGTTCGCCGTGCAACACGACGATTTTGTTTTCCATCGCCGCGCGTTCCAATTCCCTACGCGTCGAAACAAAAATCATTGGCGCGGTCACATTACACGGCAGCGTGTAAGGATTCGCGCGCGCCTCGAGCGCATCGCCATTCACGCACAATTCGGTCGCGCCAAGTTTCCAATCGAAACACGCGAACGATTGGCGTTCGGCAACGCGCCCTGCATTTTCAAACACGCGCGCAATGTATTGTTCCGCCGCGCGATTTGCCTCCGAGCCGACGGGACGCGCGCCGATTGCGACGCTCAATGTTTCGAGATGCGTTTGAACGTTCATGGTCCCTTGACGCGAATGTATTCGCTCACATCCACATTCAAGCGAATATCTTCGATTTCAAAAATCGCCCACGGTTTCCCGTCGTCCATCCAGATTGCCGCGCCGCGCGTGTTGAATAATTGTCCGTTGATGGTTTCCCACTCTAGCGACTGATTGAGCCACAATACTTTTTCGGTGCTCGCCGCGCCGTGATAGCGCATGGATTCCATCCACTCTATCAAGCCCGTTTGGGGGTTAAAGCGTACGACGTAATGTTCCTCTGCATTGTCTTTGAACGGCACAACCAGAATCGCCGTATTCTCATCCACCGCTTCCCAACGCACGCGCGGGTCTGTGAGATAGACGGCAGGAATCCACACCGTTTCTGACCAAAGTCCAAGATTTGCGCCTTGGTCCAGATTTTCGCCTTCTTCAATGCCGGCGGGTGTTTCCATCCGCGCGTGTTGGTCCACATAGCGTTCGTTCACTTGCATAATCGGAAAACCAAAGAGCGTCACCTCGATATAGTGACGATATGCTTGGCCTGTAACATGCGTAAAGCGAAAACGCGCAGGCAGCATAAGCGGACCGAACGGGCGCATCTCGGCGCGTCCGGTGAACACTGCGGATTTGATGACGGGAATTTTGTCGCCGTACATTTTTTGATAAAAGCGCGCGACGGGCGCGGGCAAATTTTGCGGGAGCGCGATTGTTTCGACGTTGCCCGATGATTGTGCGAACGTGGGAAATGGCGCGGGGGGAATTTGCAGACCGAGCCACAAGAGAAAAATCAGCAACACCGCAATCCCAACTGCCCACAACAAAATTTGAATCATGCGCGTCCTCCACGTTTTTTCCGCGCGTTGGCGGACATACGTCGGCGTCGTCAGAATACTCGATGCTTTCATTTCATTCCTCCTATCATGTTTTGCGCGTGCGCGCGCGATTGCGCCACAGGAGCAGCGCCAATAACGCGAATATCGAAACGGGCAGCGTCCACGCCAAATCGCCGGGTCCGCCCTCGCCGCTGCGCGGTTCCGTGCGACGAATGTGAATGAGGCGATATTCTTGCGTGAGCGCGTCCAATTGCGCGTCGCTCATTCTTTTCGCGTCAATGCCCGCCGCATAGCCCGCAAAACCGCTTGCAAGAATCACCTCGCGCAGCAAACGCGTATGCTGCGCCGTTTCCGTAACGTCCTCTGCCATGCCCGCCCACCAACCATCCGGCAGCCACACCTCGACGTTCGGATTCGCCATGATATTTTTGTACCAATCCGAGCGGCGCCCGAATCCTGCAACACAGTACAGTTCGCCATCCACAAGCGCGTAATTCAACGGTTGCCGATAGCGCGCGCCGGACTTGCGCCCGATGTGTGTCAACATCATCAAGCGTCCGCCATATTGCGGCGACAGGTTCAGCCATTTGCCCAAACCCAAACGCCACATCAACAACATGAACGGGTTGAGAAAATGTTTGAACGCCTGCCGCATGGAATCGGTTGCTTGCAAAAGGGGAGCCGTCTGTGTTGCCATCTGCGCTGCCTTTTCAAACGCGTTTGCGTGTTGCGCCTCGCCAATCGCGGACGATGAGATAAATCAAAATGCCTTCCAACAACAACTGCGCCACTTTCGAAATCAGCCCGCCCGGCGACAACAGCACTTCGGGACGCGCAGCATACATTTGAAAATAAAACAGCATCACGAGTGCGTTCATCACGGCGCCAAAAATCCAGAGCCAGCGATTGCGAACGAGAATCAACAAACCGCCGACCAAATAACATGCCGCCGCGACATAGATGATGCTGCCGCCTTCATCGGCAACGCGCACATCGCCGACGCCGAGAACGCGAAATCCCATGAGGAGATACGCGAACGCCGCGCCCAACGCGAGCGCGACACCGAGCCACATCCACCGCACGAAATTTGTATGGGTTTGCTGTAGAGTGTTCATTGGAATCCTCCGCGCGCGCGGCTCACTTGCGCTCGACAAAATTTCCGAGCAGCACAATCACGCCAAACACAATCAGCAGCGCGGGTACGATGAGCGTCCAATTGATGAAATAGTCGAACAAGAACGCTGCGGTGACGACGAGCAGCATCAAGCCAATTGCCAACGGCACAAACAGCGCGAGCGTGAACACGCCGCCGTTGTTTTGAAAGATGCGCCACGCGCCCGCAAGCGAACCGACGGCAGGCAAGAGAATAAACAACGCCCACCAATTGTGAATCTGCAAGCCGTACATATTTTGGAGCAGGAACAGAATCCCGATTCCAATCAGGATGACGCCGCTAATCCACGCGCCGCCGCCACTGCCGCGTTCGGCGCGCCGCTGCGCGCGTTCCTGCCGCCGCATTTCGCGCCAATCGGGAGTTGGCGTGTTGGTATTGGTTGGTTGATTTGTACTCATTTGAAAAACTCCTTTTTGTCAAGACGTGACTGGTTTCTTGCGAGGAATGCCATCGCCAAAACCTGTCACGTCTTGGAAAGAGTGCGCGCGTTTCGTCAACGGTTTCATCCCAAACAAAAAGCGCATCACGTTGAAACGACGCACCACAAATTCATAGAGCAGCATAATCACGGCGAACGAAACAACCGCGATGATTCCCCATTTGAGCAAATCGGGAATTTGCCAGCGCACGACAAAATAACCGACGACCAAAAGCACCGTCTGATGCAAAATGTAAAACGCCAACACCGCTTCGCCGACATAAGCGAGAATCGGGCGCGGCGCATTGAGATATTTGAATCCAAACCCCAGTACGGTTTGAATCCAGCACCACGACGCCAAACCAAACAGCGCAAAAAAGACAGAATACATCCACGTCCCATAAATCGGTTCGCCATTTTGCGCGTAAAAACCGACCAACGCGATGGTGATAATGCCCGCCAACGCGAACGACAACCAACGATATTGCATGATGCGCTGCTGCACTCGTTCATGCGACATGACGACAAAGCCCGCGAACAAGAACAAGAGGTACGGCACAAGACTCCACGCACCGAACGCGCGCGCACCCCAAATTGTGTTCGGGTCCAACACCACGAGCAACAATACAACCGGGATGCTCACGCTAAACACCACGAACGGACGCGCAAGCAAATCGCCAAGCGAACGCAGCGCATTCTGCCCCGAACCGTTCTTGAGCCAATACAACAACGGCATCAAGAGCAGCGTGTATAAAAACAAGAGTTCCAAAAACCACAAGTGCATGCCCATCCACGCGAAATTGCCGCCATCAAACGGATACCATCCGTCAAAATAATGCGGGATAAAATCAAAAAACGAACCACTGAATTGGCGATGTGTGATGCGTTCGAGATAGACCTGAATCGCGCTAAACGTGAACACGCCGACGACGAGCGGCACGAGCAAGCGCCGCACTTTGTCGCCCACAAATTTCGACCTGGAATGTCTGAGCGCGAAATACAAACTCGCGCCCGAAATGACAAAAATCAGCGGCATGCCCCACAACGTAAAAAACGCTGCCGTAAATGCGAGCAGCTCGTACGTCGTTCCGTTTTTGACGTGCCAATCGAGCGGGTCAAAAAAGCGCGTCGTGTGAAAAACAAAAACAAACAAGATGGCGATGACGCGCAGCCAATCGAGGTCAAAGCGGCGCTGCGAAAATTCACGCGGGATTTCCATCACAACCTCCTCGTTCAAACATGCGCCGCGCGCAATTTCATCGAACGCGCGTTTGGCGTTTGCGTTTCCGAAACATCGCGCAATAACCAAATGCTCAACCACAACGCGAACGCGGTGAGAATCACGAACGGCACAACGAACGTCAACGTTTGCGCGAGCGTGAGCGTATTGCCCAACACTTGCGCGGCGGACAAGGCAAGCACGCCCGCGCCCAACACTGCCGACACAATCAACAACACGGACGCGAGCAAATAACCGAGCGGCGCGCGTTTCAAAAGCAAGACGGCCGCGAGCATTGCCAACGGCGCGATGATGCCCATATCCAACGCGTGCGTCGGCAGTGTCGTATCGTTATTCAACGGCGGCGCAGTTCCCGCGAGCATGGCAGGCAAAATATCCATCACCGCCCAAACGAGAATGAGCGAGATGCCAACGGCAAACAAAAATATCGCAATGCCGCGACGCGGCAAGCGTTCCGAAAAATGATTGGCGAAGGTTTGCAAATCAAATGACGCGAACGCCAACCCTGTCGCAAACAACGTCGTCGTCAGCAGCGCGGTGTACACCAAAAATAAATTGTTGTACGCATACCCGAACGTCATCGAAGCCGCGTTGTATAAAAAATACGCGAGCGTCCCCGTCAGCACGAGTCCGCCGCGTAACGAACCGCGCGTATAGAGCCACGTTGAGACAAGCAGCAAGGGAATGGCGACGACGAGAACAAACACATCCATTCCCTTGAAGCCCACGCCATCGCGCAAAATTTCGTACCGATACAATCCCTGTCCGTACAATTGCATCGTTTCCCCGCGCGGATTCGTGTACGAAAACGGCGCGCCGCTGTCTTGATAAAACAGCCCGACGCCGGAAGCGATAACGCTCAAGAGAACGATGAGCGCGACGAGCCAAATCAGTGTGTTGGATATTTTCATACGCGTTCTTTCCTTCAATTATTGCGAAATGCTTCCGCTGCCGCGAACGTGTCAAAAAATTCTTGGAACCGCGCGACCTTGCCGTCCTTGACTGTGACCACATGCACAAAATCGGTTTCGTACATTTTGCCCGTTGGCTTGGCGAGACATTTTGTAAAACCAATCACCGCCACCGTATCCTCGCCCGCAAGAAATTTGCGCGGCTCAAGAACCAAAACCTCTTCGGCTTGATTGCCCACCTGAAGCCATTCCAGAAAACCCGCGTGTCCATGCCGCATTCCGCCTGCGGGGTTGAATGGATTCGGCGGCTCACCCCATTCCACATTTGCGTCCAAGAAATTCAGCATTGTGCCAATATCGCGTCTCGCAAACGCGTCATACACTTGCTGTACCAGCGCGATGTTCGCGGTGGCAAGTTGCGCGTCATTTCGATTTTCCACCGTGTCACCTCAAGGTTTCAGCACAGGGTTACGCGGCATCAAGAATTGCTTGTGACCGTAACCCTGTGCTGTGTTCACCGAATCATCACCACACCCGAACCCATGTCCACATCAAAAATCACATACGCGCCGTTTTGATTGAACCCGTCCGTCTCGTACACGCCTTGTTCATTGTCGCCGCGCACACGGCGCAGATTGTTCACATTGAACCAACCGCTGCCAACGTCATAGTTCACGCGCGCTGCCAAACCTTTTGGCAATTCGATATTCGTAATGCCGGAACCAACGTCCAACGTCACGTGATATTGTCCGTTCTGCGGCAGACGCAGCGTTACTGCACCCGAACCCTGATTCAGCACAATGCTTTTGACATCGAACTCGCGCAAATCAAACGTATGCGCGCCACTGCCGACGACGAGCTTGAGGTCGAGCGGCACGCGCGGATTCAAACGCACGTCCCACTTTTGCGTCCCCAACCAAAAATCGAGCCACGTATTGTTCCGCGTATCATTTTCCAAAAGCACATTCGCGATGTCGTCACCGCGATTCACGCGGTGGGTCAGTTCGCCCAAATATGTCACTTGCCCTTCGACCAAATTCACGGGATTCGTCACCGGTTTAATCGAGGCGAAACCGCCGGGCAGATGCAGTTCAAAATTCAGCGCGCGCGCATTTTCCAACGGCTGTCCAATGTCCACCGTTCGCAGCGCGCCATTGCGCGGCATCCAATTCCAATTCATGTACGTCGGCGCAACAAATTCGCCGGGCGTGGTCAAATAAAAAATCGCGCCCGCGACGACGCCGATGCCGAGTAACGCGCTGATGAGTGTGCCAAACATTCCTGTGCGGTTAAAAAGCAGTTCGATGCCCGCGACCACCAAAAGGAGAGGCCAAAACAAAAGAAATAACTCGAACGGATTCCGCAGCGCGATGCCTTGATTCGCCATCAACCAAATCACGCCGACCCCAATCAACACGATGGGCCAAAAAACACTGACGCTGCGGCGCGGAGTTTGTAGAGTGCTTGCCGTATTCATTTTGTTCACCTCGAAAATTTTTACACTTGTCTCTCGTTATGCGGCGGCAATTGTTCAATGAACTGCTGCCAATGGATAAAGCGTCCAAATAACATTAGGACGCCCAAAGCAATCAGCGCGAGCGGGAGAACGAACGAACCCGAAATGTTGGAATCGAATAACCCGAACAACATTTCAAAGAACGCGCCGAAAACGAAAAAGAGAATGACGCCGATGAGAATGAGCGTATAACCCGGACGTTTGAGTTGTGGTTTGTCACTCCACCAACTGAAAATGACCAAGCCGATGCCCACGCCCGTAACCGCAAACAGCGTCCACGCGTACGCCCAGCTCTCATAATGCTCCAAAACACTTTGCGCGAACAGAATCAGTCCCAACATCACAAACATGCTGCCGGGAATTGCCAAGCCGCCGACATTTTTTCCCCCGAGAACCATGCCGACAAAAAACATCGCGCCGAACGCAATCACAAACAGCGGTCCCGCGACGCTGACTTGGAGCCAATTCGTCGCGAAAAACAAAACACCGAGCAAAATCAAAATCACTCCGCCGATGAATCCGGGGGAGGATGTTTTATGTGTTGTATTCATTCGCTTACCTCATTGTACTGTTCAGACATGACAGGTTTTCGAAAACCTGTCACGTCTTTCTATTTTTATTTCCGCGTTTGACGCGTCCACACCCAACCCGTGACCGCGCCAAAGAAAAGCATCGAGGACAATAATTCAAAGAAATGCGCTTGGCGTACCATGACAGGCATGAATGGATTTGGAAAAAGCACCGGCGCGGCGACCAACACGCCAAACACAAGCGCAATCGCCAACATCGTCTCCCACGCTTTGCCGCGCATTAGCGCCACAATCGGCAGCGCCAACGCCGCCCACATCACGCCGCGCAAAATTTGAAACAGCGGCAGCGTCGCATCGGGCACAAAGGTGCCGGCATAAAATTCGCGCGCTTCCACCCACTGCATCGCGACGAAATAACCGAACGCAAAATACACAACCACGTACAACACGGACAAGAACGCAAAGCGAATAACCCAACCGGGAATGGAAAACTGCAAACGCGTTGGAACTTGCGGTTCACTCTCGCCCTTGAGTTTGCCCAAAACCAAAACCGCGAGCGGCGCAAAAATCAACGCGCGCAAAAATCCCGTTGCCACGAGCGCCATCAAAACATCCATCGGCAGTTTCAGCGCGTTATTGAAAAAGAGCGTCTCGATTTGCGTCATGAACGTTTCGACGCCGAACATGACGACAACTATCGCCGCCATCAGTTTCAAACCGAACCAGCGCGACCGCACAATCGGATACGCCAACGCGAGCGCAGTAATGAGCGAAACGATTAACAGCGCCGTACTCGCTGGAATTCCGTCTTCCGGCGCAGGCGGCATATTGATGCGAATCAAACTCGAGCTGATGACGTATGCCAAAAGCATCGCGACAAACGCGCCAAACAGTTGCGCGACGAGCAAGATGCCTTGTTTGAATCCGAACGTCCCGTGTTGCGGCACGGTGGGTTTGTTCAAGGTGGATTGAAGAGTACTCATTGTGTTTCTCCTTTGCTGTCATTGCGCGATTGCAACTCAACGCGCTTGCGCCAACACGCGCGTCACAATCGCGTCTACGAACGCTTGCGGTTCTGCCGTCCACGGGTTGTGACCCGAATGTTCAAACCAAATCAATTCTTTGTGCGGCGCGTTCAACAATTCGTAATACTCTTGCGTGATGGATGGCGGCGCATTTACATCATGTCGTCCAATCAAAAAATAAATCGGCACCTTTAATTCCGTCGCTGTCTTGCGAAAATCAACCTCCCACAATTGCGGATACACCACGTCGAGCGTTTCCAACACGCCGCGCACATAATTCACCTTGTCATACAAACCGTACTCGTGCGCGGCAATGTCGTCGAACGTATTGAAACCATTGTCGGGAATCGCGGGATTCTGATTCATGTACGCAAAGGTATCGAGCAAATACGCGGCTTGTTTCATCGCCACACCATCGCCGTAATACGGGGGCGGACCTTGCGCGACGAGTTGGTTCACTTTTTCCGTATCGCCGCGTGCACGCGCCCGATTCAACGCAAACTCGTAACACAGCACATCCGTTTCCGTGAACGCCACCATTTGTCCCGTGCCGATGAACGCGTGAAACAATTCGGGATAGCGCTGTACGAGCATGATGCCGAGCGCACTGCCCCACGATTCGCCCACCACAAAAATTTTTTTCCTCATCAAACCGTTCGCGTAAATACAGCGCCAATGCGCGCCCATCTTGAATGTACTGTTCGGGCGTTAACGTCGCGCGCGGCACCGCATCAAACGATTTCCCCGCGCCCGGTTGTTCCCAATTCACCACGACAAAATGTTTTTCCAAATCGCCAAGCGTGCGCCGCGCGGTCACGAGTTGACTGCCGCCCGGTCCACCCGCAAGAAAGAGCAGCACCGGTTTGTTTGTATCGTGAGCACGAATCGAAACCCACTGCTCGCTGTCATTGATTTTTATTTTTTCCAAAACCGCGATGCTGTTGGGCAACGGCGCGCCGTTTGCATCCACAAGCGGCGGCGTGTACGCAAACATTTGCGAAAACCAAATTGCGAGCAGCGAAACCACAATCCATGCTGCAACAATTCCCACAACAAACTTGGGTGACGAAATAAAGCGCACGAGCGCATACACCAACGCAACATCAACCGCAAGCAACAAAATCGCCAACCACAACGGCGTCCCCGTGATAAACGGCGTTGCGATAACGGGCAGCGCGACGACGAACAAAAAAATCGCGCCGACAAACGTCGCCAGCGCAATTGCAATGTTGCGCGCCCAACGTGCCGTGCGCGACCGAGTTTTTCTTTGCGAAATAAGGATTGGTTGTTTCGCACCGGCTAGCGTACTCATCGAGACCACCTTTTTTAGTTTTTCAGGATAAGCTCTCATCCGCGCAATACATTCAAGAGGAGCAGCGCCTCCAATACCTCATAGACTGCCGCAACCAGCAGAAACGCGATGATGAGCACGTACAGCTGCGCGCTCTGTTTGATGCCAAGCCATAACCCTTCGCGGTGCGACGCGGCACCCACTGTGCGCGGCTGCAACAAACCGCGTCCTTGAATCACCACACCCAACATCGCCAGCACATATGCCTGTCCTTCGAGCAGCAGCGTCAATGCGTGCGGAAGCAAGATGAATTGCATCTCGGAGGTGGTGGGAGAATAAATCAGTCCCCACACCAGCGCGCGATACGCGCCCATCAACAGTCCACTGAACGGAATGATGAGCGATGGCAGCGTGATTGTGCCAAAACTGCCAATGACCAAATTCACAATAAAGGTCAGCGCTGTCGCTTGCACGATTTGCGCGTTCACATACGCGCTGGTGACGGCTTCCAATGGTCCTTGTGAAAAGGCAATGCCGACACTTTGCATCAGCGTCTGCTGTAGCGCCGGATTGAAGGCGGCGTAAATCATTCCGACGACGATGAGTCCGTAGTAAAACAAATTCAACACGAGATACGCGCGTTGGTGCGTGCGGACAATCTGCATAGGTTTTCCAAACAAACGCGTCCACACATTCCAATGCGTCAGCGTTCCAATTCTAGCTGTCATCTTTTCCTCCTCACTCGCGCCTGTTTGCAACGGCGTGCCAGTGCGGGTGATAGGAATCACGCCTCATGGATTCTGCACCTCCGCGCGTTCCGTCGCGGCGCCGATGGGTCCTTGCGCGCGTGGAAACGTAATCGCGCGGCCGAGCTCAATTTCTTGATACACGTTTGGGAAAACTGTACGAAATTCTTGAATGGCAGCGGGGCTGCTGTCATGCGGCGAAAGCGCGACGAGCTGGGGCTCCAGCGCGCGGACAAACACAATGTGCGGCTGGACCTGTTCGCGCGTCAGTCCTTCATAATGCAGACCGCCGACGATGCCCACAATCGGTTCGTCAAAGGTTGCTTGTGCGCGCGCGACAATGCGTTCGATGGTGGGATGCCCACAGCCGGTAATGAGCACAATCCCTTTGCCTTCCACATTCACCGCGAGCGCTTGCTCGGCATTACGCGCCGTTTTCAGCGACAACGGAAACAATTCGGGAAACGCAATCGCGCCGATGGAAGCAACGCCGTTCGCGAGTTTCAAGGGCGCATTCACAACAACGGTATCGAGGTCGGCGTTCTTTACCGGCAGGGGAAGATATACGCGCTTGCCTTGCAGATTGAGCGCCGGGTCGCCCGCAACGAGCATGTTGTTCAGCCAGGCGTCCGTGCCGCCCGTATGGTCGGGATGCAGGTGCGTGATAAAGAGCGCATCAAAATCTTTTTCGCTGACGCCCATCGCTTGCAAGTTGTGAGAAAAACGCGCGGGCGTCATTCCCACATCCAACAAAATGTTGGCGTCATCGGTGCGTATGAGGTACGCGACGCCGTGCTCCAACTCCAAATCGGCGCGCGCCGTCGCTTCTTCAAACAACGGTAAAATTTCCAACGCGCGCGTGGCGCCGAGACTATTTATTTTTTCGACCCGCGTCGTTTGCCATTCCTGCTCTATCGCCGCGTTCACTTGCCAGTTGACCAGAACGACCGCGCCCGCGCCAACGATGACCAACGCAAGCATGATGACGCCGCCAATCCAGAGTTTCCTCTTCATAGATCCTCCAGCTTTTCTACAAAGCGTAAAAGATATTGATTCAGATTTGGTTTGTGTGAGGTGACGATTCGGTCAAGAGTAGAACCATAACAGGACGTTGATAGAAACTACTGCTGCGTGGGGTGGTGCGTGGGCTGCGCTTGTATGGGCGCGCAGGGCTGCCGCCAAGAATGAATCTCGCGCTGAATTTGTCCGACGACTTGACCCGCCGCCAATTCAACCTCCGGCGTCAATTCGTTCCCGGAACCAAAGTCATCACCCTGAATGCCGTACAGAATCAAGCGCGGTGGCAGTTCTTGTAACGCGCGCGCCAGTTCAATCGCTTCGGCGACGCCGAACGCGTGCGAGGAATAATGAAAAAAGGTAAAGGGGATTTTTTCGAGCGAGGCATCAAAGCGGAAAATTTTTCCGGCGGACGCGTTCGCCTGCACCGCATCCACCACAATCACGTTGCGCGCGCCGTGCCACGCTTCCATGAGCGCGACGCCCTCGCCCGATTGAGCGACGACGCGCAGGTCAAATTCATTTTCTCCCGCGAGGCGGCGCGCGACGTACAAACCCACTCGGTCATCGCGGCGATATTCGTTGCCGATGCCAACTACGAGGACCGCTTCACTCATCTTCCATCTCAAGTTTCACAAAATGTGTGGCGCATGAAATACACGGGTCGTAATTGCGGATTGCCTGCTCGCACTGCCACGTCAATTCGGGCTTGGGCAATTTCACGCGCGGCGTAACAAACGCGCGCAAGTCCTCTTCCATCGTTTTCTGATTTTGCGATGTCGGCGGAATAATTTTCGCGTCGAGAATCGCGCCGTCGTCCGCGAGTTGATACCGATGATACAAAATCCCGCGCGGCGCTTCGGTGCAGCCATAGCCGATGCCCGCGCGCGGCGTGAATGGCACGGCGGGCGATTCGGGCGGCTCGTACTGTTCAATCAGGCGCAGGGCTTGATCGCACGCGTACAGCGTTTCGAGCGCGCGCACCACAATGCCTTGAAACGGATTGCGCACAAACGCGGGCAACTTTGCTTCGCGCGCGGCTTGGTGCGTGAGCGGCGAGAGTTGATTGAAATTCAAGTTGTAGCGCGCGAGCGGTCCAACGAAATAGGCGCCGCGTTCTTTTAACACCGAATGCAGCGCGTTGGAATGCGCGACATGCTCTTCGACAAAATGTTCGGCGTACTCGCGCACGGCAATGTCAAGTCCGCGATTGGAAATCAAGCGTCCTTCGTTAAAGGGATATTCGGCGGGATGATGAAGCGCGACAAATTCGTACTCGCGTTCAAAGTCCGGCATCGGAAACGTCGAAGTCCACTGCACCGTTTCGTATGCGCTGTCACGCGCCCACTTGAGTTGTTCTGCGAGCGGTTCCAATTCGCGTCGGGTCGGCACGCGATAAAAGCCGCCCACGCGCACGTTAATCGGATGAATCTCGCGTCCGCCCACAACGCGCACAATTTCGTTGCCAATTTTCTTTAATTGCAGTCCGCGCTGTACGATTTCGGGATAATCGCCCGCCAATTGAATCGCATCTTGATAGCCGAGAAAATCGGGCGCGTGCAAAAGATACACATGCAGCGTGTGGCTTTCAATCCATTCGCCGCAATAGAGCAAACGCCGCAGCGCGCGTAACTGTCCCTCCACGCGCACGCCGAACGCGTCTTCCATCGCGTGCACCGCGCTCATTTGGTACGCGACGGGACAGATGCCGCAAATGCGCGCGGTAATGTCCGGCGCTTCGGCATAATTGCGTCCGCGCAGAAAGGCTTCAAAAAAGCGCGGCGGTTCAAAAATGCCGAGCTCGACCTGCGTCACCGCCTGATTTTGAATTTTCACGCGCAGCGCGCCTTCGCCTTCCACGCGCGCCAGATAATCCACTTGAATCGTTTTCGTCTTCATGGGCATTCGTCATTCGTCATTCATCATTCTGCATTGTGCATTGTCATCCGTGTTTTTCGCTCTCTTGGCGGAACGGTTCGGCGAACGCGTTAAAGCCGCGAAACGCGCGCATTAAATCTTGCTCACTCACGCCCAAGTGTTTCCACTGCGCGGCAAGTGCGGTGGTGTTGGGCGTTTCCATCGGACCGAAACAGCCGTAACAACCGCGCTGGTACGCGGGACACAATGCGCCACAGCCCGCATGGGTTACAGGACCGAGACAGGGCGTGCCATGTGTGACGAGGACACAGGCGAGTCCGCGTCGTTTGCATTCCACACATACACTGTGCGCGGGAATGTTTGGCTTGCGTCCATTGAGCAGCGCGTTGATAACTTCCAAGAGCTGGTACTTGTTAATCGGACAGCCGTGCAATTCAAAATCCACGCGCACGTGCGAACGAATCGGCGTTGAAGTGGCGAGCGTGCTGATGTACGCGGGCGTGGCATACACAATTGAAATAAATTCTTGCACATTCGAAAAATTGCGGAGCGCTTGAATGCCGCCCGCCGTCGCGCACGCGCCGATGGTGATGAGGAAATCGGACTCGCGACGCACTTCTTGAATACGTTCCACATCATGCGGCGTGGTGATGGAACCTTCCACCAATGAAATGTCGTACGGACCTTTGACCACTGCGCGCGACGCTTCCGGAAAATTTGCAATCTCCACCGCGCCCGCGACGGTCAACAATTCATCCTCGCAATCGAGCAAACTCAATTGACAGCCGTCGCATGAGGAAAATTTCCACACCGCCACTTTTGGTTTTCGCTGCTTTGCCATTTCAATCACCTGCCGCGTATCGCGTAGCGTCAGAGGGCAGCCACAAGGGCTGCCCCAACCTTTAGATTTCTTTTAACGCGAACCAATCGCGAATCTCGTTGTACCGAAACACCGGACCTTGTCGGCAAATGAAATGCGGACCCCATTGACAATGCCCACACAAGCCAATACCGCATTTCATATTGCGTTCCATAGAAAGCACAATGTTCTCGTCGGATACACCGCGCTTTTGCAATTCAAAAATTGTAAAGCGCATCATGACTTCGGGACCGCATACAAACGCGGTCGTACGCGCGGGGTCGCACGCCGCTTTCGGAATCAACGTTGTCACCACGCCGACATCGCCGCGCCAATGCCGCGTGCCGCGGTCCACCGTGACCGCGACGTCGAGGTCGAGCCGCGCGCGCCACTTTTGCAGTTCGGGCATGTACAGTAATTCTTCGGGCATCCGCGCGCCATACAACAGCGAAACATGTCCAAAGCGCTCGCGCTGCGCGAGAATGGAATACAACACGGGACGCAAAGGCGCGAGTCCGATGCCGCCCGCGACGATAAGCACATCACGCGTCACCGCGCGTTCCACATCCCAGCCGGTGCCGAACGGACCGCGCACGCCAATCACATCGCCGCGCTTGATGCGCGATAACGCGTGTGTGACCATGCCGACGTCGCGCGTGGTGTGCAGGAGCAGGTTGGAACGTTTCGGGTCACCGCAAATCGAAATGGGCACTTCGCCCACGCCGAACACGTACAGCATGTTGAATTGTCCCGGTGCGAACGTGAACGGCGCGTCGTCTTGCGCCGCTTCCAATTCCAACGTAAACGTATCGGGCGTTTCGCGATGGCGTTTGTGCGCGCGATACAGACGCGGCTGCATCGGATGGGCGTCCGCGCGCGCAGGGAAAGAATCAAGTGTGGACAGCATAGACATCCAAAAGCTGCAAGCGTGTTGCTTCGAGGCGTTCGATAAACACCTGAGCAAAGCGCTTCATCATTTCATAACCGAGGTCGTGATTGGCATCGCATTTGTCGCGCAAACACCGCGCATCAAAAGCGATGGCGCGCGTCACTTCCAGCACACGCGCGTCAAAGTGCCAGCGGTACGGCGACACGAGCCACGACCAACCCAACACATCGCCCGGACCGACAGTGAGAATTGTCAATTCGCCGTGCGTGGGCGAAGGTGTTTCGAGCGCAACCTTGCCTTGACGAACGATATAAAATTTATCGGCGGCTTGCCCGGTTTGAAAAATATATTCTCCGGAATTAAAGCGCACGTTCGATGCGCAGCTCACGAGCAATTGCATATATTCCGGCGCGAGTCCCTGTAAAAAAGGATGCTCTGCCAAAATGGGTTCCAGTGTTTGCATGGTCACGCTCCCTTTATGGTTTCCGTGTCGCGCAGCGCGCGCACTTCGGCGGTCAAATCAATCGCGACCGGACACCACGTGATGCAACGTCCACAGCCCACACAGCCCGATGTGCCGAATTGGTCAATCCATGTGGCGAGTTTGTGCGTCAGCCATTGACGATAGCGCGCGCGATGGGTCTGGCGCACACTGCCGCCGTGGATGTACGAAAAGTCCATCGTAAAGCACGAGTCCCATTTGCGCCAGCGTTCGGCATTCTCGCCGGACAAATCCGTCACATCTTCCATCGTCGAACAGAAACAGGTAGGACACACGAGCGTACAATTCGCGCAAGCCAAGCAGCGCGCCGCCACAGCATTCCAGTGCGGATGCTCGTAATTTTGATAGAGCAGCGCCTTGAGGTCACGCGTATCGAGTGTGCGTCCCATGTGCTGCGCGGTCTCGAGCAAAATTTTTTCCGCGCGCGCCATTTCCTCATCCGTCGCTTGGCGATGCGCGAGTTCGTTCAAAACCTCCGCGCCGCGTTCCGTTCCGACCTGCACCAAAAAATAATGTTGTTCCGCTTCGAGAATTTCCGTCAGCGCGAGGTCAAAGCCCTGTGTCGCGCGCGGACCCGTGCCCATCGAAGCGCAAAAACAAGTGCCGCCCGCTTGCGCGCAATTCACCGCGAGGATGAATGCGGGTTCGCGGCGCGCCGCGTAAATGGAATCTTGGTACGCGCCTTGCAAAAACACTTTGTCTTGAATTTCTATCGCGGCGAGGTCACACGCGCGCACGCCGAGAAACGCGTAGCGCGGCGGCGCGTCGTCGTTTTCCATTACGCGCCAGGCACCGTTTTCGCGTCGCGCGTGCGTGAGGCGCACGGCGGGCGGATACAAAAATTTTTTCCACGCGTGCGGACTCGTGTTATAGCCAAACAGCGCGGCATCGGCGCGACGCGCCAAACGATATACGCCGCCGTCCTGCGCGTCCGTCCATCCTATCGGCAAATCGTCCACGCCGCGCAATGCGTCATACACAATCGCGCCGTCGCGCACCGTCGGTCCGACGATGGTATAACCGCGCGTATCCAGCGCGGCGAACAGTTGCGGAAATGCCGCGCGTTCCACGACGAAATTTGAGGGCTTGTCCATTTCGGTCACTGCCTAAATCTGTGTTCAGCCATCCGTATTTCACCAAACCTGCTCTTGCACAAAACATTCCAGCTCTTGACGAAATTGCGGATGCGCGATGCGAATGAGCTCGTGCGCGCGTTCGCGAATGCTTTTGCCGCGCAAACACGCGACGCCATATTCTGTAACAATGTAATGCACATCGCCGCGCGAAGTGACGACGCCCGCGCCGGGTTTGAGCACCGGCACAATGCGCGACTGGGTTCCATTTTTCGCGGTGGACGGCAGCGCAATAATTGCCTTGCCGCCGGGCGAACGCGCCGCGCCGCGCACAAAGTCCACCTGTCCGCCGATGCCGCTGTACGGACGCGTGCCGATGGAATCGGCGCACACCTGTCCGCTCAAATCTACTTCGAGCGCCGAGTTGATAGCAATCATGTTGCGGTTCTGCGCGATGACAAACGGGTCGTTCACGTAATCGGTCGGATGCAATTCAATCATCGAGTTGTCATCCACAAAGCGATAGAGTTCTTCCGAACCAAACAAAAAGCCCGCGACAATTTTTCCGCGATGGAGGGTTTTCTTGGCGTTGGTGATAACGCCGCGCTCGACCAAATCCATCACGCCGTCGGAAAACAATTCGGAATGGATGCCAATGTCGCGCTTGCCATGCAAGTTGTACAGCACCGCGTCGGGAATGCCGCCGATGCCGAGCTGCAATGTCGCGCCATCGGGAATTAAATCGGCGGCGTATTGTCCGATTTGAAACGATACGCCGTTCGTTTCGCCTTGCGGCGCATTGGGCAGGGGATAGTCTGCTTCCACGAGCGCGTCAATTTCGTTGAGGTGAATAAACGAATCGCCAAAGACGCGCGGCATTTGCGCGTTCACTTCGGCAATCACACAGCGCGCCGCTTCGGCTGCCGGTTTCGTCACGCCTACTTCGACGCCGTACGAACAAAAGCCGTGCGCGTCGGGCGGTGAAACGGAAATGAGCGCGGCATCGAGCGGCAAAATATTTTCGCGAAAGAGGCGCGGGATTTCGGAAAGGAAGACGGGCGTGTAATCGGCGCGTCCGCTTTGGACCGCCGCCCGCGCGTTGGCGCCGATAAAGAGTGCGCGATGTCGAAAATTGGTGGCATATTCGGGCGCCATATATTCGCCGCCTGCAAAGGTGAGCACGCTCACCACTTCGACATTTTGCAATTCGTTTGCGCGTTCCACCAACGCGCGTTCCAACGTTTGCGGCACTGCGGCGCCACCGCCGAGATAAATCCGCCAGTGCGATTGAATGCGCTGTGCCGCTTGCGCGGCGGTAATCAGTTTCGATTGATACAGAGCGTTTAGATTCATGGTAATTGACCCGTGAAGAAATTAAGGGATGCAGGTAATGGTCCGGTCACGATTCGGTTGCGATTGCGTGCCATCAATGCGTTTTGCGACGCGTAAATTTTTCATCCGCATCCGCCTAATTCAGGATGCCACAACCTGTTTGGGTTTCACATGGCAAGAGGTACTTGCAAAAAGGTGACAGGTGTACCTGTTGCGCGGGTCAAAATGGAGTGAAAATAGGGTCGAACGAAATGACAAATCATTGGAGGCGGCGATGCGTACAAGCGGTCTTGAACCTACGTTGGCAGAGATGGAGCAAATTGTGGCGAACGCAGAACGCTGTTTAACCTGCAATGCGTCTGCGTGCAATTCGGGCTCGCCCTGTTATGAATTCACACCGGGGGGCGTGGAGGTGTGTTCTGATTTGCCGTGGTGGCACGGGCGTCCGGTAATGCCCGAAACACTGCGCGCGTGGAAAGAGATTGTGCGCTCGTATCAGGCAGTGCCGCATCGCGCCGACGATTAGTTGGTATTATTTGTAGCTTGATTTTTTGAATCGCTTTTCCGGTTGTCCTCCTCAGCCAAGTTGCCGCGCATTGCCAAGATGCGCGGCAACTTTTTTCATATACGCCGTCAATCTTTCGCTTGCTCCGATGTTAGAAAAACTCGAAAACCTTGAAGGGCAGGTCTGCGATGGGTCAAATTCGCGTGAGATTTTGGTTTTTTGAGGCACAATTGTCCTTTGGAATGAGGTATGGATGGCACTATTGCGTTTGTCCCTGCATGACTATTCTATAGACAGGGGCTTGAGAGCCAAGACCCTTTCGGTTTGAACGGAGGTTCGAATGGAAGCGCAAGGCACAGTCCTGGTCATTGACGATGACCGCACCCTCTTACGGCTCGTTCAGGAAGCTTTGAACAAAGCAGCGTTTCGCGTGCTGCTCGCCGGAAATGGCATTGATGGTTTGCAAGAAGCGTATGTGCGCCAACCGGATTTGGTGATTTTGGATGTGATGATGCCGCGCATGGATGGCTGGGAAACGCTGGCGCGCTTGCGCCAAATTTCGCAGACGCCCGTGATTATGCTTACTGCCAAAGACAGCGAGACCGACAAATTGCGCGGGTTTCAATTGGGTGTGGATGACTATATGACCAAACCTTTTAGCATGAAGGAACTCGCCGCCCGCGCGCAAGCGGTGATTCATCGCGCGCGCCAATCTCAACCCGCGCACAAAATGGAACGCTACGTGAGCGGCGATTTGGTCATTGATGTGGACGCGCACCGCGTGACCAAAAACGGCAATGTCGTCGAGTTGACGCCGACCGAATTTCGGTTACTGCATGTTCTGGCAGAGAACGCGGGACGCGTGTTGACGAACGAACAATTGTTGGAGCGGGTGTGGGGCTACGAACGCGGGGAAGATACCGGCTATATCAAACGCTACATTTGGTATCTGCGGCACAAAGTCGAAGACGACCCGACGAATCCGCAGCATATTCTCACCGAACGCGGGTTTGGATATTCGTTTCAAGCCACCTGACAATTTTCACCAAGCGAGGATACAAAGCGCACCGGATTTTGACCGCTTGCCATCACGATAACCATGTTCTAGACGTACGAGTTTCGTGGAGGCAGGTGATGCACAAAAAACTGGTTCAAGACTGGATGACGCCGAACCCGATAACGATTCAACCCAAAACGACTTTGCCCGAAGCGCACCGCTTGATGCAACAGTCCCATATCCGCCGATTGCCCGTTGTGCACAACGGGCGGCTGGTGGGCATTGTCACGCTCGGCGATGTGCGCGAGGCATCGCCTTCGGATGCAAGTTCGCTGAGCATTTACGAGCTGCATTATTTACTCGCCAAGTTGACTGTGGAATCTATTATGACGCGCGAACCATTGACCATCTCGCCGCAAGCGAGCATTCGTCAAGCCGCGCAAATCATGCTGGAACACAAAATCGGCGGGATTCCCGTCATCGAGGGCGAACGATTGGTTGGGATAATCACAGAGTCCGATATTTTTCGCGTGTTGGCGCAAGAGCCCGAAACGGAAATACTGCCCGCCTACAGCTAGTTTGTTTGTTCAAAAACAATCAAGGACAAGCATTCATGTCGGGACAGTCCTCGCGCCGACGCAGTTAGAGAACGAACCGTGCAACAAATGTTGGCGCGAACCAATTTGCTGGAAAAGCCAAGTGTGCTCGAGCACTTGGCGCAGATTCAACGCGTCTTGCCGCCGGCAATTGTGCTGGCGGTGTTGTTGTACGAAAGTATTTTTGAATTCGTTTTGGCAGACCGCGTGGCGGGCGGCGTCCGGTTTGGCATCGAGCTGCTCGTCTTTGGTTTCGCGGGTGCGCTGGTCAGCTGGATAGTTTTGGAATGGATTCGTCGGCGTGCCGAAAAGGAAACGGAAGCGGCTCAAACCGCCGCGCGGCGCGACCGCCTCCTCGCCACCATCAGTTCCGATTCCGCCGACGCGATTTTTCTGCTCGACCCGGAAGGGCATATCCAAACGTGGAATCGCGGCGCCGAGCAAATGTTTGGTTATCGCGCCGAAGAAATTCTGACCCAAGACTGTGACGTGCTGATTCCGCCGCCGTTGAGCGAGCACCGCGAGCCCGAGGCATTACAACGCCAACTCGCGGCACAGGGCTATGTCCGCAATTACATTACCACGCGCCAAACGAAAACGGGACAAATCCTCACCGTCGAAGTGACACGCACTTTGCTGCACGACGCACAGAACCGTGTCTTTGGCTCCTCCGTCATTATGCGCGATGTAACCGAACGCGAACGCGCGCGCGTGCAAATTCAGGAATTGAATCGGTATCTGGAAACACAGGTCGCGGAACGCACCAAAGCATTGTCTCATGCCAACGAAGAACTGCGCGCGCATGAACGCGAATTGGAAAAAGCAAACGCGGAGCTGGAAGAACTGGACGCGCTGAAATCGGAATTTGTGTCGCTCGTTTCGCACGAGCTGCGCGCGCCGCTTTCTAATATTTCCGGGTCTCTCCAACTTTTGCTCGCCGATGACGGCGTGAATTCACTCACTGCCGACCAACGCGAAATGCTTACGCTGGCAAACGAACAAGTGGACCATCTGGCGCGTCTCGTCAAAGGAATCTTGAATGTCTCGCGCATCGAAGCCGGTGAGATGCACTTGCAGTTGAAAGCGTTTGACGTGAATGGGCTCGTCGAGCGCGTGCTGGCACAATGGCGCAGCTGCGCGTCCGATTTTGCGTGGAGTGGACCGGGCACGGAAAATCTGCCGTCCGTGTGGGGTGACCGCGACCGCGTGGAGCAGGTCTTGATGAATCTGCTCGACAACGCCTACAAGTATTCCGACCCGGGTTCGACCATTCGCGTGGGCACGGAACTCATCAACAATCAAATTGTTATCAGCGTGGGCGACCAGGGCAAAGGCATTCCGCCGCAAGAGCTTGAAAAAATTTTTGACAAGTTTCATCGTGTGGAACGCGGCGACGCGCGCGAGACATATGGCTATGGACTCGGTTTGTACATTTCACGCAAGCTGATTGAAAGTATGGGCGGCAGGTTGTGGGTCGAGAGCGAGCTCGGAAGCGGCTCCACGTTTTATTTTTCTCTGCCGTTGGCGGGCGGCGGCGAGCGCAATGGTGAATCACCTGTCTGAACGGTAACGCGTGAGAGGATTGCCAAAATAAAAACGCGGCAGTGACGTGCATGGCACTGCCGCGTTTTTTTTGGTTATGACGGCGTGAGTTACTGTTTGATACTAAATTTCCACGACTTGGTCCACTTGCTGCACTGTGCGGGTGAGGCGCTGTTGCACGCGCGCACGTGCCAGAAATAGGTTACGCCGGGTTCAAGGTTCTTGAGCGCGAACGGCGGCGCAGCAACTTTTTTCTTGGCGACGAACGCGCCCTTTTTGGTATCGCGGCGTACTTGAATTTGATATTTCACGGCGCAGTCCACCACCGACCAATTCAAACGCGCTTTGGTCTTTTTGAGCTGCTTTTTGTTGTTGGGCGCGATGAGCGCAGGCAGCGCGGGCGCGTTGGAACAATCCAAAGGTGTGGCGCTTGGCGTTGGAGTGAACGATGCCGTGGCTGTTGGCGACCCGGTTGCTGCCATCGTTGATGAAGCGGTTGCTGTTCGGGTCAAAGTTGCTGTCTTTGTTAGAGTCGGCGACGACCAGGTGCCGGTGGGTGTCGGGGTCATCGTGCCCGTCACGGTGGGCGTGGGCGTACGCGTTGACATTTTCGTCGGCGTCGCCGTTTGTGGAGAGGTCGGCGTGCGCGTCGGCGTATTGGAAGGCGTTGCAGTGACAAGGTTTGCGTTGAGCGCCAAACCTGTGGCGGGGTCGCCGAACAAATTGAACGTGTCCAGCAAATCGGCGCCGCCGCCTTCCGCATACAATTTCGCTTTTGCATACAAAACTGCCGCACCGAACGCGCGCATATTTTTTTGCATCACCGCTTCAAAAAATCCGCGGTCCAATACATCGTGCCGCGTCGCCACGCCCAAACCCGTCGGCGCCCAACTCGCGATTGCTCCACCTCCCGCACGCGAGACAAGCGCTTCGCTCACACTCGCCAACCCCGGAAAATGAAAATAGCCATCGTAACACGTCATCGGCAGCATCAGCGGCAGTTTGCTGCCGTTCGTCAACGCGCTCGCATTCGCGCTCGTCAACATGTTTTGCGCCCACGCCGTATACGCGCTGTGTCCAACGTAATTTACAATCAAGCGTCCCGCATTGATGGCGTTCAGAATCTCGGTGTTGCTTCCACTCGGATAATACACTTTGTCGCCCACCATCGGCGAAGGCATATAGTACGAGCTGTCCGCGACTTGATTTGACAGCGCATAAAAATTTCCCGCCTGGTCGGGGTCATCTGCCGTAAACAAAACTTTGCTGCGCCACGCGCCGGTCGGCGGATTTTGTTCGTAATTCAAAATTTTCGCTACCATCCCGTCAACGTCACTCGTCGTCAAAGCAGGCAGCCGTCCGATAGCGATGCTCGGCAAGGGCGAGTTCGCATCCAACGTCACCAAGCGATGGTCGCTCGCCGTCAACCCAATCCACGGGTCCACCAATTTCATGTATGGCGGAATATAGTTCGCCTCGTTCGCATAGGTCGCATAATTTTTGAAATTGAAATTGCCGTCGCCGACGAGCAGAACATACGCGGGTTTCGGCGCTTGCCAGTTCGCATACGCATACGCGAGAAAATCACGCAGGGCTTGCGGACTGAATACGCCGCCGTTGAATTCGTCATACACATCTTGCACATCCACCACCGCCACGCGCATTTGCGTTGCGCGAAACGCGGCGAGCGGCTGGATGTTGGTTTTGAATTTATTGTGCGTGATGATGATATAGTCCGCGCCGTTGTTCGGGCTTGCCAGATGCGAAGAGTTGTCGAGCGTGATGCTCACGGGAGATTTCCAACGCGCGTTGGTCAATGCATAGTACGCGCGCGGCGCGGCAACATTTTCGGTAAACTGCGCGGTGTAGGGATTGCTGCCCGCAACGGAAGCGTTCACGAACGCGGGATTGTACGGGTCGGTAATATCAAATACATTCACACTTGCGTTGGTGAATCCGCCGATTTGATAATTCCACACGCCGTTCGCCGTTTGCGCGAAACGCAGTTCATTATTGACGGCGGTGAACGTGCGCGCGTAGGCGAGGTCGAGATGATTGACCCACACATAGTTCGGCGCGGCGACGAGCTCTTGGACGCGCACCGTGTTATCGCCCGCGTGCAACAGATTTGCGGCAAAGGTCATTTCTGCCATGCGCGTGGTGACGCCACTCCACGCTGCTTCGTATTCCAGATTCCCATTGACGAAAATTTTGGTGTGATGATTCGTCGCGCTCACCGCGCCGAGCAAAACCTGAAGCGTGGCATTTCCTGCCAACGTGGGATTGTCGAGATGCAGGGTAAAATCCGCCGAGTCCGCCGCGCCGTTGCCGTCGGGGTCGTACTGGTTCGGCATGGCGTACCACCACCAATGTTCGGCGTTTTCATCCCACGGTAGGTAACTGATAAAGTTGCGATTGTCTTCGGCGTGCGCGTTGGCAATGTACGAACCCGGTATAGTGCCGCTGCCCGTGCCCGCGCGCACGCTCATGCGTTTGCCGTTCGCGCCGCCATACGTGAGCCAATAGATGTTCGTGTCGGTATAGTTGCTGTTGGCGTTCACGCCCCAAAAATGAATTTCGTCGCCGCTGTCGCAAAATTTATCATGGTCGGCATCCAAAACTTGGATGGCGAGCTCTGTGCCTTGATTTGAAATTTGAACGGTATCGAGATTCAGTCCCGCGAGGGCAATGCCCGCGCCGCTCAAGTCCGCGCACGTGATTTTGTACATGCCGTCCGCGTCCACCGCGATTTTGTACGCCGTAGAACCCGCGGCAACATTGGAACGCTGTGACAAAGCGGGCGGGTTGACCGTTGGCGCGCGCCAGGATGTGCTGTCTGAATAATTCACGAACGCGTTTTGGAAAACGGATTCAAACGCGCCTTCGTTCACGGGCACGCCAAATGCTTTGGCGTTGGCGTCCGCTGCGACATTGAACGTGATTTCGATGCGGAGTTTTGTGTGAACAGTCAATTCATTGCGCGCGGCGTTGTATTGAAACGGATTGACGCGCAAGGTGAGATAACGCTGACTGCGCCACTGCGCGGGCGCGGAAATTTCCACCCGTTCGGCGGGATACAGCTGTTCCGAGCTGTACGCCGCCGCGTCGGGGATAATGTCCAGCACGGGACGCGGCTGTGTGGCATCGGACGCATAGTCCGCGCGCAGAGTCGGCGCGGGGGCGAGAGGATGCGCGAGTGTTTCGCGCGTCGTTTCATCCTCAAGAATATTGACGCGCGGATTCGCGCGCTGCGGAAGCGCAACCAGCGTGCCCAAGATTGGCACACGCGGTTTACCGGCATCCGCGCTCAAATCCCACGCAGGGACCGTGAGGTCGAGATAGGTTGTGGTGTTGACGACGCGCGTTTCGGTTTGGTGCGGCGGCGGGACGAGTTCAAGGACGAGATGTTGTGAGTTGGATTCGATGACGCGCAATCCATTCGAGTTGGCGCTTTGGGCGGCGAGGGGTTTCAGTGCAAGTGGGAGCGCGGGCAAACTCACCAGTGCGCCCAAGAAAAAAATGATGCGTAGAAATTTCATCGGCTCGTAAAAATTTTACATCGAGACGCGCGTACTGTGACGCGAATGGTTTGCGCTATGTTACCATGATAATTTGTTTTGTCCAGCACATGTGCGGGCGATTAGAAATCGCAGCAACAACAACACCAAGTCTGCCTTTGCAGACTGCCATGCACAAAACGTCCGCAGGGACGTTTCGCGTATTGGTTGCCGCGATTTGAATCGTCCACCGGTGCGGGCGATTAGAAATCGCGGCAACACGAACGCCAAGTCTGCCTTTGCAGGCTGCCATGTGCAAAACGTCCGCAGGGACGTTTCGCGTATTGGTTGGCGCGATTTCAATCGCCCACAAGACAAAACAATGGAGCAGTTGAAAAACTGCTCCATCATTTCACTCCGGATAACTTGTTGTGGGGTGCGCGTTACGGAATCGTAATGCTCGAGTCGAGATACACATCCTGAATCGTATTCAACAATTTCACGCCGTCCGCCATCGGACGCTGAAACGCTTTGCGTCCCGAAATGAGACCACTTCCGCCGGCGCGCTTGTTAATCACCGCCGTCGCCGCCGCTTCCGCAAAATCATTTTCACCCGATGCGCCGCCGCTGTTGATGAGACCGATGCGTCCCATGTAGCAGTTTGCCACTTGATAGCGGCACAAGTCAATCGGATGGTCGCTCGTCAAATCGCTGTAGATGCGCTTGTCATATTTGCCAAAGGTAACCCCGTCCGCATTCAACGCGATATAGCCGCCGTTGTTCTCTGCCAATTTTTGTTTGATGATGTCGGCTTGAATTGTCACGCCGAGATGGTTCGCCTGTCCGGTGAGGTCGGCGGACACGTGATAGTCTTTGTCTTTTTTGAACTGCTTGTTGCGGAGATAGCACCACAACACCGTCGCCATGCCCAATTCGTGTGCGTGCGCGAAGGCTTCTGCAATTTCGATGAGCTCGCGATGGGAATCGTCCGAACCGAAATAAATCGTCGCGCCCACTGCCGCCGCGCCCATGTCATACGCTTGTTCCACCGTGCCGAACAAAATTTGTTCGAAACTGTTCGGATAGGTCAAGAGTTCGTTGTGATTGATTTTGACGATGAACGGAATCTTGTGCGCGTACTTGCGCGCGACAATGCCCAACACGCCGAACGTGGACGCCACCGCGTTGCAGCCGCCTGCGATGGCAAGTTGCACAATTTTCTCCGGGTCAAAGTAATCGGGATTCTTGGCAAAGCTTGCGCCGCCGGAATGTTCAATGCCCTGGTCCACGGGCAAAATCGAGAGATACCCGGTGCCGCCGAGACGACCATTTTGGTACAGCCAGGTCAGATTGCCGAGCACGCGATTGTTGCGGTCGGACTGGATAAACACGCGGTCAACAAAATCGGGACCGGGCAGTTGTAAACGTTCTTTTGAAATTTTCGGCGCATTGAAACCCAGCAGGGTTTCGGCTTGCGCGCCGAGAAGAGATTGAATATCGGTTGGCATTGTGCCGCTCCTTATTCGACAGGATTAACAGAGTCAACGGATTATTGAAATTCATGTAAATCCTGTTAGTCCTGTCCAATTTTATATCGAGCTCATTCACTCGTCATGATAAACAGCGGTTTCATTTCAAAACTTTTATAGTGCGGGCGCAGACGTTCGGTGTTGTAAAACCGTTTCACGTCCACTTTTTTCTTGGTGCTCGTCACCACTTCGATTGGCACGTTATCATAACGTCCATTCTTGAGTACGACAAGTCGCCCGTGCATTCCGCTTTCAATCAAGTCGAGCGCGAGATTCCCGTACGCCATCGGCACGATGGAATCAATTGCGTCGGGGTCGCCGCCACGCACCAAATAGCCGAGGCGTTGATTAATGACGTTCACCGTGCGCCCATTGTTGAACTGCGGCGATAAATCTTTTAACCGCGCGGAAACCAAATCGCCGATGCCGCCCAATTTCGCATGTCCGAACTCGTCCGTCGTCGTGCCTTCAAACACCATGTCGCCTTCTTCAAACATCGCGCCTTCCGAAACCAGCGCGACAGAATACTTGCTCGGATTCTTCATGCGGTCTGCACTCATCAGCTCGGCGAATTTTTCCATATTGAATTTGTATTCGGGAATGAGACAGCGATTTGCCGCGCCCGCCATCGTGGGCAAAATCGAAGTAAAGCCCGCGTAACGCCCGAACACTTCAATCACCATGTAACGTTCGTGCGAACCCGCCGACGTACGCAAACGATTCACCAATTCGATTGTGCGGCTGACGCACGTGCTGAACCCGATGCAGTAATCGGTGCCGGGCACGTCATTGTCCATCGTTTTCGGAATCGCAATGACCTTGACGCCTTCTTTGGCAAGCCGCACGCCATAACTCAACGTGTCATCGCCGCCAATTGGAATCAAATAATCAATTCCCAAAAAATCCAGATTCTTGAGCACCTCTTCGGTTAAATCATTTTTCTCGCCCGCGTACTTGTCCTGCAAATACGCGGGAACGTTTCCTTTGGAAACCGATTTCGGATTGGTGCGCGAAGTGTGCAAAAAGGTGCCCCCCGTGCGTCCCGCGCGATTCACCACTTCTTCGGTGAGCAAAACAAAATTGTCGGAATTGTCCGCTCGCGCGTCGCGCGAAATTTCAATCGCACCCGCCCAACCGCGCCGAATGCCAATGACTTGGTATCCTTCACGCAGCGCGCGAATCGTCACCGCGCGAATCGCGGGATTCAAGCCGGGCACGTCACCGCCGCCCGTGAGAATTCCAATCACACCTTTCTTTTTTTGAATATTGAACACAGTTATGACTCCCTTTGCGAGTTTTGATATTTGTGCATGGCTGGGATTCGAACCAATGTGCGCGCATCAAAGCAACGCGGCAAGTACACAAGTCCAAAAATTTTTCGCGTTGCTTCGCAGCGCTTTGCATCGCTTGGCGTTTTCCTATCAATCGCCAAAACAAATTCCCAAATCGCGCGCCGTCAGCATGGTGTCACAATCCAACGGCACCACCTTCATGCGTCCGGTTGCTTCTTCGAGCGGAATGTAATTTACATCCGGCGGGTCGAGCGCCACCATCACGCCGGTATGCCCTTCTTCCAATGCGCGCACTGCCGCCGCGCCAAACCGCAATCCGAGCAAGCGGTCGGTTGGCGTTGGGGTGCCGCCGCGCAATAAATGTCCGAGCACGACGACGCGCGTTTCTTTGCCCGTCAAAGCTTGCAGTTCCGCCGCGACGCGTTCGCCAATTCCGCCGAGTCGTTCCGCGTGCCCAATCTGTTGTTTCTCGACAATCGCGGTTGACCCGCCAACCGGTCTTGCGCCTTCCGCGACAATGACAATCGAAAACAAACTGCCTTGTTCGGAGCGGGAACGAATTTTTGTGACGACCGGGCGCAAATCGTACGGAATTTCGGGTATCAAAATCGCGTCCGCCGAACCCGCGATGCCGGCGTGCAACGCAATCCAACCGGCGTAACGCCCCATCACTTCGACGACCATGATGCGTCCGTGCGATGCCGCCGTCGAATGCAAACGGTCCAAACATTCGGTCGCGAACGAGGTGGCAGTATCGAAACCGAATGTGACCACTGTTTTGTCCAGGTCATTATCAATCGTCTTGGGCACACCAATCACGCGCATCCCTTTGCGCGCGAGCACAGTGGCGATTTCCATCGAACCATCGCCGCCAATCGTGATGAGCGCATCAATCTGATGCAATTTCATCGCGCGCACCAATTCGTCCGTGCGGTCTATTTCTTCCACCAGTCCGTTTGCGCCTTCAATCGGATAATGCAGAGGATTGTTGCGGTTCGTGGTGCCAATAATCGTGCCGCCCAAATGTGTAATGCCGCGCACCGCGTTGCGCGATAGACGAAGCATTCCGCCTTCGGGATATTGCTCGGGCAAGAGCAAACCATTAAAGCCGTCGCGGATGCCGTACACTTCCCAACCGCGATTGAGGGCGGCGAGCGCGGCAGCGCGAATCACTGCGTTCAATCCGGGCGCATCCCCGCCGCCGGTTGAAATCGCAATGCGCTTGATGCTTGAAGAATTTAAATTCATCACGAGTGAGTACCACCTTCCAGTTTCCCACAAACGTCACCGCGCCGCATGGGGCAAATGCACAATTTCCAAAGGACACATGACCCCAGCGCGTCAACAAAAGACCCGAAGCATCTTGGTCTGACTATCCTTCGGGTTCGACCAGAACCTTTGCCGTACGCGCGAAATACAAGCCGCTGAAAATAATCAGCGCGCCGATAATTTTCAACAGCGTCAGCGACTCATTCAAAAAAATGGTCGAAGCAACGGTCGCGATGACGGGCGTGAGATTGCTGTAAATCGCGGTGCGCGCGCCGCCAATGCGTTGAATACCGAGATTCCAAATAATATACGCGACGACAATCGCAAAGAGCGCCGAATACAAAACGCCCAACGCGCTGCCGATGCTCACCGCGCCCCAATTTTGATTGGCGACAGCGGGCGCGGTGAGAACCAAAAGCGGGAGAGTTCCAAAAATAGTGGTCAACGCGGAAAAGGCGAGCGACGAGTACGTTTTCAACAGCGGCGCGGCAAAAACGGAATAGAGCGCCCAACACAGCGTTCCGCCCAACACAAATATATCGCCGAGCAGCGCCGCAGATTCAAGCGTCACATCGCCGCCCGAGAACACAATCACCGCAATGCCGACAAACGACAAACCAATGCCGAACCAGCCGCGCGGCGCAAAGCGTTCCTTGTGCCAGATGCGCTGAATCAAAACAATGAACGCGGGCGTCGTCGCCAAAATCAATGATGTGTTGGATGCTTTGGTGAGCGCCAAGCCATTGATAAACAACGGCTGATAAATGGTCGTCCCCACAATGCCGATGAGCGCCACCTTGCCCCACTCACGGCGGGGAATCTGAAAGCCACCGGACAACAGACGCGCGGCGATGAAAAAAAAGAGACTGGCAATCGAAAAGCGCAGCGCCAAAAATGCCAGCGGCGCGAGTTCCGACAGCGCGGTTTTGACGACGATAAAGTTCAAGCCCCAAATCAGCGTCATCGAAAGCAGCGCAAGGTCGGTGAGACCGAATTGGGTTTTTGATTTCTGATTTAGGATTTCTGATTTGACTTGGCGGTCTTGGTCGGTCATCGGATTGTCTTGCGCGCGGAATCATAACTCTTGTTACGCAGAATTGTCATTTCGAGCGGTCTTGCGAGAAATCTCGGTGGAAAAAAGAGATTTCTCACAGAGTTTACCCCGAAGGATTGAGGGGTTCGAAATGACATGCGTAAGGTGAATCATAAATCAGAAATCGCTCGCGCCACCACAATCTGTTGCCACGGTTCGCGGATTTTCCAAAAATCCTGGCGCTCATAATTGCCCCAGTAGTGTACGATTTGAAACCCCGCGCGTGTGAGCAGGTGTTCGATTTCGCGCGGAAAGAAATAAGTGAGCTCGATGTCGGTGATGAATTCGCTTTCGAGAATTTGATTGCGATATACTTTGTTGCGCCACGTGACGGAAATGATTTGTTTGCGCGTGTCCACCGCGCGCACATTATCGCGCATGACGCGCGTGCCGTCCTTGAACGCCTCGTCCATTTCCGCCTGCCAGCGTTTCAACACTTCGCCGTGCATCCGCGCAATGTCGGGGAAAAAAACCGAGAACGCGAAAACGCCGTTCGGCGCGAGATGTTTTTTGATGGACGCGAGCACGGCGAGTTGGTCTGCGCTTGTGGTCAAAATACCGAACGTGTTGAACGGAATGTAAATCAAATCGAATGAGCGTCCGAGTTCGAACGAACGCATGTCACCTTGTTGAATGGTGATACGCGCGCGAACGTCGTCCCCTGCCGCGTCGATTTTTTTCTGCGCGAGTTCCAGCATGTACGGCGATTGGTCAATCCCCGTTACGCGCACGCCCCCTTCGGCGACGGGCAGCATCACACGCAGAGTGCCGCACGCGAGCTCCAGCGCTTGACCGTTTTCGCCACACGTTTCGCGCGCGAAATTTTGCCAAAACGCAATGTCCGCGGTGAGTCCCGCATACACTTTGTCGTAAATGGATGCTTCGAGTTGATTATAGTGCATAGGACAAGTTAAAAGTTAAAAGCTAAAAGTACAAAGTACAGAATTCACTTTTAGTTTTTAACTTTTTGCTTTTCACTTTCTAGTACGCTTTCGCAAACACGACGCGTCCGTTACTCTCGTTGCCGCAGCGAATACATTTTCCTTTTTCTTGTACTTGGTCAAACGGAATCACGCGAATCGTTGCGCGCGTTTCTTGTTGAATGGCCGTTTCGCACTCGCGGTCGCCGCACCAATGCGCCATGAGAAGTCCTGCGCCGCCTTCGCCTGCCGTGCGTTGTTTGAACTCATCGTACGAGTCCACGCTGAACGTATTGTCGTCCTGAAATTTTTTCGCGCGCGCGTAGAGCGTATCGTGAATATGATTTAGCATCATCTTCACTTCGTCGAGCAAGTGCGCGAGCGGTACGAATTTTTTCTCGCCCGTATCGCGGCGCACCAACACCACTTGATTTTTCTCAATGTCTTTGGGACCGATTTCCAAACGGATGGGCACGCCGCGCATCTCCCAATCGTTGTATTTGAAACCGGGCGTCAGTCCTTCGCGCGCATCGAGTTCCACGCGGTAATCGTCAAGGTCGCGCATCACGCGTTTTGCTGCTTCCAGTACGGCTGCGCCTTCACCTTCTTTGCGAAAAATTGGCACAATGACAATTTGCGTTGGCGCGAGGCGGGGAGGCATCAGTAACCCTTTGTCGTCGCCGTGTGTCATGACAATTCCGCCAATCGAACGCGTCGAAAGTCCCCACGAGGTGGATGCCACGTATTGCAACTCGTTATTGCGGTCCAGATAACGAATGTCGAATGACTTGGCAAAATTGTGTCCGAGATTGTGCGAGGTGCAGCTTTGCAGCGCGCGTCCATCGCCCATGAGCCCTTCGAGCGTGTAGGTAATATCCGCGCCGGGAAATTTTTCCTTTTCCGATTTGCGCCCCGCGATGACGGGCATCGCCGCCGCGTTGACATAGAAATCGAGATACGCGTCGAATAAAATCGCGCGCGCGTATTCATCCGCTTCGTCCCATGTGGCATGAAAGGTGTGTCCTTCTTGCCACAAAAATTCCGACGTACGCAAAAACAAACGCGTCCGCATTTCGTAACGAAAGCAGCTGTTCCACAAATTCAACAGCAGAGGCAAATCGCGGTACGACTGGATCCATTTGCCGACCGTGTTGTTGATGGTCGTTTCCGAAGTGGGACGCACGGCGTACGCCTCTTCCAAAACTTCCCCCCCCCCCGCCGTCACGAGCCAGAGGTTGGGCGCGAATCCCTCCACGTGGTCTTTTTCTTTTTCGATGAACGACGAAGGAATGAACGTTGGAAAAAACGCGTTTTTCGCGCCATGTTTTTTGAAGCGTTTGTTCAAATACTCTTGGATGTTTTCCCACAGCGCATAGCCGTAAGGTTTGATAATCATCGTTCCTTTTGCCGCGCCATAATCCGCGAGGTCGGCGCGTTGAACGATGGTGTTGTACCATTCCGCGAAATTTTCGGAATGGGAAGGTAATGGGTCTGCCATTTTTGTGTCTCCAAAGGGAGCGGGACAAGCCGCTGTCCCTGCCAAAAAATAAACCCGCTCTTGACGAGCGGGTGCGCGAAAAATTCAAAATCGTTTTTCGTCGAGCTGAAATCACCCCTCGTCATGCGGTCATGCGTTCGGTTGTGTGAATCCCCCTCGACTGTCGAGAATTTCTATTGTGACAGTGAGGGGGCGCGCGGCAACGGTCCGTCAGAGCGGAACGAATCGCGAGGGGTGGAAAAAGAGGTGAACATGTTTGGGTCGGACAAATTTACCATTTGTCCTACGAATAGGACGCGTCGGAAAAAACGCGCGGCTCTACTATATCCAACGTCGGCTCTTTTGACAAATCGGTTTCCGTGATGGCGAGAGTCGGTTCGGGTACGCCCGCGCGCGGTTTGTGCGGAGGCATATTTTCGCCGCGCCACGCGGTCAGCCACGCGGTCAGCGCGCGCGCGATTTTGCGCGAGAGGCGCGGGCTGCGTTTGCGGACCAAATCCTCCGCCGCTTCGTCAAATCCGACATCGTGCGTGTGATGCGCCAGCTCTTGTTGGTTCAGCGACCAATGATGGTCCGTAATCCACAAGTACAAGTCCGCTTCCGTGCGTCCGGGAAATTCTTCCAGCACATGTCGTTCGCGAATAATGTTCACAATCGGCATGTACACATAATCGTACCAATCGGTCACGGCTTCTTCCCATGACACATCGCGTTTGTAATCGAGTCCGAGAAAATATTGATGGACGACAATGTGTTCGAGCAGACGCGCATAGCCGCCGGGCTGTGAGAATTCAATATTGACATCGGGGCGCAATTTATCGAGCTGTGTTTTTTCCAGAAACGACGCGTACTCGCCCAACGCTTCCAGCCCCTTTGGGTCGAGCCGCCGAATATCGCGCGTGAGGGGTTGGCGCGTTTTCATTTCGATGACTTCGGCGTCAATATATTTTTGTCCGATTTGGCGCGCGACCGAAACGCGGTGATGCCCGTCGCGCACAAAATACACATCGCCGACTTGATAAATTTGAATCGGCGGCAAATTCACATCGCGCAAACGCAGCTCGTCAATTTTTTTCCAGCGCGATTTGGTGCGCGCTTGCGCGGGCAAAAACGCGCGGTCAAAATCCACATAACGGTTGCTCGTCGTGCCGACGATTTGGTCCACCGGCACTTCTTGTACACCACGATAGCTTTGTCCATAGACCGGCAGCGAAGAGCGCACGGCGTCAAAGGACAACAATTCGTTCGGGCGACGTTCGAGAAACGCGCCCACATCATTCAGGAACGCGCGCCAACGCGCTTGATTAAAATCGCGTTCGGCTTGCATTGAAAAAACATCCATAAGCGGTTCAAACTGTGGTTTCAAACTCATACTGTTACGGTGCAGGAATTGGAATGTCTATGAATTTGTAACCATACGTATTGATAATCAATGTGTGTCCGCGCACAGATTGGCGCACGGCGCGATTGTCATAAAGATGCGTGTGACCGTGCAGTACATATTCGGGATGATAGCGGTCAATGAATCCCAGAAACGCTTTGAATCCTTGATGCGGCAAATCTCTTTTGTCGTGAATGCCGAACGGCGGCGCGTGAGTGACCAGCACATCCAAAAAACGACCATAGCGCAGACGGTTCAACCAGAGATGCGGTTCCAACCGCGCAATCTTCCAGCGCATTTGCGCGTCGGTATATTGATACAGCGGCGCGTCATTGTAACGGATAGACCCTTCAAGCCCCGCGAGCAGCAGCCCTTGATAATTCACCACGCGCCCGTCGAGATTGATACATCCTTCGGGCGGCGCCGCCGGACCGCCGCGCGTGCCGTGATTGCCCATCACATAAAACAGTGGTTTATCGGTGGTCGAGACGATGTATTCCAAATACGCGCTCGGCAAATCGCCACACGAAATAACCAAGTCTACCCCGCGCGTAATTTCGGTGAGCCCGGTACTGTAGAGAGCATTGACAATGATGTCACTGATTGCGAGGACCCGCATCGTCCATCCTGTATCTGCGCGTCGCGGCAGACCCTGTAGCATTGAAAAAAAAACCCTGCCTCGCACCAGCTAGAGGACAGGGCGGCAGTGCCGAATTTCGCATGACAGTATAGAACAGATTAGAGCGGGGCGCAATTTGCTTGACGGCGCGCGCGGCTTGTGCTAAGATGCGCGCTGTAACCCGGCGGCATTTCCTCTTTGACTCGCCAGATAACCGGATTCAGAAATGAATCACAATGTGCGAATCGAAAAAAGGAGAATGACCGATGAAATCTCTTTGTACCAAGAGCATTTTATATTTTGCCCTCGCTCTCTTGGTCGTCAGCGCCGCCGCCTGCACACAAAGCAGACCCGCTGTTCCGACGCCCACGCTCGTTCCGCTTGTCAACGAAACTATTGTTGCGCCACCATCCGATAACGGTCAACCCACCCCCATTATCGTCGAAGGAGTTCCGACCGCGCAAGGCGGTGAACCAACGCTCGTGCCGCCTCCAAGCGGCAACGAGACGCCCGTCCCCGCCGGCGGCGAAACGCCCACGCAACCCGAAGGGAATGTCACGCCCATCATTGTCGAGCCAACCCTTTTGCCCACGCCCACAACCGTCGGTGATACGGGACAAACCGCGCAGCCAACTCCGGGCAGCGAAAACGGCGCGCAACAACCGGGCGCGACGGGCGCGTGCACCAATCCGTACACGGTTCAACCCGGCGAATGGTTCTATGCGATTGCGCGCAAGTGCGGCGTCACACCGCAAGCGCTTCTCTCCGCGAATCCCGGTTTGAATCCGAGTGTGCTTCGTCCCGGACAAGTTATCAATCTGCCTGCGGGCGCAAGCGGCGGTGATAATGCGCCGCCGCCGAGCACCGACAATGGCGGACAGCAACCGCCGCCGAGCGGAGGTGGTTGTTCCAATCCCTATGTTGTTCAACGCGGCGATACGCTAAACAGCATTGCGCGCAAATGCGGCACGACGGCGGCAGCGCTCGCCGCAGCAAATGGAATCCCCGCGCCCGATTATATTTTCCCCGGGCAGCAGATACGGATTCCGTAATCAGGATTCGCAAGTCAAACCTCGAAGGTGGCAGTCAAGTTCACTGCCGAAACCTTCGAGGTTTTTTGTTGCGTGCGTCTTGTCTTTTTTTCGCATGTGTGGCAATGTTACCATACTCAATGTGCAACTCTTTCGCGGGACAAATGTCATTTCGAGCCGTTCCCTCAATGCTTCGGGACAAGTTTTGCGAGAAATCTCATTCGCGCCTTGCGAGATTTCTCGCTCCGCTCGAAATGACAAAAGTGTTGCACATTAGGTTACCATGTCTTGCGCGTGATGAATGAATTCGTCACTCGAATCACTTTTTTTGGAGCCGAGATGGAAGAATTAATCCAAAGCGAATATGTGTATCGCGGACGCGTGTTGAATTTGCGTCTGGACACGGTGCGTGTCAAAAATGGAGCTGTGACCCTGCGCGAAATTGCTGAACATCACGGCGCGGTGGCAATGATTCCCTTGCACGATGATGGAAGCGTCACACTTGTGAAACAATGGCGCGCGGCAACGGGGCGCGTCATGTTGGAAATTCCGGCAGGCACGTTGGAAGCCAACGAAATGCCCGAAGCGGGCGCGCCGCGCGAATTGGCGGAAGAGACGGGCTTGACGGCGGGACGTTTGGATTTTCTGATACGCTTTTTCCCCAGCCCCGGCGTTCTCACCGAAGAAATGTTTTTGTATATCGCGCGCGACTTGACGCAAGGCGCGCAAGCATTGGAAAGCGATGAAGACATCGAACTCGTCACACTGTCACTCGACGACGCGATTGCGCGCATTGCGACCGGCGAAATTGCAGACGCCAAGACGATTGTGGGGTTGTTATTGACGCGCGAAAAAATTAGAGCGACGTGACAGGTTGCAAAACCATTCCCATCATCCAGCACGGACACATTGTGCTGCGCGATGGCTTGACAAAAATCGAACGCGACAAAATCTATCAGGTCTTGCAACGCATGGCGATTATCTACGGCGAAAAAACTTTTTTGCGGCGCTTTGAAGAGCGCATGAGCGATGCAGAAATCGCGCGGCTGTACGCATGGAGCCGCGATCAAGAACTGTTACAGCAGAGCGGCGGCATGCGCACCGAATTGACCGAAAGCGAATTTCGTGACCATGTGCGGAGTGAGCGTTTGTACGGTCCGACGAATCGGCGCATGTTTTTGTTGTTTGCGCGCGATACGTTAGAACTCATCGGGCGCATCGGCATTTTTGGGATTGATTGGAATCGCCGCGATGCAGAAATGGGCGTAGTGATTGGCGAACGCGCGTATCAAAATCGCGGCTACGGACGCGATGCAACGAGCACGCTGCTGCATCATCTCTTTACCACTTCGTCGCTAAACTTGATTTATCTGTACACGTTCGCGGAAAATGTGCGCGCACAGCATTCGTTTGCTGCCGTCGGTTTTCGCGCCACCGAAACCGGTCCGCGCTTTACGCCTGAAGTCGGCGAATTTGAAGGTGTGCGGATGGAGATTACGCGACAGGAATTTTTGGAGCGCGAATTTGCGCGGGCAGAAAACAAAAAGCAGTAAATGATTTGGACAACGGAGGGAATTATTCACTTTTGGCGCTTTGCTTCTATAATCGTGCCGTGATTGCGCGCGCTCGAATTTTTCTCTTCGTCTGCCTTGTTTGTATTTTCCTCGTCAACTGCCGCCAAAATGCGGCGACCCCTAATACGGAACTCGCACTCAACCTCGGCGCGGAACCGGCAACACTTGACCCCTTGCTCGCCACCGACCCGCCCACGATTCAGATTGACCAACTCCTTTTTGCCAACTTGATTCAGTTGAATGAAAGTGATGGTTCGCCGCAACCCGGGCTCGCGCGCGAATGGCTTGTCTCTGCCGACGGACTCGTGTGGGAATTTCGTTTGCGCCAAGATGTGTACTGGGTGAAATACAACGCGGACACGGGCGATGTGGAACGGCTGCGCCCAATCAACGCGGACGATGTAGTGTACAGCGTGCGGCGTTTGTTCGACCCGCGCACCGCGTCGGGCTATGCCGCGCGTTTTGCGCCGTTACTCCGGAATGCGGACCCGTTTGTAACTGCCGACCCGCGCACTTCGCCGGAAGAAATGGCGCGTTTGCAAAATCAATTGGGCGTGCGCGCAACGGATGAATTCACGGTGCAGTTTCAATTGGTGCAGCCCACTTCGGCGTTTCCGACAATTGTGGGCGCGTGGCTCGGACGCGTGGTGCCGCGCGAAAACATTCAAGAGCTGGGCGTGAATTGGACGGACATTGGCGAGACGTGGACGAGCGGTCCGTACGTGCTGATTGACCGCGAGCCGTTTCGCTTTTTGCTTTTGGAAAAAAATCCGCATTATTACGATGCTGACAATGTGCAGATTGACCGCTTGCGTTTTCGCCTCTTGCCCGATGTGGCGTCCGCGCTCGATGCGTACTTGCGCGGCGAACTGGATACCACCGACCCGTATGACAGCATCGAAGGCGAAAATTTTCAACGCGTGCGCGCCGACCCCGCGCTCGCGCACGATTTGAAATTACTGCCCGGTCTCTGCACCACCTACATCGGTTTCGATACCAGCAAGCCGCCGTTCGACAATGTACAGCTGCGGCAAGCATTCGCGCTCGCCTTGAATCGGACGGATGTGGTTTCGCAGGTGTTTGATTTGGGCGAACCTGCGCGGTGGTTCACCCCCCCGCAGGTGAATGCGGCGCCGGACGCGAACGCGGACATCGGAATTGATTTCAACGCGCCGCTCGCCAAAACCACGCTCGACCAGGCGCGGCTGACGGGCGCACGTTTGCCCGCGTTGGTTTTTGGCACCAACACGAATCAACAATTTTTGGATGCTGCCGTCGCGGCGATTCAAAATTGGCGCGCTACGCTTGCGGCGTCCATTACCGTCGAAGATACGGACTTTAATACGTATCTCGAAAAATTGGACACGGACCCGTATCCGCTGTTTCGGATGGGCTATTGCGGTTCGTATCCCGACGCGCACAATTTTTTGTATGACGCGTGGCATGCGGGTTCGCCATACAATTTTACAAAATGGTCATCGCCGCAATTCGACCAATTGGTGACAGACGCGGCGCGCGAAACGGATGTGTTGAAACGCCGCTTGCTGTACTCGCGCGCGGAAAAAATTTTGGTGGAACAAGACGCGGTGATTATTCCGCTGTTGTGGAGTCAGCGCGCGTCGCTCACGCGTCCGCGTGTGGAGCGCACATATGCGGTGATGGAAGGGTACGAACGGATAGAGAATTGGAAAATCAAGTAAACAAAATCCAAACGCTCGCGCTGTGCGCGGGCGTTTTCGTGTTGGCACTTGTCGCGCGCGCGTGGACAAATACATGGCTCACCGATTTTTGGGGCGACTCGTACCATCATTGGTTGATTACGCGTTTGACGCTCTTGCACGGCGGCGTGTATTCCGATTACAAAGGATTGGCAACGGTTTGGTCGCCGCTGTATCATTACGTTTCGCTCATTCCGTTGCTCCTCACGGGACGCCAAGATATTGAGCCGCTGCATTGGATGAATACGCTGCTCGGTGCGTTCGCGTGCGCGTTGTGCGCGTATCTCGCGTGGAAACTGTATCAAAATTATTTCGCCGCGTTTACAGCGGGGGCAGTGTTGGCGTTCATGACGTGGCACATCGCGTTCAGCGGCATGAATGTGACCGAAGTGTTTGCGGGCGTGTTGGTGTTACTGGTTACGCTTGTTGTGATAAATCGTGACACATCACACGCGAAACGTGAAACGTCAAACGTCATTCATTCGTCATTCGTCGCATTGTTCTTGCTCTCGCTCGCCCTGCCCCTCACGCGCACGGACTTGAGCATATACCCGCTGCTCATTGTTATTTGGCTTGCGATTCAAAAACGATATGCGGAAGCGACAATCATTATCGGCGGCGTTGGAATTGCGTTGAGTGGCTGGTCGGCGTGGTCGTTTTACAAGACGGGGAATTTTTTGCATTGGTATCAGCAGTACGCCGAAAATAATTTACATGATTGGCTCGTGCTGAATAACGCGTCGTCGAATCCCGCGTTTGTGTTTGCCGAGTACTTGAATCGGCTTTCGCCGTTTGTGCTGCCCGCGCTGTGGGGGGGGGTGTTGGGCGCCATGCTCATTCCGCACGCGGGGAGGAGTTTCGCCGGCGTGCGGCGAAAAAATATCTGGCTTGTTACAACATTGCTCGCGGGACATTCGTTATTTTTGATTATCGGTTATGCGCGCGGGCTTGTGCCAATTTTGACCGAACGTTATTTGGTGATTGATTTGCCGTTGGTCGCGGTGTTGGTGAGCGCGTGGGTTGTTGTGTTGTCGGATAGTCGGATGGTCAGAACGTCGAGTCCAATGAGAAATCAGAAATCAAAAATCATCAATCTCATTGTCGCGCTCGTTTTGGTTGCAATCACTTTCGTTCGTTTTCAAAACGACATTCCGGAATTGCAAATCCGGCGGTGGGGCATTGACCAAGAATGGCAGATTGGAAATTTTTTGTACGCGCAGGTGCAGCCCGGCGAGGTGGTGTTGACGGACGCACCGGTGGCGATTTATCGCAGCGGCAAAGATGTGCGGCAATTTGTGTCGTCGGTGGAATTGGACAAGTGGAGTACGCCGCGCGACGCGCTGCTGGCAAACCGCGTGAATTGGATTGTGACGCAGGAGGCATCTTACGACGCGGCGGCGCAGTTTGTGCCGCGCGCGCTGTTGGAGAACCAAGTCTCAGGGCAAGTGGACGGCGTGCGCTACGAATTGGTGTGGCGCTATGACCCCCAAAGAACAGACATCCAATCGGAGGTGTGGCACGTAATAAAAGTTGCAGGCAGCAAGTAGCAGGTTACAGGTTGCGGGGGCGCAAGCTGCAGAGGGCTTGAGATTTCCATCGGGCGATGAACGGATGATGAACCCCAAGTGACGCATAACCTAATTCGCCTTTAATCCTTATCTAAATTGTCACGCGTAGATTGATATATCAAAATTGAACATCGCGCGCGGCTTCTTGACACGCCCTATCCGTTATGATAGGATTCGCCAACTTTTTCGAGCCGGAAATAAATTTTAGGAAACAGATGTTTTCCGAACAAGAGTCGAGACGCCGCAAGCACAAGGGAGTACGCTGGAATGTCTGAGAATCGTGGTCTAATCGCAATCGTCATTGTATTGCTCGTCGCACTGGTGGGGCTGGTGTGCGTGGGCATCGGCGCGGTGGTCTATTGTCCGCAACCGGGCAGCATGTGTCAGGGATTGTTTGGAGCGCCTTCCAATGTTTCACAAAACAATCCGTCACAACAGCCGACTGCCGTCCAAAATCAGAATCAAGGTCAGAACCAGAACCCAACTCAAAATCAGAATCCTTCGCAAAATCAAAACAGCACCGCGCCGACGGGCAACACGCTTCGTCTCCCCGGCGGCAGCGGCTTGGGCGGCGACCCGCCAACGCTCGACCCCGCCTTGACGAGCGACGTGGAATCGGCAACGTATATTGTCGAAATCTACAGCGGGCTTGTCAGTTTCAACAAAGATTTGAAAATTGTTCCCGACCTCGCGGAAAAATGGGATGTGAGCAACGACGGCAAAACGTACACGTTCACAATTCGTCAGAACGCCAAGTTCCATGATGGTCGTCCTGTCACCGCGCAAGATGTTCAATATTCACTCGAACGCGCGGCAGACCCGAAAACGCGTTCCACTGTTTCGCCATTGTACCTCGGCGACATTGTCGGTTTCAATGAAAAATATACGGGACAGGCAAAAACAATCAGCGGCATAAAAGTCATTGACAATTACACGATTCAGATTGACATCAAACAACCGATTTCGTATTTTCTCGCCGAACTCGCGCATCCCACCGCGTACGTTGTAGATAAATTCAACGTCGAGTCGGGCGAACAACCGTGGTATCTCAAACCGAACGGCACCGGTCCATACAAATTGGTACAGTGGGACCAGGGGCAATTGATTGTTCTGGAAAAGAACAACGATTATTATGGCGACGTGAAACCTTCCGTTGACCGCGTGGAAATGATTCTCGGCGGCGGTTCCGGCATGACGCGTTACGAGAACGGCGATTTGGATGCGGTGCGCGTTTCGATTGCGGACATTGAACGCGTGAGCGATACGTCGAATCCGTTGAACAAAGAACTCGACGTGGAACCGCAGCTCTCAACCGGTTTCCTTGTGTTCAACACACGCAAAGCGCCGTTCGACGACCCGAAAGTTCGTATGGCATTTGCCATGTCCATTGACACGGCAAAAATTGCCAAAGTCGTGTACAAAGATATGGTCGCACCGGCAACCGGAATTTTGCCGGACAAATTCCCCGGCTTTAATCCGAACTTGCAAGGCATCAAGTACGACCCGGAAGGCGCGAAAAAATTGCTTGCCGAATCGAAATACGCGAGCGGTTTACCCGATATTGTGTGGAGTACCGTTGGCGGCGGTGGCGCAGCCGGTTCGGACACGCAGGCGATTGCGGAAATGCTCAAGGAAAATTTGGGCGCGAACATTTCCATCGAACAGACGGATTGGGCAACCTACCTTTCGCAAATCAACGGCACCGATGTGGATTTCCAAATGTTCGACATTGGTTGGAGCGCGGACTATGTAGACCCGCATAACTTTATCGGTCTCTTGTTCCGCGGCGGCAGCCCGAGCAATTGGAGTGGCTATGACAATCCCGAAGTGAACAAGTTGATTGACGAAGCAAGCGTGGAACCGTCGCTCGAAAAGCGCATCGAATATTATCAACAAGCCGAAGAAAAAATTCTGCAAGATGCGCCTGTGCTTCCGCTGACGTACGGACGCGATTACTGGCTCACCAAGCCATACGTTAAAGGCGCGTTTTATCCGCCGCTCGTCATTGAACGGCTCAAGTACATCACGTTAGAAAAATAAGTAACCCGGCGCACTCACACGCGGACGCAACAGCTGTTACGTCCGCGTGTCTCTTGCGCGAGCGGGTGCGTCCGGTCCGTTTTCGATTCGATGGCTGCTTATGTCGTCCGCCGCCTCCTCTGGCTGCCGGTGCTGTTGATTCTCATCTCGCTCGTGACGTTTGCGCTGGGCATCTATGGACCCGGCGACCCCGTACAAGTTTTGATGGGCTTGCACACGCGCCCCGAAATTGTGGACCAAGTCCGCAAAGAGTACGGCTTTGACCAACCGTTCGTCATCCAATATCTGAATTACGTCTCGAACGCGCTGCGCGGAAACTTTGGCTATTCGGTTGTCAAATTTCCCGGTCAAAGCGTCAGTGACCTTTTGGCAAAACGTTTCCCCGTAACTTTTCAACTCAATTTGGTGGCGCTGGCGTGGAGTTTGCCCCTGGGCATCGCGCTGGGGATTTTTTCCGCGCTGAAACGCAAATCGTGGTTCGACGTTTTTATCCGCGCGCTCGTCATTCTCGGCATTTCGCTGCCGGTGATTGGATTGCAACCCGTGCTCACGTTTGCGATGGCGCGCAAGCACGAGTTCGGCACATTTTCTATCGGACCTTTTCTGCCCGTCGGCGGTTGGAAAGGAATGTTTGCGCCCGAAGTCATTTTGCCTGCGTTCATTCTCGGACTCGGCGTGCTCGCGGTGTTTACGCGCCAAACGCGCGCGGCGATGATTGAAGTAATGACGTCGGATTTTATTCGCACCGCGCGCGCGAAAGGTTTGAAAGAGTGGATGGTCGTTGGACGCCACGCGCTGCGGAACGCGCTTATCCCGCTTGTGACGATTATTGGTTTCACGATTGCGGGACTGTTTGCGGGTTCGTTCATCGTCGAACAATTTTATGGCATTCCCGGCGTGGGCAGTCTCGCGTTCGACGCGCTTACTTCGCGCGAGTACTATATCATTATGGCATTCACGCTGATTGCGGCAACGGTGTACGTTTTGATAAATTTGTTGATTGATATTTTGTACGCGTTCGTTGACCCGCGCATACGCTATCAGTAAGGAATGACGAATGACGGATGACGAACGTCGGAATCAAAAGTGATTTCGCTCGTCGGTCGTCCTCTGTCTGTCGTCGGTTTGGTTGTGGCTGCAACGACTGTAAATTTGCCTCTGGCAAAAATTCATCCAGAAACGAAACCGCGTCCCGCGTGGTACGAAACGTGGCGGCGTTTTGCGCGCAACAAACCCGCGCTGCTCGGGTTGATGGTCATTGTGCTGTTGTTGTTCACCGCGATTTTTGCGGGACAGCTCGCCCCGTACGATTACACGAAAACCAATTTGGACTTGTCGGCGAAACCGCCGAGCGCGGAACATTGGCTGGGTACCGATGTGATTGGACGCGATATGTTGTCGCGCATCATTTTCGGTGCGCGTTCCGTTGTCTTTGTCATTGTGGTCGTTGCCACCATTTCGCTTTCGTTGGGATTGGTGCTCGGCGCGGCGGCGGGATATTTCGGCGGCTGGGTGGATACGCTAATTTCGCGCACCATTGATTTTCTGTTTGCTTTTCCGGACCTCTTGTTTATTTTCTTTATCGCGGCTACTATCAAGCCCGGACTGGTGGCGGGCTTGCGTACTTTGGCGCAAGATAATAATATGCAGTGGCTCACCGATTTTGTACGCAGCGGCTATGCGGACTATTTGGTGGTGATGATTGCGTTGAGCGTGCTCGGTTGGGCGGGGCTGGCGCGTTTGGTGCGCGGACAAATTCTCGCGCTGCGCGAAAAAGAATTTGTCATCGGCGCGCAAGCGGTCGGCGTTTCCAATTGGCGCATCATGACGCGTTATCTCATTCCCAATTCACTGGCGCCCATTCTGGTCGCGATTTCGATGGGGCTCGGCGGCATTGCGTTATCGGAAGGAATTCTTGCATATTTGGGCATCGGCTTGCAGCCGCCGAATCCGAGTTGGGGCAACATTCTTGCAGACAACATTGGACGGTATTGGCGCACATGGCCCGAAATGTTGTGGATGATTTTTTTGCCGTTCGCGGTCATGGCGGCGGTCGTCTTTGCCTTTAATTTTGTAGGCGATGGTTTGAATGAGGCATTGAATCCGGAGTTACAATAATCATAATTAACGAACACAAAGTGTGGTCGAGGAAATTCTCACGGCGGCGCGGAGATTGTCGGTTCATGAAAAGCTCGTTGTCGCACGGAAATTATTGGATGAAGCTATCGAAGAGTCGTTGCTGCCGCACTTTGAACCCGGCACAATAATAGAGTTGTATTCCCCAATTGAAGTTGAAGGTATTACCGATGAATTGAGCCCGAACCGGTTCGGTTTTTCGAACATCGGTCAAATCCGCAAATCGAAAATCAAAAATCTGCAATCATAAATCCTAAATCCCTGAGGGGGTCACATGGGCAATACATTGCTCGACGTGCGTAATCTGCGCACAGAGTTTGTCACACAGGACGGCGTTGTCCACGCAGTGAACGGCGTGTCCTTTGTCATCGAAGAAGGAGAAACGCTCGGTCTCGTGGGCGAATCGGGTTCGGGCAAGTCGGTCTCGATGCTCACGGTCATGCGCTTGATACCGATTCCGCCCGGGCGCATTCCGAGTGGCGAAGTCATTTTTCAAGGACAAGATTTGCTCAAATTGTCCGCGGAGGAAATGCGTCAAATTCGCGGTAACAAAATCGCGATGGTTTTTCAAGACCCCATGACTTCGCTCAATCCTGTGCTCACCATCGGCACGCAAATCACCGAAGCGCTCGAATTGCATTTGGGCATGACCAAAGACAAAGCCCGCAAGCGCGCGGTGGAATTACTCAAGATGGTCAACATCCCCGAAGCGGAACGGCGGCTCGACGATTATCCGCATCAATTTTCCGGCGGGATGCGACAGCGCGTGATGATTGCGATGGGGCTTTCGTGTTCGCCGCAGCTGCTGATTGCCGATGAGCCGACCACCGCGCTCGACGTAACCATTCAGGCGCAAATCACCGACATTGTAAAACGGCTCAAGCGCGAGCTCGGGATGGCGATTATTTGGATTACCCACGATTTGGGTGTTATCGCCGGTTTGGCAGACCGCATCAACGTCATGTATTCGGGGTTCATTGTCGAGACCGCGCCAAACCGCGAAATGTTCGCGAACCCGCTCCACCCGTACACCGTCGGTCTGCTCGGTTCGATTCCGCGCCTCGATGAAGGCAAACGCGAAAGATTAACGCCCATCGAAGGACTGCCCCCGGACTTGGTGAATATGCCTGTCGGTTGTCCATTTTACGACCGCTGTTCCTTTCGCACGCAAAAGTGTTTGGAAGAAAATCCGCCGCTCATGTCTGTTGGCGTCAAGCATTGGTCGGCGTGTTGGAATTATGAAGCCGTGCGCGAACGACGTGATGAAATCTTGCATCGCACGACACGCGATGTCGCGCCTGCCTGAGTTCGACATCCAGAGCCAGAGGAGTCATATTGAACATGGAAGCACAGACCAAGATCGCACCTCAGAAAGGCAGCGCCGAAGCCAACGCCCTGCGGAGCGATAACGAGACCATTCTTTCTGTCCGCAACCTGAAAAAATATTTTCCCATCACACAAGGAATTCTCGTTCAGCGCAAAGTGGCAGACGTGAAAGCGGTGGATGGCATCAGCTTTGATGTAAAAGCGGGCGAGACGCTGGGACTCGTCGGCGAATCGGGCTGTGGCAAATCTACAACCGGTCGCACCATCTTGCAGTTGTATCGTCCGACCGAAGGCAGCGTCGTGTTCCAAGGCAAAGACCTGGCACAGCTCAAAGGCGAAGAACTGCGCAAGATGCGCTCCAACATGCAGATGATTTTTCAAGACCCGTATGCGTCGTTGAATCCGCGCATGACGGTGGGCGACATTATTGCCGAGCCGCTAGAAGTGCACAACATTGCCAAAGGTAAAGAGAAAAAAGAACGCGTTCAAGAGCTCTTGCAAATCGTCGGACTCAATCCGTACTTTGTAAATCGGTACCCGCATGAATTTTCTGGCGGTCAGCGGCAGCGCATCGGCGTTGCGCGCGCGCTCGCCGTCAATCCTGATTTCATCGTGTGCGATGAACCGATTTCGGCGCTGGACGTTTCGATTCAGGCGCAAATTATTAATCTGTTGGAAGAGTTGCAGAATCGTTTCGGGCTGACGTATCTATTTATCGCGCATGACCTTTCTGTCGTGCGTCACATTTCCGACCGCGTCGCGGTGATGTACTTGGGAAAGATTGTCGAACTGACCGACAGTCAGACGCTGTATGCAAATCCACTTCATCCGTACACGCGCGCCCTGCTTTCCGCCGTACCCATTCCCGACCCCATCATCGAAGAAAAACGCGAACGCATCATTCTGGTTGGAGATGTGCCAAGCCCGGTGAATCCACCCAAAGGTTGTCGCTTTCATACGCGCTGCCCGCTCGCCATTCCCATTTGCAAAGAAGTCGCACCCGAATGGCGCGATGTAGGCAACGGACATTTTGTAGAATGTCACGTGGTATGACAGCTTGAAACCCGCGTTGGGCTGGTTTCAAGCTGTCCATTTTGCCTTGACGCGCGTTTGGAACTATGTTATATTCGCGCTCGCAGACTTCCTCTTTTGACTTGTTCCATATAATGCACTCGGCTGGTCCGTACCGGACGGTTGGACGCCACAAAGAAAAAATGAGAACACGACGCGGTTCCCATTTGGGGCAAGTCAAGGTCTCTATTTCTGCGAATTCGACAATGATGTCGCTCCCCATGAAAATGGCGATGCACTTTATCGCAACACGCAGAAATCAAATCCCCTCGAATTCAAAGGAGGTGAAAGCAGCAGGTAACGCGTTGACGGCGTAACTATCAAAACTGCGCGACTTGGTCGCAACAGCGTATTTTGCGTTCTGGCAAGATACGCTTCAAACACCCGCATATTTGCAGGAGGAGAAGGAAATGAAAAAAATAACGTTGTTTGCGATCCTCGCCACCGCATTGGCGTTGATCCTCGCAGCGTGTGGCTCGCCGGCGACTCCGCCGCCCGCGCCAACGGCGGTGCCCGCCCAACCAACGGTGGCGCCCGCACAACCCACCGCAGTCCCGCCGACCTCGGCGCCTGCGGCAACTCAAGCACCAAAACCAACCGAAGCCCCGCAACCCACCGCCGTGCCACCAACCGCTGCACCGACCGAAGTGCCCGCCGCTACAGGTCCGCGCGTGCTCCGCATTGGCACCGGCACGTATCCTGATGTTATTGACCCGCAAAAATCCTCGTACGCCGGCGAAATTAATGTCATGCAGCTCGCGTATGAAGGTTTAACCCGTCAGGATGACAAAGGCAACATTGTTCCCGGCGCCGCAGACAAATGGGAAAGCTCTGCCGATGGAACGTCCATGACCTTCCACATTCGCGATGGTCTGAAACGCTCCGATGGCACGCCCATCGCGTGCGCAGATTTTGAATATGCGCTCAAACGCGAAGTGGACCCGTTCGTGCCCGGCAAACAATATACCGGTATTGTGTACGACATCAAGGGCGCGCAAGAACTTGACGACTATGCCAACAACACCGAACCCGACAAGCTCGACAAGGCAAAAGTCGAAGAGCTCTACAAGGACTATGGCGTGAGCTGCACCGACGCCCAAACGCTCAAGATTGATTTCAAGAACCCGCTCGGTTTCTGGCAATATATCGCCGCCACCTGGGTGACCTTCCCGACCGACAAACGCGCCGTGGATGCCGACCCCGACACCTGGTGGACGAAACCCGAAGGTCACGTGGGCAACGGTCCGTTCAAAATCACGCAAATTGACGAAGGCAAAAAGATTGTCTTTGAAAAGAACCCGAACTATTGGGCAGGCACGCCCAAACTCGACCGCATCGAAATCACCTACAATCCCGACGGTCAAGTTTTGTTCGAAGCGTACAAGAATGGCGAGTTGGACATGATTACCGTGGCGCCCGAATGGCTCCAGGAAATTGATTCGACGCCCGCTCTGAAAGCCGCGTTCCAACGCTATCCCGCCGCGTGGACAACCGCGATGGCGTTCAACAACACCCGCAAGCCGTTTGACGACAAGAATGTTCGCGCCGCCTTTTCCGCCGCGTTCGACCGCGAAGGTTGGGCAAAAGACGTGAACAAAGACACCGTTGCGCCGTACACCCGCTGGATTCCCCCGGGCGTTCCCGGTGCGCAACCTGACAAGGTCGGCGTTCCCGATACAGATTTCGCTGCCGCCGTCAAGACGTTGGTTGACAACGGCTATGCCGCAGCAGACAGCACCGCTGAAAAACCAAAAGTGGACTGCGCCAAGCTCGGTGAATTGAAACTCACCTATCCCGCGTCGCCATTGAACCACGCGCGCTTCCAATTCATCGCCGGTAACATCGTCAAAGTCCTCGGCTGCCCGGTCACGCTCGACCCCGTGGATGCAACGGTCTACACCGCTCTGACCAAAGACGTCAAGACCAATCCGCAAATCGCGCGCCAAGGGTGGATTCAGGACTATCCGCACCCGCAAAACTGGCTCTCGGTGTATTGGGTCTGTGGCAGTTTCTCGTCGCGCTATGGCTACTGCAATCCCAAGCTCGATGAAATGCTCAAAGACGCAGATACCACACTCAACTTTGAGGAATCCATCAAAAAGTACTCTGCCGCCGAAGACCTCTTGATGAGTGACGTGCCGGGCGCGTTCACCAACTACAACGAAAACTTGTTCTTGGTCGCCCCGTATCTCATCGGTCCTGCCAAATACCCAAGCTCCGGCGACGGTATCTGGATGGGCAACTATGGTCCCATTCTCGATTACGACGTAGACCTCGCCAGTGTGCCTGCGAACTATCCGAAGCAATAATTTCGGAGCAGTTCTGAAAGAAATTGTGTCGGCTGCCCCCCAAAGACGCGGGGCAGCCGACTACTGTATTTTTACGTAATTCATTTTGCTATCGAAAGCTGCCACAATGACTTTTGGAACGCCGTCAACCAAAAGTGCTGCAAAAGAAACCAATGCAACTATTCGTCGAGTTCGCTCCAAACTCGCGCAGTGAGGAGAGACCATGAGCCAGTATCTCGTGCGCCGCGTACTGTGGATGATTCCGACGTTATTTTTCGTAACGTTGATTACCTTTGTCATTATGCGCTCGACCCCCGGCGGTCCATGGGACACCAATCCCGACAGTCGTCAGAACGACCCGCGCATTCAAGCCGCCCTCAACAGACAATTTGGCTTGGACAAACCCCTCTATTTCAATCCCGATAAAGCCGAAAAAGTTGCCGCTGAAGGTGGGAATCCCATTCAAATTACCCAAGCATTCTTCGACGGGCAGTATTTCAACTTTATTGCCAATCTCACACAGGGCAAGTTGGGACCGTCTTATCGCTATCGCGGTCGTCAGGTCGAAGATATTTTGCTGGAACCCAGTCCGGGCAGACCGTTCTACCAAAATCGCGTTGTGACCACATTCGTGCTCGGTCTTTTGGCGATGAGCATGGCGCTCGCCATCGGTTTTCCGCTCGGATTGATAGCAGGACTCAAGCAGAATACGCCTGTTGATAATGTGAGTCTGCTGGTAGCCACCATTGGCTATGGAATACCCAGTTTTATTCTGGGCATTCTCTTTATCTATGTTTTTGCCGTGTGGCTCGAGTGGATCAAAGTGCTAAACTTTGACTATTGGGACAACTGGACTGCGTGGCTTTTACCCGCGCTCACTCTGGCGATTCCAACTTCGGCATTTATTGCGCGCTTGACGCGGACGAGTGTGATTGAGGTCATGCGTCAAGATTACATTCGTACGGCGCGCGCCAAAGGTTTGCAGGAACGCCTCGTCATTTTCCGCCACATTGTTCGTAATGCGCTGATTCCGGTCGTGACGTATCTCGGACCGGCGCTGGCAGGCTTGGTCACTGGCTCGTTTATCATTGAGCAGCAATTCAGCGTGAACGGCATCGGCGTTCTGTTTGTCGAATCCATCAATCGCCGCGATTATGGCGTGATTTTGTCCTTGACACTCTTTTACGCCTTTCTCGTCGCGTTTGCGAATTTGGGTGTGGATATTGTCTATGGCTTTTTGGATCCACGCATCAAAGTCGGCGGAAAGGGCTAAACCATGAGTTCTCAAGCTCCTGCAATCAACAAACCGTCTGCGCCGGTCCAAGAAGCATTTTCGTCCAAGAAATCGCGCAGTCTCTATGCCGATGCCTGGCAGCGCCTCATCAAGAACCGCGCTTCAGTGGGCGGCATGCTTGTGGTCGGATTCTTCGTCCTTGTCGCGATTTTCGCTCCGCTGTTGGCGCCGCATCCGCCCCAACAAACGTACAGCGGCAAGACCTATCTCGCACCGTTTTGGGCAAGCAACCCCAATGACCCGACGCATGCCTACGACCCGTCGTTCCCGTTGGGAACGGATACCATCGGACGCGATGTATTGAGCCGCGTCATTTATGGCACACGCACTTCGATTGCCGTCGGTTTCATTCCGCTCACCGTGATTCTCTTGGTAGGCATGACCATCGGCATGACGGCTGGCTTTTTTGGCGGTCAAACGGACAATCTGTTGATGCGCCTTACGGATATCGTCTATGCGTTTCCCGATATCCTCTTTTTTATCATCATGATTACGGCGCTCCGCGACACATGGATTGGCGGTTTGCTCAACGGCTTTGTGCTGTTGTTTGTTTCACTCGCCATCGTAAACTGGACCGGCGTGGCGCGTCTGATGCGCGGACAGGTGCTCGCCATCAAAGAACGCGAATATGTCGAGGCAGCCAGAAGCATCGGCTCATCCAATGGACGCATTATGGTCCGACACGTTTTGCCCAATTCGCTCGCGCCCATCATTGTCTCGGCAGCGTTCATTGTGCCTGCGGCGATTTTGGCAGAAGCCATTCTGGGCTATCTCGGTATCGGCATTCGCCCAACCACAGACCCGAACGCGCCGTTTCCAACGAGTTGGGGCACACTGTTGTTGGATGGACGCGCTGCCATGTCCAATCAACCTGCCATGTTGATTGCGCCTCTCATTTGTGTGACTTCGGTGATGCTCGCATTCACGTTCATCGGCGATGGTCTGCGCGATGCACTTGACCCCATGATGAAAGGTCGTACCTAAACATCCACTGTATCCATGCCCCCTCGTATGCGAGGGGGCATTTTTTTGGACAAAAAGTTTTGTGAAATTTTTACCACGACATGAATATGCAAAATAATTTTACGCAGCGAGAAACGACGATTGACAGGATTATGGCGATGAACTGCATTGCAATTGACAGGATTATTTTGTCGTCTTGTTAATCCTATCGAACCGCTCTTTTTTGTAGGCAATGTGCGTAACGCAAAATGTTAATGCTATAATCACGCCACGCCTTTCCTGCCTTGCGGTCACACACGACAAATTTTCGGACACGGAAACCACTCTCGTGCAAGAACTTCATCTCGTCACCAACATCACCGTCGCGCTGCTCGCCGCATTTCTCGGCGGCGTGGTCGCGCGGCGGCTCGGCTTGCCGACAATTGTCGGGTATCTCGTCGCCGGTATTGCGATTGGTCCATTTACGCCCGGCTTTGTCGGCGATGTGGAAGCAATCAGCGAATTGGCAGAAATTGGCATCATCTTTTTGATGTTTGGCGTTGGGCTGCATTTTTCGCTGCGCGATTTGTGGGTCGTACGCGACATTGCGCTGCCGGGCGCGGTCATTCAAACAATGATTGCCACCGTGCTTGGCATTGGCTTGACGCAGCTGTGGGGTTGGTCGCTGCAAGCGAGTTTGGTATTTGGATTGGCACTTTCTGTCGCAAGTACGGTTGTCCTTTTGCGCGGACTCGAAGACCAAGGACTGCTCAATACCATTCATGGACGCGTGGCAGTGGGTTGGCTCGTCGTCGAAGATATTGCCACCGTCATTATTCTCGTCGTACTACGCGCGTTTGGCGAGGGCGGCACTTCCTTGTTAGAAACCGGCTTGTTGACCTTGGGTAAGGCGGGCATCTTTGCCGCGTTGATGTTGTTTCTCGGCGCGCGCTTTATCCCTTGGCTTTTCGCGCGCATTGCATTTATGGAATCGCGCGAACTTTTCATTTTGACCGTTGTCGTCGTCGCGTTGGGGACCGCGTTCGCTGCGGCGGAATTTTTCGGCGTATCCCTTGCGCTCGGCGCGTTTCTCGCGGGCGTGATGGTGAGCGAATCCACCACCAGCTATCAAGTGGGCGCGGATGTTTTGCCATTCCGCGAGGTATTTTCGATTCTGTTTTTTGTTTCGGTGGGAATGCTTGTGAATCCGCTCTATCTCATCGCGAACGCGGGACAGGTGCTGGCGGTGACAGCGTTAATTGTACTCGGCAAACCAATCATTGCTGCTGCCATTGCGTTTGTGCTGCCGTATCCCGCGCGCACTGCGCTGGTAGTCGCAGCGGGGCTTAGCCAAATCGGCGAGTTTTCCTTTTTGCTTGGCTCGGCGGCAGTGGGCTTGCATTTCCTCAACGCGGACCAATACTCGTTGATTCTCGCGGGCGCGGTGTTATCCATTGTCATCAACCCGCTGATGTTTCGCGCTATCCATCCCATTGAAAAATGGTTGAAACGAAATCCCGCACTGTGGGCGCGGCTTGACCGTCACGGTCCTGCATCGCTCCCGCCCTCCGAACATTTTCGCGACCACGTTGTCATCGTCGGCTATGGGCGCGTGGGACATCACGTGGTGGATGTCTTGGAGTATCTCAAAATTCCGCGTCTCGTTGTGGACGCCGAAGCGACGCGTATCGCACAGCTGGAAAAAATGGGCGTGCCGACATTGTTTGGCGATGCCGCCAATTCGGAAATCCTCAAGCACGCGGGTTTGGAGCACGCACGCGCGCTGGTCGTCACCGTTCCGGACGAAGCCACTGCCGAAGTCGTCGTCGCTGCCGCGCGCAGAATTGCGCCGAAACTGCCCATTATCGCCCGCGCAGGGACGCAGCCGGGCGTTGTACGTCTCTCCGCGCTCGGCGCGCAGGATGTGATTCATCCCGAATTGGAAGGCGGGCTCGAAATTGTGCGGCACACCCTCTTGCGTTTGGGACTGCCCGCCATTCAGGTCCAACAGTATACGGACATTGTGCGGCGTGACCATTACGATTCTGAAATTTCTACGCCTGACGAGTTCAACCTATTGGAACAATTGCTCCACGCGTTTCGCGGGATGGAAATCATTTGGCACGAGCTGGGAGCAAATAACGCGCTCGACAACGTGACCGTCGCCGAAGCGGGCATCCGCGACCAAACCGGCGCGTCCATCATTGCCATCAAACGCGGCGAGGACATTATTGCCAATCCCAAATCCGCGTTCAAGTTACAAGCGGGTGACATTATTGGCTTGATAGGCGAAGAGGGACAGGTCGTCGCCGCCAAGCAGTATTTGCACAGCCAAGAGCGTCTGAATGCACCTTAAATCGGCGCAAAACGGCACGCGCAGCCGGTGCAATTTGCCCAAAACCGCCCTCGATGCTATAATCCTGCCAATTCAAGAGAGGACAAGTGACGGCGGCGCAAGTAATCCGCCGTCTCTTCACTAGAGGAGCAGGGAATGTCGCTCAAAAAGGCGGAAAAAACCGCCATTGTGGGAACGTATCATATTCATACCAGCGATACGGGTTCCCCCGAAGTGCAAATTGCATTGCTTACGACGCGCATCAATCAGCTGGTCGAGCATCTCAAAGAACACAAGCACGATAACCATTCGCGTCGCGGGTTGCTGAAAATGGTCGGTGAACGACGCCGCCAATTGACTTATCTCTCGAAAAAAGACGCATCCCGATACAAACAGATTATTGACCGATTGGGCTTGCGCAAATAAGCTGCCGGTAGCATATGCCAAGCGAGTAGATGGGTCCACCATCTACTCGTTTGTTTGTAAGCGTTGACCCTGCTCTAATTCAAAATGCAGTGCATGGCACTGCAACGTACAAGTTTAGGCGTCCGTCGCAGCGCGCAGGAATTGGGAATTGGGTGCTAGATATTGGAACTTGGAAAATGTAGATTCGAAATTAGATGCAAGTTAGATGCGCGAGATTGGATTCGTTCCAATTTACACGCTCTAATTTTCAACCTCCAATTTCCAACCTCCACCTTCCAGCTCCCAATCTCTAATAACTAGTCTCCAACTTCCAGCTCCTGACCTCCGACGGGCGATTATAAGCAAGCAGTAAGCAGCAATCAGCAGTCAGATTTGTTTCGTCTTGCGAGACGCGTCTGACTAGCGGATACTGACGACTGGCTGCTGTAAACCCATGGAGGTTTTCTTTTCATGTCACATCAAATTCGTTCCTACACCGCGAAAATCGGTGAGGAAGAAATCACAGTCGAAACCGGGCGTTTGGCGTTTCAAGCCAACGGCGCGGTCACAGTGCGTCAAGGCGACACACTGATTTTGTCCACCGCCACCATGTCGGCGAAACCGCGCGAAGGCACGGACTTTTTTCCGCTCACGGTAGATTACGAAGAACGACTTTACGCGGCGGGCAAAATCCCCGGTTCGTTTTTCAAACGCGAAGGCAAAGCGTCCGAAAACGCGATTCTCATTTGCCGCCTCACCGACCGCCCCATGCGTCCCTTGTTCCCCAAAGGAATGCGCAACGATGTACAAATCGTCATGACCGCGCTTTCCGCCGACCAGGAACATTTCATTGACATCATGTCCATCATCGGCGCGTCCTCTGCACTTACCATCAGCGATATTCCGTTTCACGGACCGGTGGGCGCCGTGCGCGTCGGATACATCGATGGACGGTACGTGATGAATCCCACCGCGTCGCAAATGGAACAGTCCATTCTCGATTTGCGTTTGGCGGGCACCCGCGATGCAGTGATTATGATTGAAGCGGGCGCAAGCGAAGTCACCGAAGAATTGATGCTCGAAGCGATTCACGCCGGACATCAGGCGTTTCAACCGTTGATTGACTTGCAAGAACAGATGCGCGCGGAAATCGGCAAACCCAAAACAACGGTGCCGCTTTTTACCGTGAGCGACGAAGTGAAACAATTTGTTCACGAAAAAATTGCGCCGCGCATCAACCAAGTTCTGAACAGCGGCTATGGCAAATCGGAACGCAACGACCAACTCGACGCCGTGACCGCCGAAATCGTCGCCGAAGCCGGCGACGCGTATGTACCGGCGCAAGTGGCAACCGCTGTGGATTCCGAAGTCAAAGCGCAATTGCGCGCGATGATTCTGAATGAAAACCGACGCGTGGATGGACGTGACACCAAAACGGTGCGTCCGCTTTCCGCGCAAGTGGGACTCTTGCCGCGCGCACACGGCTCCGGTTTATTCCAACGCGGCGAAACTCAGGTGTTGACCATTGCCACACTCGGTATGCCGAGCGAAGAACAAAAAATAGACACGCTCGACCCCGAAGAATCGAAACGCTACATTCATCATTACAACTTTCCGCCGTACTCTGTCGGTGAAACGCGCCCGATGCGCGGACCCGGACGCCGCGAAATCGGACACGGCGCGCTGGCAGAACGCGCGCTCAGTTCCGTCATTCCCACCGAACAAGAATTTCCGTACACCATCCGTTTGGTTTCCGAAGTCATGTCGTCGAACGGTTCGACCTCGATGGCAAGCGTCTGCGGTTCGACGCTCGCGTTGATGGATGCAGGGGTGCCCATTAGCGCGCCCGTCGCGGGAATTGCGATGGGCTTGATTGTGGAAGGTAGTCGGCACGCGGTCCTGACGGACATTCTCGGCATGGAAGACGCGCTCGGCGATATGGATTTCAAAGTCGCAGGCACGAGCATGGGCATTACCGCGCTGCAGCTCGATTTGAAATTGCAAGGCGTCGCGCCCGCCATTCTCAAAGAAGCGCTGGCGCAAGCCAAAGATGCGCGCATGCAAATTCTCAAAGTCATTACCGACACCATCGCCGCACCGCGCGCCGAGCTTTCACAGTACGCGCCGCGCATTACCACTATCAAGATTGACCAAGAAAAAATTGGTGCGCTCATCGGACCCGGCGGCAAAACGATTCGCGGGCTGCAAGAAGAATTCGATGTCAAGATTGATGTGGAAGAAGACGGCACCGTTTTCATTTCCGGCGTCAATGGCGAAGGCACCGCGAGCGTGATGGAACGCATTCGCGCCATGACCGAATCACCAAAACTCGGCGCCATCTACACGGGCAAAGTTGTACGCCTCGCGGAATTTGGCGTGTTCGTCGAAATTGCGCCGGGGATTGACGGTCTCGTGCACGTTTCGCAGCTCGCGGACTATCAAGTCAAAGACCCGCGTGATGTTGTCAAAGAAGGCGACGACGTGATGGTGATGATTACCGACATTGACGCGCAAGGAAAGATTCGCCTCTCGCGTCGCGCGGTGCTCGAAGGTTGGACTGTGGAGCAAGCGCGCGAAGCCGACCCGAAACTCGGCGGCGGTGGCGGAGATCGCGGTGCGAGTCGCGGACCGCGCCGTGATGGGGACCGCGGTGGTTTTAATCGCGGCGGAGATCGCGGCGGCAGTCGCGGCGGCGGCGGACGCGGCGGGTATGACCGCCCGCGTCGCGAGGGTCCACCCCGTCGCTCCTAAATTGCTTGTGTTGAAAAAAATGCGCGGGTTCCGTTTGGGAGACCCGCGCATTTTTATTCGTGACGCAAATAGAGTGGACAAATTTCCTCTTGCAAATCCGTCTGCGTCTGTTAGAATGGTTGGGGATTGGCTCGACGGTTGGACGCTCTACGTCAAAAACCATGACGTAAGCAAGTGCCCTACCCCGTTACTCAGTAACTGATGCTACGCACCGGTAAAACAAATTTCAAATTTGTTCAACTTTTGCAGACGAATTTTTCCGCATTGTGCGTAACAAAAGTGCGTAATGTTCGGGTCCGACCGTTTTCCGCGACGAGTTGTGTTGTGAGTTCTTGGCGACCACACTCGGCACCCATGCTTTCTCAGGAGTGCGTGAATGGTTTTAAATAGTACGATGTTATGGATTGCGTTTGGCGGGCTGATTGCGTTTTTGCTCGCGCTGGACTTGTTTGTCATCAACCGCAATCCGCATGAAATCAAAACAAAAGAAGCATTTTGGACGAGCATGTTTTGGATCGGGATTTCGCTCACCTTTAATGCATTTGTGTTTTACGAACGCGGCACGACGGCGGGGTTCGAATTTTTCACCGGCTATATCATCGAAAAAGCGTTATCGGTTGACAACATTTTTGTTTTTGTTGTCATCTTTGCCTATTTCCAGGTCCCACAGAAATATCAACACCGCGTTCTCTTTCTCGGCATTCTCGGCGCGCTGATTTTGCGCGGCACGTTGATTGGACTCGGCGCCGCGCTGATTCATCAATTTGAATGGGTCATTTATCTTTTCGGCGCGTTCCTCATTTACACCGCGTACAAGCTCGGTACGCAAACCGACGAAGGGGTTCATCCCGAAAAAAATCCGCTCATCAATATCGTGCGGCGCGTGATGCCCGTCAGCAAAGATTTTGACGGCGCAAAATTTTTTACGCGCGCGGATGGCGCTGCCAAAGGCGCGTTGATGGCAACGCCGTTATTGATTGTGCTGTTGGTGGTCGAAACGACGGATGTGGTTTTCGCGCTCGATTCCATCCCCGCAATTTTTGCGATTACGACTGACCCGTTCATTGTGTTCACGTCGAATGTGTTTGCGATTCTCGGTTTGCGCGCCCTCTACTTTTTGCTCGCCGGCGTTCTCGGCAGTTTCCGTTATCTCAAACTAGGGCTTTCGTTTGTGCTCGGCTTTGTCGGCGTGAAAATGTTGATTGGTGCGACCGACCTCATCGGCATTCATATCGAAATTCCGATTCTCGCCTCGCTCGGCGTGATTGCGATAACGCTGACCATATCCATTGTCGCGTCCGTTCTTGCGCAGCGGCGTGAAGAACAGCAAGTTGCGCGTCTGCAGGAGAGTAACGAATCGTAATGAAAGTGCATGTAAAATTCTTTGCCATTTTTCGCGAATATGTCGGTCTCAAAGAAGACTGGCGCGAAATCGAACCGGGCATCACCGTACAAGAACTTTGGAATCAGTACACGGCGAATGCTAAAAATCCGCGCGTGGCAAATATCCGCGCGGCATTCTCGGTGAACCAACGGTTAGCGAAACCCGAAACCATTTTGAACGGCGGCGAAGAGGTGGGATTCCTTCCGCCCGTCAGCGGCGGCGCGGGCAATCGCCCCGAACGTTTGCCGAAACTTGCGCCGCGTCCGCCGCAAAAAGAACCGGCACCGCGCCCAAGACGCAAAACGCGGCGCGGTGGTCCATCCTCACCGCAACCGAAAGCGGAAACCAAACCAGCCGTCGGCAAGCCGCCATTGGAAGCCCGCAAGGAACGCGCGGTCTCTAACGTGACACGGAATTTTCTTGTCACGATTGAACCGCTTTCACTCGATTCTCTCGTCGCGCGCGTTTCACACCCCGGTGCGGGCGGCATCACAACATTTATTGGCGTCGTGCGCGACAACGCGCATGACAAGCAAATAAAATTTTTGGAATACGAAGCGTATCCCGAACTCGCGGAACGGATGCTCGCGCAAATTGGCGCCGAAGTGAACGAGCGTTGGAGTGATGTTCGTATCGCCATCGCGCATCGCGTTGGACGATTGCAAATCGGCGAAGCATCCGTCATCATTGCCGCGTCCGCCGCGCACCGCGCGGAAGCGTTCAGCGCGTGTCGTTATGCGATTGAACGCCTCAAAGTAATTTTGCCGGTATGGAAAAAAGAATTCGCGTCCGACACGGATTATTGGGTCGAAGGTCCAACGCCGGGCGAGGTGAGCGCGGAGAAAGCCGATGAAATCGTCCGCGCGCAAGAAACCGCCATCGCGCCGCCGCAGAAAAAAATCGGCGTCCTGAGTGTGGAGAGTATTGAGGAGATACGCACGGATATTGAGAGCGTGTGAGGGCACGGAAATTTTTTTAGTGATGAAGCGGAACGGCGAGGACAAATTGTCCTCGCCGTTGTTTTCTGAATTTGTGATTTGTCAGGGAGATGTCCAGTGGGCAGTCCAACTGCCGTTGCTTAATGAGCCTCCACAGCCAGGAGGACTTGCGTTGCTAGCAGTATAAGTACCGCTCAAGGTTGTGCTACTGGTAAATGTTCCGTTGTATGTAACATGCCCAAAACCAATAGGAACATATACTTCCATCGTGTTGCCTTGAATAGACCCGGGTGAGATTGTATTATCAATCTGGCATGCGCCAATGACAATCTGGACTTTGAACGTGTTCCACGCTTTGCCACCTCCGGTAACGTTAAATGAGAGCGCCTTACCCTGACTGGTGGTTCCGGTCCACCGTCCGTCCTTAACGGCTCCGCCCGGTGGCGGTGTTACCGTCGGTCCGGTGCTTGTGGGCGTAGGACCGACCGGTGTTCGCGTCCTCGTTCGAGTCGGGCTCGGAGTGGGGGTAGGAGGTGCTTTGATAGAGAATCGCCACCAGATAGAGTTGCTGCAACCCTCGCCGTTACAAGCGCTACTGCGCCAGAAAAAAGTTTTCCCTGGAGTAAGCGATTTGGTCTTGTATTTTGACGCGAGCAGATTCTTTTTTGAATCAATTTTGGGTCCTTTTTTGGAATCTTGGCGAATCACAATTTGGTATTTGGTTGCGCAAATTGTATCGTCCCAGTCCAGCTTGACCTGCTGTTTTTTAGAAATACTTTTGTTGGGCGGCGCGAGCAGGAGGGGTTTCGGTGGTTTGGCGCAAACCGTCGGTGTGATTGTCGGCGTCGCTGAATTCGTAGCGGTTGGCGTTACCGTAATCGTGGGACTCGGCGTAGCAGTAACTGAACCTGTAGCTTGCGGGGTGAATGTGCGCGTTGGCGTATGCGTACTTGAGGTTGATGTCGGCGTCGAGGTCAAAGTTCCAGTTTGGTCCGGTTGGAATTCTTGTATCAGGTTGTTAAATGTATCCGCCACAAAGACATGCCCATTTGCGTCCACCGCGACACCTTCTGAAATATACAGTTGCCCACTGCCGGGACCATTCGCACCAAAACTCGCGGCAAAGGCACCAGTGCTGGTAAATTTTTGAATCCGCGAGTTGATACTGTCCGCGACAAATATGTCGCCATTCATATCCACATCGATGCCGCGCGGATACTCAAACTCTCCATCGTTGAATCCTTCACTTCCCCATTCCGTTAAGAAGGAACCGGTATTGCTGAATTTGAGAACGCGATGGTTTCCGGTATCCGCAACATACACGTTACCGTTCGCGTCCACTGCAATTCCTTCGGGCTGGTAGAACGAACCGTTTCCCGAAGCGGAGCCGTCCCAAGACCGTACGAATGTTCCGGTATTGTCGAATTCTTGTACTTGGTTGTTTTGTGTGTCGGCAACAAAGACATTGCCATTTGTATCAACGGCGATGCCTTCGGGCAGATTCAAACCGCCCCACGTTGTCTGGAATGTCCCTGCGCTATTGAATTTTTGAGCGCGATTATTGAAGGTGTCGGCAACAAAGACGTTGCTGTTCATATCAACGGCAACGCCATCCGGGTATGAGAATTGCCCGTTGCCGAAACCATAGCTGCCCCACTTGGCGACGAATGCGCCGACATTGCTGAATGCTTGAATTCGTTGGTTGTTGGAATCGGCAACCAAAATGTGTCCATTGGTTTGAATCGCAACGCCGTACGGATACTGCATTTGCCCATCCGCCGCGCCATAGCCAAATTTTGCGCTGAACGCACCTGCGTTGCTAAATTTTTGAATCCGATTGTTCCACGAGTCCGCAACAAACAGATTGCCACTCGTATCCGTGGCAAGCCCCTCGGGAAAAACAAAATTTCCATTGGCGCTGCCATAATCGCCCCACTGAGTTGAATATTCGCCCGCGTTGGTGAATTTTTGAATACGGTCATTATACATGTCCGAAACAAAGACATTTCCGTTCGATTCAACCGCAACACCCTCGGGTTGGTCGAATTCGCTATTGCCAGCGCCGTAACTGCCCCATTGCGCGGCATAAACTCCTGTATTTGAAAATTTTTGAACCCGATTGTTCCACGAGTCCGCTACAAAGACATTTCCATTCGAATCTACCGCCACACCTTTTGGTTCAAAGAATTCACTGTCACCACTTCCAAAGTCGCCCCATTTGGTGAGGAACGTTCCGGTGTTTGAGAATTTTTGAATACGGCTATTTCCAGAATCTACAACAAATACATTTCCATTCGCGTCCACTGCAACACCGCTCGGCGAATCAAACTGTCCGTTACTAAAACCATAACCACCCCACGCCGAGATAAATGCGCCGCTGCTGCTGAATTTTTGAATGCGGTCGTTGCGCGTGTCCGCCACGAACACATTGCCACTGCTGTCTATGGCAATTCCCTCCGGCTGCCAGAACTGACCGGTCACATTTCCGATTTGGCCCCACTGCAGAACAAAATTCCCTGCGCTATCGAACTTTTGAATGCGATTGTTGCGCGTATCGGCAACGTACACATTATTGGAACTGTCAACGGCAATCCCGACAGGATACGAAATTTCTCCATCGGGCGGAGTATCTCCCCATTGACGCACGAATGAATAAGATTGTGCGGCGGGTGCGAGGGAAGATTCCGCCGCGCGCGCCAACGCGCTGCATTTTGCCAATGTCCCTGCTTTGCGCTGTTCGAGTTGACGCGCCACGATGCGTGGCAATAACACAGAAGGAGCAGATTGCTCAATGCGCGCGAGTTTTTCTTTGATGCGCGCAATTTTGTTTTGAGCGCGCGCAAAACATTCGGAGGCGGATGGACTTGCAGGTGCAGAATTCGCGAACAGAATACTGCTGGACACCGAGACGAAAATCAACGCAAAGAAAAGCGAGAACCACAGTGTTGCGGAAATGCGCGGCTTCATTGAACCCCCCTTTGAGGATGTACGACAAACTTTCCAAACTCAATCCTGAATTACCTGAATAACTCCTTTGTGGTCATTGTTGACAACGTACACTTTGCCCGTCTTTTGATTGATTGCGACAGACCATACAAAAATTCCACCTCCGGAATTAAAGCCGGACGGAATTTTCTTTACTACTTTCTTTAATGCGCCATCCACGATGTAGGTTTCGTCGGTTGTGGCGAAATAGGCATGGTTTGTCGCGGTGCGGAGATTGCCCGCGCCGACCCCGCCATTGCCCATCGGAACATAAGTCAGCGCGTTGTTTTCTCCGTCCACAATTGCGCCGCGCGAACCCACTTGGACGCCAGCAAAGAGTTGATTTGATTTCTGATTAAAGACAAGCGGCTCCAAATCTTCCTTCCCGACGAACCTGTACTTGCGCGTGTCCATATCAAGCGCCAGAATTCCCATTTCGCCTTGCCCCGGAACATCAACCATCGTGAGGTACACTTTGTTTTCTTTTTCATTTGCCACAATATCCAATGGCTCGTAGCCACGCGTGGTCGCAAGGTCGAAAAAGGACACGGCAAGGGTGCCTCCGTCAATGATATAAAGGCGGTCCGTGCCAAAGTGCGGTAGAAAGATTTGATTGGTGACAGTGTTGATTGCCATTTTGTCCAAATAGGGATAGGGATAATCCGCACCGACAATTGGTATAAATTGGTCGGTGGCGACATCAATCACTCCGACACCTCCCTGCCATGTCACATAGACCTTGTCGTGCACTTCATCATGTCCCAGCAGAAAAAAAGAAAAAGAATAATGTTCCCCCGGGTCAATTTCTTTAATGAGCTGATTGGTGGAAGCGTCAATCACTGCAACTTTGCCCGTGCCCGGCGTGATTCCGCTCGTGCAACACGCCAAATCACTGGCAGCATAAACCTTGCCGTAGGTCTCGTTGATGACCATTGCAAAGACCGCACCACCGACGTTTGGAATCGTCGCCAATTTTTGGTAGGTCGTCCCCTCCAAGACCAAGACAGATTCGCTGTTATCATCTGCCGCAAAGAGTTTGTTGCCGGTTTCGTACGCTGCCAATGCGGTAAGCTGCGTGCCGGGGAGCGTAATTTTTGTGGTGGAGAAAACCGCGACGCAGACAACCTTCACAATAGTTAAAGTGTTTTTGGTGACGTTCAAGCGACACTGATTTGCTTCCACTTTGTGACTTTGCCCTGCGTCCAAGACCACTTTGGTGTCAACACGCGCGCGGGCAACATTTGCATTGTTCGAAGCAACACATTTCGCTTTGACTACGGCGGGAGTATTTTTCGTCAAATGGAGTGTGCAACCGTTGGCGCGAATGACAAGTGATTGTCCGGCAGTGAGTGTGGTCGAACCGGCACTAACTGCACTTGCGGCGGGAGCGGCGAGCTGCAAACCTACTGCAAGGATTAAAATGGCAATGAGCCACAGGAGATATTTCATAGCGCTGCTACACTCCGTTGTGCTGATAGTTGGATTGGTAACCAAGTAATGAAAGCAGGGTGTGCAAATTTCGTGGCGGTATGGTTGATTTATTTTCCAAGCGGAATTGGTGCATTGTCGGGCCAGAACAATGTAAAGTTCTTGTCTGCCTCAATGGGCGTTGCACTCAGTCCAATCCGCTTCATCATGAATCCTTGTCCGTCTGCAAGCGTTCCATTTATTGAGAAAATCTTACTCTGCGCCCCACTCTCGGCTTGAATATAAATTCCCAAATCGAGCAGTCCGAAAGATTGGTCATAATCCATGGCTTGCCCATCTTGGCGCTCGAGCCAAATCGTTAGAACCTTGTATCCTGACAAGGCAACATCCCCGGAAGGAGTTTTCTCGGAAAAGGCAACCTCCGTAATAATTAGCGTACCAAACCCTGTTTTCACTTCTGGGGAAGGAACGGGCGTCGGCGTCGCCGTTGGCGCTTGGGCAGTGAGCGTAGCCGCGACAGCTTGTTCGATAGCGCGCGTGGCTGCCACATCAGGCGTCGGCGTTGCAGCGGGCGCGCATGCAGGTAGAAATAAGAACCAGATGAAAATCCAACTTGCCGCCACGCGTGGTCGGTGACACATTTTCCCTCCATCATTGCTTTTCGGCTGTCCATTTCGCTTGCACCTTGCCACAGCCCGGCAAGCCCGCTTGTCCCTTGTCCTCTACTTCGAGTGTGCCGGATGCTGTAGTAGGTGAAGAAAAGAGTCCAGTCAGCAGAACCGTGGTCGAGAGCATTTTTGTCGTGGATTGAAACGCATTTTCTTTAATTGCCGTTGCGGTGCCACCTTTCGCTTCAAAGGTAAAGCTGCAGCCCGGCGCTTGGACCTCAACTTTGTACGAGGTCAACGCGTTCTTGACCACTACAAAAGAAATTGGCTTTCCCTGACTCGACTTGCCCATCCAAGTTCCATCGAAATGAATAGGCGTTGGTGTGCTTGTGGCAACGGTGGGCGTTGGTGTCGGCGTCCAAGTTCGCGTAGGGCTTGGTGTCGCAGTCAGTGTCCAAGTTGGAGTTGCTGTTGCAGTGGGCGTCGCGCTCGCCGTGGGCGTAAAAGTGGAAGTGGGTACGCTCGCCGTCAAAGTTGCTGCAATCGCTTGTTCCTCTGAAACACGCGTCGCGACGATGTCCGGTGTCGGAGTTGGCGGGGACGCGCAATTCGTCAAGAACAAAATTGCGCCAAGCGATACGCCGATTGCACATTGAATTGACAACATGAGTAGCTCTCTTGAAAATGTACGGCAAATTTCAAATTTGCCCTACCGCACCCACATTTTCATTCGACAGGGGTGTATCGGGATACATCTTCAACTCCTTGACTTGGCAAATCTAGTTATACCAAGTCATTCCATCAATCCGCGCTTGACCATTCCGCACTCCACTCGCCACGTGTATTTCCGATCGTCGAAACAAGCGCACGTCCCTCCGTCTCGCTGCAAAAGCCAATCTCGTATGTCCCTGAAAACTTGGTGCCGCTTTCCAACTGCCCCTTGATTCTTTGGATATAAACCGTTCCGTCATTGGCGGTGAAATCCTGACTGAGCACAAAGCTATTGTCTGCGTCCAAGACAACACTTGATACTGAAAAACTGCACGACACTATGAATGGAATCACCATTTTGAAATCTGAAAGAACATTTGACGTTTTCACATCAAACGCAACTTCAGGTTCACCAATCCAGTGACCGGCTTTGGGTTCTGGCAATTCCGTGGCTGTCGGTGACGAAGTATTCGTCGCCGTAGGCGTCGGCGTAAAAGTTGGCGTACGGCTCGGCGTCGCAGTCGGTGTGAATGTTGGTGTCAAAGTCGCCGTTGGGGTAGACGTTTTGGTCGGCGCCCTTGCCGTCAAAGTCGCCGCAATGGACAATTCTTCCGCCACGCGTGAAGCAATTGTGTTAGGCGTTGGCGTTGGTGTAGACCCAAAACCGACTGCCTCGCAGCCCATCGTCAACATAATAGAAAGCATCAGCACACACGACGCGAGAAATTTGGATGAAAGCATCATAGGTACCCCTTGCTTCGTCCTTTGGTTATTGGCAAACTACCGCTCCCGGCGCACTTGCCTTGAGCTTGTATGCAAAGCGTCGCACCACTTCACCTTTCAGATAACTCGCCCGCGCGCCGTCCCAATTCGCCCAAAAATCCACATTGTCGTCATTCGGGTCGCTCGACTCGCTCACGTATCCTTGCGGCGTGATTTGCGAAAGCGGCGGCTGGATGAACTCGATTGCAAGCGTCGGGTCCTTTTCAGGCAGATTGCTCGTGTGCGCGAGCGTAAGCGCTGCTTGACCCAACGTCGTTGGTTCATTCAAGATGAAACCATTTTGATTCTGCAAATTCGCGCAAACGGTTTGCTGCGCTGCATTGACATAGCGCGCCACATCACTGTCGTGCACCGCAGGCGAAATGTAATTCGAGGCAATGCGCGCAATGCGAAATCCTTCGTGCTGGTCTTGGCGCGTTTCGTCTAGGCAAAAATCGCGCGTCGCAACGAGTTTGTAATTCACTTCCGCGATGATTTTCTTTTTCACCGATGGAAAAAACCGCAGCGTGAAATCCGGCGCGCGCAAAGAATTGCCGTTCGCCGCTTTGCCCCTCATTCGCAACACATTGCCTGCATCGAGCGAGAGGTCCAATTTGTTGATAAAGAGATGTTGGACGAATCCATCATTTCCAACATTTGGGTCACAATCCCAATATCCCGCACCGTAAAACGTTCCGCCAAAGACACCGTTCGGCATAGACGGACGCAGCGCGCCGCTCCCCTTTACGGAAAATACTTGGCGAAAATCTCCCACGCCCACCGCGCGAAAAATTTTTAGTTCGGAAAACTTGCCCTTGAGAACGCCATTCACCGTCACGCGAATTTTACGTGCGTTCGGTGCGCTGTCCGTCGCGCCATCCACAATCCAACCGCTTTGCTCAAAAATTTTTGTGTCGGCATACACGTGCATCGGTAGGAACGCCGCACCAGTGACAAACAAGGTAATGACCATCGCAATGATTTTTAGACGACTCATCCGGCTCTCCTTATGCTCGCGTTGTATCACCACATCGCAGTATCTGCAGCGCCTCGCATGCCGCCGCCCGCACCTCCGCTACATTGTCCAACACTGCCAACTCTTCCAACGCATGCACGACGTCGGCGTGATACCAGCGTTGTTCTCCGACATTGCAAATTGCTTCACGGCGAATGTCAGCGCGCTCACTAAATAAATATTGCAATAGCAATTGCACTTGCGCCTCTGAAAGCGATTGCGACATCTTGACCAAAATAGGCGCATCGAGAACTCGAGAGTTAGCTTGAGAAATCATCGGACATTCGCAGCGCGCAACGCGGCGCGAAAGAGGACGCCGCCATAGCCACCTTCCCCATTCCATGCTTGAATCGCCAATACATTTTTCCCCGCGCGCAAACGCGGCGTGAGGTCGTACCAGTATTCCGTTGTCCAATGCTGCGTCGCGCCGAGCAACTCACCGTTCAAATGCACTTGCGCGGTATCGTCCGCGCGCGGATAGAGAACGCCTTGGAAATTTCGCGAGGGCAATTCAAAGGTTTTGCGCAGCAATACCGTTTGCGCGTATTGCGAACAACCCGGCGCCCAAATCCATAGCGCCTTTGTATTGAGTCGCTGCCTCGGCACCGCGAGACACTCTATGGGTGCGGCACTGCTCCACAAGGCGTCATCGAAATTCACCTGCTGCCAATTCGCGGGCGGCGCACCATTTTGCAAATCCATTACGCGCGTGTTGGCATCACTCTCCAGCGAAATTTCATCGCCCGCGCTGGCGGGAAAATCCTGAAGCACAAAAACGCCGTGTCCCACATCCGTCGAAGCATAAACGCGATTGAGCGCGGGCAGCAGCGCAAGCCAACCGGGCTGCGTCTCTAACGTCACGCGTGACAAGACGCGCCGGTCGTTGCCGTCAATCACCAGCACATCCTTGCTCTCCAAATGCGCCACATAAATCCGATTCGTCAACGGATTGACCGCCACGTCCACCGGACCATCACCTACCGGAATCGTTTCCGCAAGCGCGTTCGTCGCGCCGTCAATCACCGCAAGAACATTATCCGCGCTCACCGTAACATAAATGCGGTTTGTCGCGGGATTGACCGCCACGCGGGTTGGATCGTTGCCGAGCGGAATCGTCGCAATGCGCGTGTTACTCGCAGTGTCCACCACCGTCAATTTATTTTCCAGCGGGCTCACCACATACAACCGCTGCGTTTGCGGATTGATTGCCAAATCGCCATAGTGCGCGTTAAACGGCAGTGTGCCGACGAGCTCGCCATTGAAAGGATTGAGAATCGCGATAGACGGGATGTCGTTTTGAATGACGTACAGAAACGCGGTGTTGGAATCAAACGCGAGTTCGCCAATGGGCGACCCGCCCGGGACCGCGAGTTCGCGCGCAAGATTTAGGCGTGTGCCGTCTATCACGCGCACCGTTTGCGAAAATTCTTGGGCGACATAGATTTCGTTTTTTAACAAATCAATGGTCATACCCGTGTGATAACCGCGCAGCGGAATCGTCGCCGCAATCACGTTCGTCTGCGCGTCAATGCTTGCCAGCGCCGGGACATCCTCTTGTGCGGCAAAGATTTGATTCGTGTATGGGTTGGCAGTTAGCACTCCTGCCCGACTTGTACCAAAGGAGACCGGAGACAAAAGACGTAAAGAGAAAATGGTGGGATTGCTTGCGGCGAGCCGCGCCGCAAGAAGGGATTCATACAAGCGAAATCCCAAAAGAGAGGAAAAGAGCGCAAAGAGCGTGATGGAAACGCCGAGCCAGCGCGGGTGCATTGCAGCGAACCTCCTCAATGAATGCGCGCCCGAATCACCTGCCATTCTATCTGCAAATCAGCCGCCGAACGGGACAGTTTGCGGACACTTTGCCGACAATCGCGGACAATCCCGCGCGTGTCCGTGAAACGCGATTGAACAATTTTCAGAGCGTGATATATTGATTGGAAGTTCGCTTGCGGAGTTGAACGCCAATGCCCAATTACAAAGAAGCCACCTTTTCTTCCACCTATCGCGCGGCGCAAGTGCGCCAGATACTACACGCGGTGCAGCATCGCCGCAGCATCGGCGTGTTTGGTCTCGCGGGCATGGGCAAATCCAACCTCTTTCGCTTTATCGTCGCGCAGCCGCATGTCCGCGCGCAGTATCTCACTGACGCCGCGCAGTTTCTCTTTGTTTTTATTGATTGCAATTTGGTTGACCCACGCCGCGAGGACGCGCTGCTGGAACGTTTGGATGTCGAGTTGGAACGCGCAGGTTTAAAAGTACCGGCGAATCCGGCGCGTTCTCTTTACCTGCGCTATGCGATTGAATCCCGCATCGAACACGCGGACGCGGAACGCGTCATCGTCTTGATGTTTGACCCGCTCGACCAAATGTTTCGCCATTTTGAATCGCACTTTTGGGCGTACTTGCGCGGCTTGCGCGATTTGCAGGGGAATGTGGTTTTTGTGCTCGGCGCGCGGCGTCCGCCGACGCCGTTAGGAGAATTGCAGGAACTTTTTGTGGATGCTTGCTGGGTGCCGCCGCTCGCGCATCAAGACGCGCTCGATTCGCTGGCGCGGGATGAACAGCGGCTTGGCATTCAATTTTCGGAACGCGCAAAAGAATTGCTCGTGTCTCTGACCGGCGGACACGCGGGGCTTTTGAAAAATGTGGCAGACTTGTACAACCAAGTCCATATGCGCGCCAATGCTTCAACCTTGCTGCAAGAATTGAGCGCGCCCGAAGCGATTCAACACGTTTGCGGCGACTTGTGGTCAGAACTGGGTGCGGACGAGCGGCGAACCTTGCAGTCGCTTGGCGCCAACGCGGCTGTGGATGTGAATACACAAACGTTCGCGTTTCTTGCGCAGGCAGGACTGGTGCGGCTTGTGCGCGCGACGCCGCAGATTTTTTCGCCGCTGTGGAAAACCTTTGTCATGGCGCAAACGACACCCGTCGTACAAATTCAAGTCAATGCCGCAGGCGCCGTGCAATTTGAATCCTGGCGCGAAACGCGCGTCCTGCATTTGAATCCCAACGCAGCACAGCTGTTGTGCGCGATGGCACAAGCGCCGGAACGAATTTACACGCACGCGCAGCTTGCGCGCCTTTTGTACTCGGGCGACCCCGCCAATTCACGTGAAGCGGTGTCCGCGCAAATCAAGCGTCTGCGGAAAATGTTGAATACAGTTTTGAGCGGTCTCACGCAAGACGCGACCTTTAACGCGATTCTACCGCAGCGCAAACAAGGGTATCGCCTGAATCTGACCACGCGCACCGCCTGGCATATCGAATATCACGTAACCAGCTGAGTGATGCGTTCCGCCAACATGCTCGCGGCAAGCAACGCAAACGTCTTTTGCCGCACACTGCATTGTTCGTATGTCAGACTCCGCAGCGTGAAACCAAACAACGCCAAATAGTACGGCAGAACCGAATCGTTCCCGAAATGCCCGCCAACCTCGTCGTCCGCGCGGCGCCGATGACTGTACGCCATGCGGCGCAATGCCGCGAGGCACGCCCCGGCTTTTTGAAACTCGTCCGCAAAATTTTCGAGTGCTGACAGCGGCGCATCCAATTCCGTTTTCCGCTGCGGCACAAGCAGCTGCGCCTCGAAACGCAGCGCCTCGCTCAAATCCGCGTCGCCTTGTACATCCAAAAGATAAAATTTCAGGTCCGCTTCAAACCGCGCATAATCGAGCAGCGTGGGCGCATGGTCGCGCGTTTTGGCGAAATCAATGATCCAAAGATTCGGACCCGGCTGCTGAATCAAGAGATTGCCCGAATGCAAATCGCCGTGTACCACGCCGCGCACCATAGGCATTTGCAAACTCTCAAAACGCGACATCACGCGCTCTGCCCAATATAACGGATTACGCATCGGAGTCGTTGTGTGCGGCAGGTCGAGCCATTCCGCATCGCATTCCAGTTGTGACAACGCGGGAATGTTTTGCAGCGCGTTCTGTACTTTGGTCACGAGACGCGGCGGGATGGCAAATTCTTGAAACGGCGCGGCGGTATACATTTCGCGAAACTGACTGTGCGGCAAAACATCGCTGTACAACTGTTCGACCAGCGCGGCGAGCGCGCGGATGTCTCGCGTTTCGCGATAGTGCGTTTCAAAATTTGAAATCTCGGCAGTGCGCCGCAGCGAGGCAAGACGGTACACCACACCGCCCAACGCGTTCTCGTCCTCGCTCTCGACCGCGCGCACAAACTGCCCGCCGTTGTTTTGTGAAAAACGATTGATTAATTCTTGCGCGCTTTGCTCGGCGCGAATGTCCGCCGCGCGCGCAATTTTTACTACGCGTTCTGCTTCGGCGGAGGAACGAATCAAGTACACGCCGCGATTACGATGTCCGCCGAGAAAGCGTTTGACAATTTGGATTTGTCGCTGACCGCGAAACAATTCCGCCAACAACGCGAGTTTGGGCGCAATTTCTTGTTCGTCCCCGCCGAGTTCGTGCGAGCCATAAATGACCGGCACGCGGACACCGCTTGCCGGAGACGGATGGATTCCCTCGCGCGCCCATTGCGCGAGTGCGGCAGTATGACGCGCATTCCGCTGACGTACAAGGAAAAAGAGCGCCGCAATCCCGAAAAGGATTACCGCGCCAAACCAAAGAACAATATCGGAGGGAATTGCGCCGAGATAGGCGAGGACGAAGATGATACCGACAAAAAATCCGCCGAGGACCGACACACCAATCAAACCCACGTCATAACGCGCGGCAGGCGTCGGGGGTTTCGCATCGGCGTCGGCAGGGACGTTGTTGTCGGGTTCCATGATGCGCGTCGCGGGGTCAAGGCAGCGTTTGAGCTCAAGGCGTTGGCGAAGGCGTTGCGCTGCGCGTTGGCGTGGGAGTTGCGCCGGTTGCTTTCGTCGCGTTGGCAGTCGGCTGTGCTTGGGGCGCACCGGGGAAGGGTTTGAAATTCGCAGGCGCTTGAAATTTGAACGCCTCTTCAAAGCGGTTCATGTGAAAACGCAAGGTGACGGTTGTAGTGTCTTGAGTCTTGGCGGCGGCGTGTCCCAGCACCTGCCCGGTCATGAGATGAATGTAGCCGTCCGCGCACGTCCAAATCTTGAATTCCGCATTGTCCACTTGCCCCAATTGTTTTCCCAGTTCGCTGTCTGCGGTGACGCCGACGAGCGTTTGCGCGTATTTCGCATTGTTCGCCGTCCACACCGAACAATTTTCATCGTCAACGGTTTCACTGCCCGCCGCTTGAAATTGCGCGCTGCTCACATCCGCCGGGTCAAAACTTGCAATCAAGCCGCGCGCGGTTGGCAGACGCCGCACGCCCGCTTGCACCGCCTCGGGCAAGTCGTACCACTCCTGCGGGTCCAAGCCGTTACCGCTAATCCCTTTGATGTAAACCGCTTCGCCCAGCACAATGACCTGATACGTGATGAATTCATTGGTATCGCTCGTCGTACCGCTGATGGTGATATTGCGGTTCAGCGTGCTGTCCATTCCCTGCAGAGCGAGTCCCGGAATTTTTTTCGTTTGTCCGTCTTGCACCGTCGTCACGCTCGACTCGAATTCAAATTGCATACTGCGCGCGTTCTGTGTTTTGTTCAGCGCAAAAGAAATGGCGGGCGGGACCGCGTTCGCCGCCGTCGCCGTCGCGAGCGGGCGCGTGGGTTCGGGAGTGTTGGTAGGCACGGGCGTTGCTGTTTCCGTCGGCGCGGGAGTGGACGTCGGCGTTGGCGGCGTGAGCGCGCTGCACGCGGTAGTGAAAAAAATCGAAACGAGTCCTACGAAAAATAATACGCGAAATTTCATTTCAGCATCCTTGAGTGGAAACACAGGCAAAGCGCGCGTCATTAAACACCGAGACGCGGATAATTCCAAACGCGCTAGCGGCTTTTGCTTACGCCCACGCGTTCACAAAATTCATAAATCGGACATTTGGAACAAAACGGATTCGTCGGGCGACAAATGTTTTGTCCGAACGGAATCAGCAGTCCATTGATTTCAATCCAATACGCGCGCGGCAATTTTTCGCGCAGTGCGATTTCTGTTTCGTCGGGTGTTTTCGTTTTCACATAGCCCCAGCGATTGACAATGCGATGCACGTGCGTATCAACCGTGATGCCGGGTTTGTCGAACGCCATCGTCACCGTGAGGTTCGCAATTTTGCGCCCAACGCCCGGCAGTTCATCCAATTCCTCAAGCGTATCGGGAACGCGTCCGTCGTGGTGTTCCACCAAAATTCTCGACAAGCCCAAAATCTGTTTCGCTTTGGCGTTACTGAACGCGACGCGGTGAATCACGCGCTCAATTTGCGCTTCCGACAGTCTCAACATTTTTTCGGGCGTGTTCGCCAACTTGAACAATTCGGGATAAACAACAGTGGTCGTCGTATCGAGCGTGCGCGCGGAGAGTAACGACGCAATCAAAATTTCATACGGCGTCGCGCCCTTTTGCTTCATCGCGTACACCATCGGCACAACCCAATGTGTGGCGGCGGCGCGGAGGCGCCGGAAGGTTTCGGGTAAATCGGAATTGGTCATGGTTGGAGTAGGAGGTAGCAGGTAGTAGGTAGCAAGGAACACTCTACCTGCTACTTGCTACTTGCACTTTAATCCCTCTCTGCTGCAACCGCGCCTGTATCTCACGCAGCGTCGCGGGCGAATGTCCCATGTAATGATTGTTGGCAAAGCCCCACACCTCCACATCGCGTTCGTGCAGTTGTTGAATCACGTCTGCCCACTCGTTCAGTTCTTTGTCGCGGTTGATGCGAACGTGCGTGTATTCGTCATCGGGAATGTCTTTGCGATTGCCGAGCCAGCGAATGTACGTGAAATCGGTTGTGACCTCTTCGAGTTTCGGCATGTACACGCGGTCAACGAGGACGAGCGCGGCGCGATGTTTTTTCAAAAGTTCAAAAAACCAATCCTTGAACCAACCGCGATTCCGCACTTCCACCGCGTAGCGAAATTCGGTTGGCAGTGACGCAAGAAATTCGTCGAGCAAATTTTGCGATTCGGGTTTGAACTCGTACGAAAATTGCAAACACAACGGACCCAGTTTTTCGCCGAGCAAACTCATGCCGCTCAAAAAATATTTTGCATCGTTCTGCGCGTCCACCAACATTTTTTCATGCGTAATGAGTTTTGGAAATTTCGCGGCGAATCGAAAATCGGCGGGCGTGTCGCGGTCCCACTTTTCCAAAAACGCTTTGCGCGGCGTGCCGTAAAATGACGAATCAATTTCAATCGCTTGAAACTGCGTCGCGTAATGCGCGAGATACGAACCGGGCGGCGTGCCTTTTGGATAAAACACACCATCCCAACTTTTGTACGACCAACCTTGAGTTCCCAGATGAATTGCCATAGCATAACTGGAGAATGGAGATTAGAGACTGATTACTGGCGACTGGTTGCTAATCTCCAATCTCTAGTCTCCAATCTCTTTTATGTTCTTTTCCCCATCGTCCGAAAAATTTCCGCCAACCCTTCGCGGTACGTCGGATATTTTGGCGCCCAGCCGAGCATTTTTTTGATTTTGTCGGTACGATAGCGCGCGCTCTGCGCCTGAAATTGCGCGGTGCCGCCGGTAAAAATCTGCGCGAGCGCCACCGACATTTTGTAGGGCGCGGGCGCGTTCAGCTGCGCTGCCATGTAATTTATTCCGTCTTTAGCGTGAAATGCCCAATCATCCGCCACGTTGAAAATTTCGCCGGGCGCGGGATGTTCGGCAGCCAGCACCACCGCGCGCGCCATATCGTCCACATAAATCCAATGCCAGTACTGGTCGCCCGAACCGATGATGGGAAAACGGCGATGGCGAATGGCATCGAGCATCGCGCGCGTGCGGTGCGATGCGGGAGCATAAAACAACGCGCCGCGCAAAATCACAACGGGAGTCGCGTTAACTTTGTATTCGGCAAGCGCGTGCGCTTCCATCTCTGCTGCCGATTTTAGATGGCGCGGGAGCTTGCGCGGCAGCGGGTCCTCTTCGCGTTTCCATTCGCCGCGTGTATCGCCGTACAAAAACGCAATGCTCTGCACCACGAGCGAGTGGAGCGTGTGCTGCTGCGCGGCGTCCAATAAATTTTTTGTGCCTTCGCGTCGAATGCGGTCGTTCAATGCCCAATCGTTCGCGCCCGCCGCCGCTTTTTTCGGAATCGCGGTGGCGAGATGCAAAACGCTGTCCGCGTCGTGTACGGCTGCGCGCACAAAATTTGCATCGAATAAATCGCCAAGCAGCGGCGTCGCGCCCAATTCGGCAGCCAACTGCGCGCGCTGTTCATTCCGCGCCAACGCCGTGACCTGATGCCCGCGCGCGACGAGCAAGCGAATCGTCGGTTGCCCCAAAACGCCTGTCCCGCCTGTAACAAAAATCTTCATTGGATAGATGGAACGTTACAGCGAACGTTCCCTACGTCTCGCGCATTTCTTTGCGAATCACAAACCGCGTGCCATATTCTTCCGGTCCAAACGTGAGCGTCTTGTTGTCCACCAATGTGGTTTTCAACGCGGACGCAATCAACATGTTCCAATCAAACACATAGCCGAGTTGTTTTTGTTGTTTCTGTTTTGGCATAATCACCCACAGCGCGCCGTCGGCTTTTAACGCGGTCTGCATCATTTCAAACAACGCGTCCAAGTTTTCATCGGGCGCGGCGAAATGAAAAATCATGTCGTACCGCGCGCGTTTTGTCAGCCGCGTCGAAATCAATGTTTCGGGCGGCGCTTGGTCGCGCAGTTCTTGCGTGAACGCTTTGGGCGCGCGATGCACCAAAATTTTTTGTCCGGCAGTGACGCCGATTTTTTTCAATTCAGGCAGCATGGAGATTCGAGATTTGTGACTGGAGAGTAGAGATGGGCGCGTTGAATTGTTTGCCTAACGTTTCAATTTCTGCTTCAAGCGTTTTTACATTATGCCGAAATGGAAATTCGACGCGCGCAATTCGCTCGCGCAAGGTATCAAGCGTTGAACGCGCAGTCTGTCGCATCTCGTTGGTGTACTGATATTTGTCTGCATGTTCGCGGTATTCGTCCTCATCCAAAAGGTCATACGTCAAATCAGGATACAACCAAATATCAAGGTCGAGATCAATGAACGCATAGCCGTCGGGTGTGCGCTGCGGCACAGCATTGATGTTGCAATACCAACTTTTCAAGAGATGCGGCGGCTCCGGCAGATACAATTCACTCAATGTGCAACTCTTTCGCGGGACAAATGTCATTTCGAGCCGTTCCCTCAATGCTTCGGGACAAGTTTTGCGAGAAATCTCATTCGCGCCTTGCGAGATTTCTCGCTCCGCTCGAAATGACAAAAGTGTTGCACATTAGGTACAATTCATAAAAATAAAAGGGTTGGTTCGGATAAAAATAAAACAACGCATAATTCGTTCCGATAAATGTTTTGTCCGGGCGTTCAAAGATTTTTCCTGGTGTTTCAAACGCGACAAAAAATTCATTGTTGACATGCCAAATGATTTCGTCCCACTGCCACATCATCCACAACTCCGGATTGCGGTATTTCATTTTGCGAATCGTGAGCGCGTCACCCGCTTTCCGCTCACTCATGCCAACACCTGTTTCAATTGTTCGGGCGTAATGTTGCCGCCGCTCAAAATCAACGCAACTTTTCTTTCCTGTAATTGTTCGCGCAATTGCAGCGCGCCCGCGAGCGATGACGCGCCCGCGCCTTCCGACAATGTTTTTGCTTTTTGCAAATACATCACAATCGCCGCGCGCATGGCTTCTTCACTCACCAAAATAAAATCGTCGAGCATCTCCCACAAAATTTTTTGCGGCAGCGCGAACGCGGTGCGCGTTGCGAGTCCTTCGGCAAAGGTCGCGTTGGTATCTTCAAGAAGCGCGCGATTTTTCCATGACTTGTACGCGGCAGGCGCTTTTTCGGCTTGCACGCCAATCACGCGAATGTTCGGATTAATCGCTTTTGCCGCAATGCACGCGCCCGCCGCGCCGCTCCCGCCGCCGATGGGCACAATGATTACATCCACATCGGGCACGTCTTCCAGAATTTCCAGCGTATGCGTGCCGACGCCCGCGATGAGATGCGGCTCGTTGCCCGAATGCACATAACGCAAATGTTTTTCTTCTGCCACCGCTTCGCAATGTTCGCGCGCCGCATCGAAATCGGGTCCGTGAAAAATAATGGTCGCGCCGAGCGCGCGCATTGCATCCACTTTGACGGGATTCGCATTTTCGGGAACCACAATCGTTGCGGGAACGTTGAATAGACGCGCCGCATACGCGATAGATTGTCCGTGATTGCCCGTTGACGCCGAAATCACGCCGCGCGTTTTTTCATCGTCGGACAACTGCGAAACGAGATTGATGCCGCCGCGCACTTTGAACGCGCCAATCGGCTGATAATTTTCATGTTTGACGTACAAATCAAGCCCGGTTGCCGCATCGAGCGCGGGATATTTGAACAACGGCGTGCGCGGCAAATGCGGGGCAATGGTTTGTTTGGCGCGCAAAATGTCGAGGAAAGTGGGTGTTTGCATAGTTGGAAATTGGAGACTAGAGACTAGAGATTGTGAAATCGTTGGAAAGGGCGCGATGCGCGTGGCTGTTAGCGATTTGCCAAACCGCCGCGATTGTATCATAGAAAAACGCGCGGTCAATGAATTGTTCTAATTCGTAATTCATCTATAATGAAATGGTCTCTCCGCTAGAGATGCAAGCCAAATGCACAAAACACATTTAACAATTTTCACCCTGTTTGTTTTTGCGCTGACGATTTTGGGCTGTGCCTCGACGGCAAATTCTGCGCCCGCAAAAATCGCCCAAGCTGTTTCGCCAGAGACGGTGAGCGTGAATGTCGCTGCGCAAGCAACGGACATGTTTCCGCTCCCCACCCCGCGCCAACAAGCCACCACCGCGCTTTATCTTCCTTCCACCGCTACGGCTGCCGCCGCGCAAACGCTAACGGCGACATTGACATCCACTGCCGTTATCACAACGACGACAACGCCAACGCCTACCGCACCTCCGCGTTTGCCTCTGCGCGATGATTTGCCGCCGCTTACGCTCCAAGATTTTCCGCGCCCGCCAAACGACAACGGGCTCGGCATTCACTTTATCGCCAGCGGTTATTACGACCAAGCAGAATTGGACAAACAAATCGCGCGCATGCAAGAGCTGCATCTCAAATGGGCGACGGTGGTTTATACGGACGAAAATCATTTGGAGATTGCCGCGCGCAAATTTTCGGAAGCGGGCATTTTTGTCGTATGGCGCAAAACGTTGAAACCCTTCCAGAGATATTTTGCCTGGCAGCGCGACATTGACATTATCAAAAAATACAATCTGCCGCCGTACATGCAGCTGTATAACGAAGCGGAACTCGAAGTTGAATGGGATGACCACCCGCAAGACCGCGACCAGTACATTTTGAACCTGTTGACGGCGGCAAAAGATGTATACAACGCGGGCGGCTACCCCGGCATTCAATTGCTCGACGAGGACTGGCTGCGCGAGTTTATCAATCAGGTTTACGCGCGCCAAGGCGAAGCGTTATTCCACCGTATGTTTTTTATTCCGCACGCGTACGGCGTAAATCATCCGCCCGCTTATCAACAAGATACGACCGGCGTTTTGGGTTTTCGCGCCTACGCGACGATTTTTTACAAACGGCTGGGATTCGTGCCGCCGTTCATTGTAGGCGAAGGCGGTTGGAAGATTGATTCGCAAGAAGACAATCGTTTTCCAAAGGTCAGCGAAGAATTGCATCGCGATTACACGCTCGCGGTGTACGATTGGTTCCGCACGGGGAAATTGTCCAACGGCGCGGCCCTGCCCGATTATTTGTTTGCATTCAATATGTGGATGCTTGCCGGCGGGGACGAAGCGGGCGCGTGGTACGATTCGTTCGCAGGAAACCGCACACTGACGATAGAGGCAGTAAAAAAGATTCCGCCGTTCGTGAGGAAATTCAGTTGGGACAATTAAAAAGTGAAACAGAAAACGTCATGGAGCATTCCCCATGACGTTTTCTGTTTCACGCATAACGAGTTTCACAACCACTCTCAACGCATTCAGCGTTATCCACCGACTTGGTTCGCCCGCGCGTTCAAAAGGCGTAACCAGCTGCGCGTTCAAATCGCGTTCCAGCGTCCACTGCGCGCGTTCGTTTTGTTTTGAAACCAGCGCGTCCATCAACGGCGCCAGACGCGCATCATTCACACGGTCATATTCGGACACCACGCGCAACACAAACAATTCATCGCGCGGTTCAAATTGCGGAAACGTGTAGGGAACGCTCGCCGCAGCGTTCCCTGTCAACGCCGCCGCGTTCCGTTCCATCGCCGCAGCGTTCCGTTCCATCGCCGCCGCGTTCCCTGTCCTCGCCGCCGCGTTCCGTTCCATCGCCGCCGCGTTCCCTGTCCTCGCCGCCGCGTTTCCTGTACGCGCCTCATTCAACACGCGCTCGACATTTTCACGCGTCGCATCCTCAATTTCCCTATCGTGTACAAACGCGCGCCAGCCCCACAACGCGGTCACACGCGCGGTGTACGAATCCACACGCTCGCGTAACGTGCGCGCCGCGCGCAGCACGCGCGCATCGTTCGCGTAATTGAAATACCCGAACGCGCGCAGCAAATAACCGCTTTCCATCGCGTTCAATTCCGCGAACGTTCCATCCTCTGTTAGAAAATTTTGCAAAACAAATTCGCACGCGTTGCGCGCGCGGCGGCTGGCGCGCGGGATGCCCAGTTCCGCAAGCAGCGCGAGATTCCACAACGTCGCGGTATAGTGCGGCTGGGATAAATTTTCCGGCTCGCCCCAAAAACCCATTGCGTTCTGTGCGGCGAAAATCGTTTGGACGGGTTCGGAATACAACACGCGTTCGCGCGTTTCCATCACGCGGGGCGCATCTTCAGGACGATCCGCGATGTCGAGTTGATACCAAAGCAAAAGCGAGGGGTCGTTCGTTTCGAGGAGCCAGCGCGTGGGGTCGTAGCGGAGATATTTTTTCCAGCGTTCAATGCTCATGTTTGTTTTTTGGACAAGAAGGGATTTCCGACGAGCGGCTGGAGGGTCTCAATCATGCGCGCTAGCTTTTTCGCGCACGCGCGCGCTGTGGCATCGTCCAAATGTTGGTACGGCATCAATTCGTGCACGCGCGTCCAGCTCTTGGTCCACTGCTCGGCTTCAATATGGTCGCCGAGCGCGTGCTTGATTTCAAACAAATGCGCGTCCAATTTTTCCAAGACCGCGCGATTGGTCGCGGCGTCCGCTTCGCAGTGCAAACCGATTTCGAGCGCGTGGACGTTCCCGCCGCGCACCCACACTTCATAATGAATTGAGCGGCGCGCGTAAAACAGTTGAATCAGCGTATAACGTTTCCACGCGTGAAATTTGCGAAAGCGTATGGGCAGCGCGGCGCGCGTTTCTTGCGCGACGAGATTGAGAAATTCGTTAACCCGCATGTTCAAACGCGCAATAGAAATTATTTTGCGGACTTGGGCGTTGAGGCAGCCGCGTCCGCTTCGTCGTCATCATTGTCTTCCCAGCCAATAATCCACACGCACAGTCCCGCCAACGCGATGGTGGCGATGACGAGGGCGAGCAGCTGGGTCGGCAAAAGCCCAACATCTTTGGATGCCCAAAGTAAAATGACGACCATGCCAATCGCAAGAACAATCCATGCCGTAATGCGCGGATGTTGTGAGGCAAATGCTTTCAGAGCGTTCATTGAAATTTATGCTTTATGATTTATGATTTTGGATTTCGCGCATTTCTCCGAGAATCATAAATCACAAATCCGAAATCCTAAATTCTAAATCGGTTTCGTTACCATTTCGCGGAGCCGCTTGGCGTACATCACCTGTCCGTCTTGATACAGCGGCTCAATAACACTGCGCCAGAGTTTGTGCAAATCGTCAAGCGCAATGGGTTCATACTCGGCGGCGTGCGCGGCGATTTGCGCGAGCGCAGCGGCGCGTTCGGGCACGAGCAGCACAACCACTTCGCACGTCAGCGCGTTGGCTTCGTCTTGAATCGCGGCGAGCAATTTCGGAAACGCGCGCGGGGCATCTTCCACATTCGCCACCCATAATTCGTGAACAATCGCGGCGAGATTTTCGGCTTGCCACGCGGCGAGCGCGAGCGTTTGTTCGCGGGTGCGCACCAGCCAATAACCGTACTTGCCGAGGCGTTCCAACATTTCTGCGCGCCCCAATGGTTCGGTGCGTCCTTCGATGCGCGTCAACAAGTCCGCCAGCATCCGCGCATCGCTCGGTTTCGCGCGGCGCACCACCCATTCGCTTTCGGCAATCGCGGGTTCGGTCGCCGTGGCTGCCGCAGCCAGCGGCGCGGCAGTGGCAGCGTCCGTTGCTTCATGTTCACCATTTGAAACGGGGGCGGCAGAGGCGTTTTGCGTATTCGGCGCAATGCGGAGCCACCGCAAGAGCAGCGGCGTCTTGTCCGTCGTGTGCGCGGGGTCCAGCGCGGCAAACGCGCGCAGCACCTGCACGCGCGTTTCTTCGATACTGCCGCCGTTGTTAATGACCACATCCGCGCGTTTCAATTTTTCATCGAGCGGTGGTTGCGCCTGCAAACGCATGCTCGCCTGTTCCTCTGTCATTCCGCGCTCTTGCATCAAGCGGCGTTTTTGTTCCTCGATGGGCGCGGTAACGACCCACAGCGCGTCCATGTATTCGTGCATTCCCGCTTCGTACAGCTTGACCGCTTCGACCACCAAAATCGTGTCGCCCGCGTCGGGCTCGTTCAACGCGTCGCGCACGAGCAGCGCCAATTCGGTGCCAACCGCCGGATGCGTAATTTGTTCGAGCGTGCGCAGTTTCGCCGCGTTTTGAAAAACAACCGCGCCGAGTTTTTGGCGGTCCACGTTTCCGTCATATTGCAAAATGTCATAACCGAACGCGTCCACCACGCCGCGCCAGGCGCGCGAGCCGCGTTTCAACACCGCGTGCGCGACACTGTCCGCGTCCATCACGCGCGCGCCGAGCTGTTCAAGGATATTGCATACGGTGCTTTTGCCCGTTGCGATGTTTCCGGTCAAGCCGATGATGTACATTTTTCAGAATCGCGGTTGATACGGCACTGCGCCGGGCGGCGTGTTCGGGTCGGCGGCAGGTTCGCCGGGCGCCAATACGCCGGGCTTGCCGCCGGGCAAACGGTTCGGCGTTGGATTCTCCAAATATTTTTTCGCGCGTTGATAACCCTGCTCAATCATTTCCGCCGTATGCCCAAAGTCCTGCAAATCAATCGTGTTGAAAATATCGCCGAGTGAAATGTAATGCAGGGTGATGTTGCCCGCGTCAATCGCGCGTTGAATATCGCGCAGCGCTTGCTGGTACGTTTGCACGCCGATAGTGTGCAGCGCGATTTGGATAACACCTTTTTTGGATGTGTACGGTCCGCCGTCTTGCAAATCCAGCGCGTAGATTGTCGTCGCGCCGCGGTCCATAGCAATGCTGATAGGCACATTGGCAATGACGCCGCCATCCACAAACTGGTGCCCGTTGATAATCTCCGGGTCCCACACCACCGGGAGCGCGCTGCTCGCCAACGCCGCTTCAATCAATTTCGCGGACGGGTCATCGCCGTACAAGTACAAACGCCCCGTCTGCAAATCAGCAGCCGTCAAATATAATTTTATTTTCAGGTCGCCAAAGGTGGTCACACCCGGGGGCAAATAACGTTGATACGTTTTGGTGCGCGCGCGGTCATCGTCCAAACCGTTGCCCGAAAACACCGCGCGCAGAATCATCAACCAACGCGGTTTCGGAAAAATGTCCGCGCTCTTGGTGCCGAGCCACAACTGCGCGAGTTGTTCATTCGTCTGCGCGGTTGGATTCGTCGCCATAAACGCGGCGTTCAACGCGCCCGCACTCGTGCCGACCAACATGTCGGGCACAATGCCGCGTTCAAACAGCGCGCGCATTGCGCCGACTTGAATCGGTCCGCGATTTCCCCCGCCGGAAAGTGCCCATGCAATCATAGAGATTAGAGATTAAAGATTAGAGGTGTGTCGCCACGACAAACCTCTAGTCTCCGGTCTCTTTATTTTACCGTTGGTTGATAACCAAGCGGCGCAAGTTCAAACCAACTGTTACCCGGTTTCAACGCAATTTCGCTGCCTGCCGCATCCGTGAATTTAAAAAAATCGGTCAGCGTCGGACGTTCCCAGCGCGCGTCGATTTTTACGCCATCGCGAAAAATTTGCGCCGTGCCGCTGCCCGTCATTTCCACAAACGCGCTGTACGAATTGAGCGTGTCTTCGACAAAATCCGTCGGCTCATATTTTACATTCAAAACGATTACATTGGATGCGGCAATTTGTTCCGATTGTGGTTCGGGCAGATTGCAGCTGCCGCCCCATTTTCCATCCAGCGCGTAATTTTTTGTATTGTGCGGCGCGCCGTTTACAAACCGCAGATATTTGCCACTCGCCGCATCATACCGCCATTCGGTCAGACCCGCCGCGCGAAAGGGCCACGGCGAATGGTCAAATGCCACACTCGGCGCGGGCGAGCCGTTTGGCGCGCTGTCGGAAAATTGAAAGCCGCGCAGTGAGACCGCGCTTTCTTGTCCTTTTGCCGTCACGTAATCTTGCACATGCTGGACACTGGACGCGACGCGCACGCGATAATCGCCGGGCGCGATACAAATGGTGGTGCCTTGCAAATCACCGTCAAGATTGCGGTCTTTCCACGGCAGCTGCGAAAGCATAAACCGCGTGCCTTTGCTTCCGCCCGAACTAATCAGCACGCCATCAAACATCGGCATCAGCGAAGCATTCACTGCGCGCGCGCTGCGGAGCGGACGAAAGGTTGCGTTCTGTCCGTAAAAGACCAGCGTAAAGCGCGTCACCGCAAACACCATATTTTTTTGGTCAATCATTTCTTCAAAGACCAAATCGGCTTGGTTAAAGCCCGCGTGAATGTCGCGCGCGCTGGGATCATTCCCAATCCGCGCGAGCACGGGGCGTCGCTGCAACAGTGCCGGGTCGCTCACCGGCAGACCTGTCAGCGGATTCACATTTGCCGGACGCGTAATGCCTTCTTGCGTCGAGGGCGCCAGTTTGGAAAAATAATTTACGAGCGGTGCCATCGTCCACACCGTCAATCCGCTATTGTTGTTGTTGGAAGAATTCTGCGCGGCTTTGGTCGGTTCGGCGGTTGCAGGTTCGGGTGACGGCGTAAGCGTTTCGGTGGGCAATGCGGTTGCCGTAGGAATCGTTTTGGTGGCAGGCGGTTTCAACGTGACCGGCGGAAGCGGTGTCCGCGTCGGGCGGCGTGTAGGTGCGGGTGTTGGCGTGGGTTCGGCAGAACAGGCGGCGAACAAAAAGCAAAGGACACTGAGAATTAAAAACGCAAGTGCGCGGCGAGGCATGGACAACTCCGATGGGACAAGCGACGAAAACACTGACGGCGATTATAGCACAATGACCCACGCACAATGCCAAACGCGCAGGGCGGCAAGGACGCGCAGCCTGTAACCAATAACCAATACCCAATAACGAATTGCGAATAACGAATAATGAATTGCGAAAGTTGTATGCTAAACTCGTGGCGATGAAATGGACACTGCGCGCGGTGTGGACTGTGGTCGGCGTTGGCATCGCGTTCTATCTGGCGTTGACGTTTTGGCTCGTGTTCCGCGCCATCTTGTTTCCGTATGTGCTCGATTACGGCGAAGGCGATGTGTTTTGGTTTACCCTCAAGCTCGCGCGCGGCATGAATATTTACACCACTCTCGCATCGAGTCCGCCGTTCGATTCGGCGAATTATCCGCCTGTGGCGATGTTGCTGACCGCAGTCATGGTCCCGCTGTTTGGCGTTACGCTGACGTTCGGACGTTGGTTGAATTTCGCGGCGGCGCTCATCCTCGCCGCATTCATTATTCGTTTGGTGCGTGCGCGAACCAACAATCCGCGCTTGGCATTTTTGATGGCAGGTTTGTTTTTGGGTTCCACATTCGTCTATCATTGGCTGCCGCTGTATCGCGTGGATTTGGTCGGCGTGGCATTTTCCTTTGCCGGAATTTTTTGTGTCAGGCGGTGGCAAAGCCGCCAACGGACGACGGACGACGAACGACGCACGCTTGTACTCTTGGGCGGTGCCATTCTATTTTTTCTGCTCGCGCTGTACACAAAGCAATCGCTGTTTGTCGCGCCGACGGCGGCGACGCTTGCGATTTTTTTGCGAAACCAACGCGCGGGCATTTTGTTTGCGCTCGCGTTGGGCGCGCTGGGCGGCGCGGTTTTTTTGCTGCTGGAAATTTTGACACAGGGCGGTTGGAGTTTTGGCATTCTCGCGTTGAACGCGACCGTATGGACGCCGCGCGTGTTTGTGCCGCTGCTGACAAGTTTCTTGGTCACGTACGCCGTCGTGCTTGTTTTCGCCACCGTCGGTTGGTTCGCGCGCGTGCGCGCCAAGCATTTCGGCGTACTGGAAATCTACGCGCTCGTTTCTGTGTTGTCGCTCGCGCTGGCGGGACGCGAAGGCGCGTGGGAAAATTATTTTTTAGAAACGATTGCGGTGGCGTGCGTGTTTGCAGGCGTTGGCATCCATGCCCTTGAAACGCTGCCGCGTTTGCAATGGGTGATTCCCGTTTTGCTCCTCGCGCAGCTCGCGCTCTTTTGGAATGAACATGACCCGCGCCTCGCGCAAAAATTATTTGACGAGGTGCGCGCGGGAAATGAACACGTTGCGCCGCTCATTCAGAATACGACGGGTACGGTCATTGCCGAAGACATGGGCTTGCTTTGGGGCAACGGGAAACCGGTCACATACTATAGTTTTGTGTACAGCACCCTCGCGCGCGCGGGGCGCTATGACCAAAAATGGGAAGTCGAAAATTTGCGCGCGGGCAATTTTCCGCTGGTGATTTTGAATCGCGGCACGCGTGAGGACGTGGACGCGTTCGGAAATTTCACACACGCGTTCGTTTCCGCGTTGGATTACGGATACGCGATGACGGGCGCGGATGCGCGCTATGTGGTGTACGAACCCGCGCCGCTCGCCCATTTTGGACCGCGTGTGACGCTGGGCGATACGTTTGAATTGGTGGGATGGTCGCTCGCGCCGGACGAATTGCGCGGCGGCGAGGAGATGGTCTTGAGCATTGTGTGGCGCGCCGCGCAAAAACCAACCGCGCGGTTTACAACCTTTGCGCATCTTGAAACAGAGGACGGCGCCAAGCTGGCGCAAGACGACCACGAGCCGCTGAATGGAATTTATCCCACACCGCGTTGGGCGCAAGACGAAATGGTGCGCGAGACCTATCGCTTGCGTTTGCCGCGCACGGTTCCGGCGGGCGAATATGTTTTGCGCGTTGGTTGGTACGATACGTTGACGCAAGACCGTTTAAGCGCGGCGGACAACCGCGATGTCATCGAACTGAAAAATTTTGCGGTGAGATAAAAATGCCCCAACCAATCGGTTGGGGCATTTTTTTGGGCGAACGTTTTGGCTTAGGTGCCTGCGAGACCGTTGGTCACACGGCTGAAAATGTTGCCGATTTGCGGACCGAGAATCGCGAGAATCGCAATCACGACGATCGCCACGAGGACCAGGATCAGCGCGTATTCTACCAAACCTTGTCCTTCTTCTTCCTTGCGGGGCAGATAAAGCATATCAAATCCTCCTTGGATAAATTTTCTGCCAGATTGATATTGCAAATATATGCCCGTTTGCGAATTCTTACAATAGGATAACAGTACGCGCGCGCTAAATTTCAAGGCGCGGCTCGCGATACATCCGCCGACAGCGCGCGCAAAAAAGTTTCGCCCATCCGTTTGTGCGCAATCCCTTGCGTGCGTTCATACAACGCGCTGCCGAGTGCGACGCCGAACCAATTGGTCCAACGCGGCGGATAACGGCGAATGACCGTGTACAATTTCAACGCATCCGGTTTCGTCCATTCGCCGCCGAGATAAAAACGTCCGCCGTAATTGACATGATGCGCGAGCAAAAAACCACCCGCAATGCGCCAACTGATTTCCGCGCGCTCGGCATCCACCACGCGTTCCCCATCCGCCAACAGCAGCGCGGTTTTTCCCGCCGGCACCGCATAACGCACGCCTTGCGCGTCGCGCACCACGCGCAGCAGAGGCGTGGAACGCTCGACCAATTCAAAATAGCGTCGCGCCATTTCGTCGGCGAACGCAGCATCGAGGACAAAATCGTCACGCAGCTGTGCGCGCGGAATCAAAACCCAATCGTCCGCGTCCAATTTTCCTGCGGCATCAAAACGATAACTGTGTTCCACCTTGAACCACATGGCGGCGATTTTAGCATAGCCGATAGACAATGGCGAATAGAAGCGAACCAAGCGCCGCTCCGCCGATGGAGCATCCGACATCGGCTATCTCCCACTCGTGCTATAATTCCGCCGTGCGTTCGGAACAACTGACCATTCTCATCCCCGCGTTCAATGAAGCCGAAACCATCGGCGATGTGCTTCCTCAACTGCGTGCGCTTTATCCCTCATCCGAAATTCTTGTAGTGGACGATGGTTCTACCGATGCGACGGCACAGCTCGCGCAAGCACACGCCGCGCGCGTGGTGCGTCATCCGTACAACAAAGGCAACGGCGCGTCGGTGAAAACGGGTTTACGCAATGCCTCGCGCGAGCTGGTAATAATTTTCGATGCGGATGGACAGCACGATGCGCGCGATATTGAAAAACTCGCGGACTGTGTGGGGGAATACGATTTGGTCATCGGCGCGCGCGACGAAAATTCGCAGACCGATTTTGGGCGCCGCATGTATCATCACATCTTGAATCTTTTGGCGACGTACCTGTCGGGTGTGCGCGTGCCGGACGCCACGTCGGGCTTTCGGGTGGCGCGACGCGCGGACCTCATGCAGTTTATTCATCTGTTGCCCAACGGTTTTTCCACGCCCGTGACTACTTCGCTCGCGTTTATCAAAGCGGGCTATTCGGTGAAATTTGTGCCGACGACAATGTTGAAACGACAGGGCGGCGTGAGCAAAATCAAACCCGTGCGCGACGGCACGCGTTTTCTCATCATCGCGTTTCGCATGAGTACCATGTTCGCGCCAATGAAATTGTTTTTGCCCGTGAGCGGCGCGCTGTTTGTGATTGCGCTCGTCTATACAATCATAGATATTTTGTTGTTCTCGCACCGGCTCTATATCACCAATTCCGCCGTGCTTTTGTTCACGATGACGATTTTGATTTTTCTCATCGGGCTCGTCGCCGAACAAATCGCCGCGCTGCGTTTCGAGCGCGTGGAAAAGGAGTAGCACGCAGCAAGCAGTAAGGGGTTCCGTGCTACCTACGCCCTGATACCTGCTACGCCCATCATGCAATTCCTCAAACGTTACCAAACTCCTCTCCGCATCCTCACCGTTCTCGCGCTCATCGCCCTCGTTTTATTTTTGAAAATAGACTTGCGCGAAATGTTTGGCATTCTCGCGGGCGCCAATGTCTGGCTCGTCGCGCTGTCCGTGCTCGGCTTTATTCCTTTTTTGCTCGTGAAAGCGTGGCGCTGGCAAATCATTTTGCGCGACCTCGGTGTGCCGATTCCCTGGCGCGAGGCAGTACGTTTGTACGCGTTGGGACTGGGCGCGGGAATGCTTACGCCAGGCAATGTGGGCGATGCCATCAAAGTCGCGTATTTTCGCGAACGCGGCTTTAGTCAATCGCTCATCTCGGTGGTGCTCGACCGCATTTGGGATGTGTTGATTCTGCTGCTGCTCGCGGGGAGCGGCATTTTTCTTTTTTCACAAATCGCCATCGGGCAATGGCTCATGCTTGCGCTGCTCGGCGGCGGGACGATTGCGGCGCTCGCGATTTCGATTCATCCGCGCACCCAAAAAATCTTGTTTGATATTTTTCTGCGGATGCGAAAAAATAAAACCACAGATGCCGCCTACGCGCCCGTCGCGTTCACCCCCAAACAAATTTTGATTCAATTCGCCATCAGCGTGTTGGCAACCTTCGTCGTCTATGGACGTTTGTTTCTCGCCGCCGCCGCAATTGGAATTTTCCTCCCGCCTCTCCCGTTCGTCGCCTCCATGTCACTCGTCAGCATCGTGCAGCTCTTTGCCGTCATTCCCGGCGGCGTCGGCACGCGCGAAGCATTGCTGCTCTTGCTCGCGCCAACGCTGCACATTACCGCCGCGCAAGCGCTCGCGTTGTCTGCGCTCTTGTTTTTATTGCAGCTCGTGAATGGGATTGTGGGTTTCGCGGTGTGGGTGTTGGAAGGACGGACGACAGACGACGAACGACCAACGACAATGCTTCCTCAATCCGAAATCATAAATCCGAAATCCTAAATCCTAAATGAACGTCTTGATGCTCACCTCGTCGTATCCAAAATTTCGCGGCGATACGACGGCGCCCTTTATTGAATCCATCGCCACAAATATCGCGCGTCAACATATTGACGTACATGTGGTGCTGCCCGAACACCGCGAATTGAAACGCGGCGCAGTGGAAGATGGCGTACATTTTCATCCGTACAAATACGCGTTGCGACCGGAATGGACGCTGTGGGGATACGCGGAAGCGCTGCGCGGCGATGTGAAATTAAAACGCGGCGTGTACGCGCTCGCGCCCTTTGCGCTCACCGCGTCGTTTCAAAAAATGATGCAACTCACCGCGCGCGAAAAATTTGATGTCATACACGCGCATTGGGTCTTGCCGAACGCGCCGGCGGCGGCGCTCGTCGCGCGGTGGCGAAAATTGCCGCTCGTGATTTCAATGCACGGCAGTGATGTATTCATGGCAGAAAAAAATCGCGCGTTTGGCGCGGCGGCGCGGTGGTGTTTCGATAATGCCGCGTGGCTCACCGCGTGCAGCGATGATTTGATGCAGCGCGCGATGGCGGTGGGCGCGGAGGAAAGCAGGACCGAACTTGTGCCGTATGGCGCGGACGCGAAAGCGTTTCATGTTCAGCCGGAAGATGCCGCGCGCGTGCGCGCACAATTGAACTTGGAGCGCGACCAAGTAATGATTCTCGCAGTGGGACGCCTGGTGTACAAAAAAGGTTTTGAATATCTCGTACGCGCGATGCCGCAAATTTTGCAGGACGCGCCCCACGCGCGGTTGGTGCTCGTCGGTTACGGCGATTTGCGCGAGGAACTGGAAACGCAAGCGCGCGCGCGCGGCTTGAACGGACACGTCACGTTTGCGGGACGCGTGCCGCGCGAACAGATTGCGGCGTACTTTGCGGCGGCGGATATTATCAGCGTGCCTTCGGTACGCGACGACGCGGGCAACGTGGACGGTTTGCCGAACGTTGTGCTCGAAGGCATGGCGGCGGGCAAACCGATTGTGGCGAGCAATATCGCGGGTTTTCCCGATGTGCTTGAAAACGACGCGAGCGGCATTTTGGTCGAGGAAAAAAATTCCGCTGCGTTGGCGCGCGCGATTGTGCGGCTCGCGCGCGATGAAACGTTGCGCGAACGTTTGGGCACACGCGCGCGCGCGCAGGTGCATGAAAATTTGAATTGGGAAAATGTCGCGCGGAAATTTATAAGCGTGTACGAGCGCGTGGCAGTTCAACAAGCAAGCAGCGAAAAAGAAAAATAAGGAGATACGCAATGCGCTATCGTTCGCTTGGCAATTCGGGCGTAAAAATTTCAGTCGTCGGCGTCGGCTGCAATCGCATCGGGCGCACAGTAGATTTGGACGGCGCCAAAGCCATCATCCACCGCGCCCTCGATAATGGCATCAATTTTTTTGACACGGCGGACGTGTACGGCGCGCCGCCCGGAATGTCAGAGACTCTGCTGGGACAAGCGCTTGAAGGGCTGTGGGACCGCGTTGTGCTCGCGACCAAAGTTCGCGCCAAGATGGGCGAAGGTGTGAATGAGCGCGGCGCATCCCGCTATCATATCCTAAACGGCGTCGAAAACAGTTTGCGCCGTTTGAAAAGCGACCACATTGATTTGTACTATATTCATGAATGGGACGCGGAAACACCGCTCGAAGAAACCCTGCGCGCGCTCGACGATTTGGTTCGCAGCGGCAAAGTGCGCTATATCGGCGCGAGCAATTTTGCGGGCTGGCAACTGGCGCGCGCACAGGCAATTGCGGAAATGCGCGGGTGGAGTCAATTTGTGGTGACGCAAGAAGAATATCACATGCTCTATCGCGATTTGGAGCGCGAAGTGCTTCCCTACGCGCGCTATGCAAAACTCGGCATCGTCCCGTACTTTCCGCTCGCGGGCGGATTCCTCACCGGCAAATATCAACGCGGCGATGCCATCAGTCCGACGCGTGTAAACTATGTGACGCCGTTTCTCACCGAACGCAATTTTGAAATCCTCGACCAACTGCGCGCGTTCGTAGCGCACCACGCACATACACTGGGCGAACTGGCAGTGGCGTGGCTGCTGAGTGAACCGCAGGTGTGTTCGGTCATTTCAGGCGCAACGAACGCCGACCAAGTTTCTGCCAACGCGCACGCAAGCGAGTGGGAATTGAGCGCGGACCAAGTCAAAGAGGTGCGCTCGATTTTGGAAGGATGATTGTTGCGCGTCATTTCGATTGTTGCGCGTCATTTCGATTGTTGCGCGTCATTTCGATTGTTGCGCGTCATTTCGATTGTTGCGCGTCATTTCGATTGTTGCGCGTCATTTCGATTGTTGCGCGTCATTTCGATTGTTGCGCGTCATTCCGATTGTTGCGCGTCATTCCGATTGTTGCGCGTCATTCCGATTGTTGTCCGTCATTTCGAGCGGAGCGAGAAATCTCTTTTGTGTTAACCCCGATTTCTCGTTGCGTTCGAAATGACATCCAGACGTATGAGCAAACTCTCGCCCACGTTCGCCCCCCCCCAATTGTCGCCCGCACAACAACTCGCGTATTTCGTCCAACGCGTGCGCGCACAAATTCATCCCGCGTCGCTGGAAAAAATTCATACGCGCGTGCGCGAACTCAATCTCGATTTTTCCGACGACGAAATTTTGATTCTTGCCGCGCTCGACACTCCGCGCCGCGTGCAGTGGTTTCTCGATAATGAAATTTATTACAACAACGACCACGCGACGATTGAACAAGAAGAAACTTCGATATCGCCGCGCATGGTATTGCGAACGGGCATGGCGCATTGTTTTGAAGGCGCGCTCTTTGCCTATGCGGTGAATTATTTACACGGCTTTGAGCCGCGTTGGATGCTGCTGGAAGGCACGCGTGATGTGGACCACAATCTCGTGGTGTATCAAGACCAACACGCGGTGCGCTGGGGCTGCAATGCACATTCGGGCTATCCACATCTCGGCGGACGCGACGCCGAATTTTTTACGCTGCGCGAATTGGCGGAAACGTACTATCCGTACTATTACAGCGGTTACACGAACGACCCGCGCGATTTGACGCTCGTCGGTTTTTCCAAGCCCGTTGACATGACCAAAAAATTTGGCGTGCAGTGGATGGCGCAACTCGAACCGACGTGGGATATTTATTATTTGCTCGTGGACGATTCGTGGATTTTTGAACGCATGACGCCGCCGTATGGGGAACAATATCGTGACGCGAGCGAAACGCACGGTTATATGTTGATTGATGCGTTGAAAAAAAAGTGGATTGAAACGAAACCGCGTCCCTTTGTCAACGTGAATCATTTGCCGCCGCGCGCACAAAACCTTTGGCGAGAATTTTGGCAAACGTTTGACCCCGCCGGACATTTGCCGCGCGGGCGCGCCGCCGAACTCGAAGGCGAATTTTTCAAACTCACCGGCACCACCCCGATTGATTTGAATTTCAACGCGGAAGAGTTGGGATATTTTTTGGAAAAGGGGTATCGGGTGGAGCAGTTGTTGAACACCCAATAAAAAATCCGTGTCGGGCACGGATTTTTTTATTTCACTTTTACCTTGCCCCCACTCGCCACCCACAACGCGTGTCCCACCTCGTGCGCGTTCCATGTATCTCTACATTTTTTCTGCAATTCTTTTGCTTTGCCGCGCAGCGCGTCCGCGTATTTCCAATAGTACGACGCGGTGAACGCCACTTTGCCCAAATGGGGAATCTGTTTCGCAATCCATTCGTCAAAATACGGATACAGTTCGGGACGATACGCGGCGAGCGCGGCGGATGCGGTGGCAGGACCCACACCGTCCATCTCGCTCAAAATTTGAATCGGCTTTTTGTACTCTTTCGAAGCGGTGGGGACAGATTCCTCCAAATCGCGCGCCGCGGCAAAGGCATCCTGCGCGGCTTTTTTAATTGTGTGCGCGTCAGCGTTTGCCACGCGCACACGATTCCACTCGCGCCAATCGCCGCGTTTCATTTTCCAGCGCAAGATTTCTAAAAATTCATCTTTAGTCACATACGCGGGTTTGCGCGCCGCGAGCATATTTGGCAATTCGTTTCGATACCACGCGTCCAGTTCGGGCAGTTGATTCACCGCGTGGGCGAGAATCAGCGCCTCATATTCCGCGCGCGTTTTCTTCCACATTTTGCAATCGGTTGTCTCCCAAAGCATCTCATTCCTCCGCCAAATGAATCGAGCGCCCCGTGCGCGGACGCACAACCAAATAAACAATCGTCGCCGCCATGACCGCAATTACAAACAACGCGACCAGCAGCAACGCATTGCGTTCTACGAACGCGTTGGGCGCGGTGGTCAACGCGCCGCCGGGCGCAAGCACGACCCGCGTTTCCAAACATTCCGCGCACGCGGGCAAGTGCTGCTGCCGCCACGCGTTATACTGCGCGCGCAGCGTCTGCACGGCGTTTTGCCCGCCCATCGGTTCGAGCACCGACAGCGCGAGGTACGGCGGATGCGGTTCCTGCGGCGCGCTGTTGCCCAGTGTCGCGACGTTAAACATTTCATCTCCACCGCGCGCGAGCATGATAAACGCGGTGGACGCGGTTTGCGCCGCGCCGCGCTCGTTGCACAACGCCGCGCCGCCTGCTGCCGAACCCGCTTCCAGCGCGCGCATCAATTTATCCGACAGCGTGAGCGCGACATTTTCCGACGCGCGGAATGCCGCGAGCGAATCGCGCAAAACTTTTTCATTCACCAAGCCACTGCCCAGAACGACGACAGCATGCGTTTCATCTTGCAGCGCGTTCGCGTACGGCGCGGTCGCATTTCCGGAAAAGGTCGCTACGTGCGCGTTTCCCTTTTGAATTGTGACAATGCCATACTGCCGCGTGTCCACTTGCGCGTCTTGATGCGGCGCGGTAATCGCTTGGACAATGCGCGACGCGTCCCACGGATTTTGAATCCATGCGCGAAAGCGGTCGCGATGCAGTGGACTGCCAACGCCCAACTGCGCGCCCGCGCCCAAATTCGGCACGAGCCCCGCGCGATAGTCGTACGGATATTCACTACACGCGGCGCCCGCGACGGCGACGTCGCCCGTTTGAGGGTCCGCTGCCACAATCGCCCAGCCGTTCGCAGGGGGGGGGGCGATGCCGCACGCAGAGACCAACACGCCAAGCGCAAATGGCAAAAGGTACAGTGCGCGGCGCCAATTTGCAACTTGCGCTTGACGCTGGGCAAGTGTCATAACCCCACCACGCGCATTTCTTTCGGGTATTCGACGGTCACTTCAAATTCAAAATCGGCTTGCTCGCCGCGTTTCAAATCGCGCTTCCATTCCAGCTCGCCCTGCTCGTTCGGCGAAACTTCGGGTGAGACGCGATTGAGTTTCACGCGAATGTCGGGATGCGCCGAAATTGGAATTTGGTCGAGCACGGTGAGCCGCGCCAGATCGAGCGCGGGATTTTGAATCGTGATGCGATACGCGAGCGCGGTGCGTGCGGTGTTGCCGAGCAGTGATTTGTCCACCGCGCGTTTGGTCTCTTGACGTTCGACGTAAAGGCGTTCCTCCGCGCCGAGAAACAATTCGACGTTTTGTTGGGGCACAATGGTTTCGGTGTGCCGCGTGCCAACAAAGTCCGCGCCGTGATACAAATTCACCTGCCCGCTCAAAAAGATATAGTCGGACGGATTGGTAAATTCGGCGCGGATGAACGCGTGGGCGTCCACTTTTGGGGCGCAAAAATAATCGAGCCGCACGTCGAGCGAACGAGTCGTGATATGAACTTGATGCGGTTCGCCGTCGGCAGGAATCGCCGGGGCGGTTGGAATTTTGTACGTCACGCTTGCGGCGCCGGTTTCGACCTGCGCTTGTTCGTATGTCATTTTTTGCATCGGCATCGCATCGGCGGGCATTGCCATTTCGGCGGCGGGCGCGGCTGCCATCATCGGACCTGCGCCGCGCGTTTGCATCATGCGCGGCTGCGGAGGGCGATACGCGTCCACGCGCCACGGGGCGAGTTCGGGTTTGTCCAATCCGGTCGCGAGGGAGGCGGTGGAAAGGGTGAGCGCGTACGGCGCGCTCCAAGCTTCGCCCGTTTGTTGGCGCACTTGGGCGAGCGCATTCCATTCGAGCGTGGCGCCTTCGAGCCGCGCGTCGTACAGCGCTTGCCAACTCGCGCCGTACACGGTGTAACTCAATTCGATTTCAATTTCACCTGCCGCTTGCATTTCTACGCGCACGTGTGCATTCACCGTTTCGAGCGCGGCGGCATTCTGTAATTTGTCCGCATCCTGTTTTGCCGCGTCAATTTGTTTTTGCAGGTCGCGGCGGCGCACGATGAGGTCGCGCAAAATATTTGACGCGGCTTCGTGCGATTGCGACAAATAATCAAGCACGCCGGTCAAGCCCTCTAATGAAAGTTTTCCGCGCGCGACACTGCGCGAAAAATTCTCACCGCCGCCCGCGCCGATTTGCTTCACAATGGTCAGCCGCTGTGTCCACGCGTCTTGCTCGTCGGCAAGAATCTTGTCCTGGTCGAGCAGCGCCTGCAATTTGTCCTGCGCGTCTTTGGCAGGTCCGGCTTGCGCGTCCGCGTCCGTATGACGCTCGGTTTGAACGCCGGTCAGTCGCGCCGCGCCGCGCCCGCTCGCGCGCACCGACGCTTCATCGAGCGTGTGCGGCAGGGCAGGAACGGTGAGCGTTTGCGCGCCCGCCTCCAGCTGCATGTGTCCCGTGCGCGTGACGCGCGCGCGGTCGGGATAGACGGTGACGGCGGTAATGTTCGTATCGAGGATGGGCATAGGGGCTCCTTTTTGGCTCAAAAATAGGTTAGAACCCGGCAAAAAGCGAGGTTGGAAAAAGTCTTGACAAACATTATACAAACTATTGACAACACAAGCGATATGTTGTATAGTGTTTGTCGAAGGTTAAAGCATGAGTCTAAATATCAAAGCGGTTTCGGAACGCACCGGTGTCCCCCTGCACACTCTGCGCGCGTGGGAGCGTCGGTACGGCATCCCCCGCCCGGAACGCAATGCCGAAAATCGCTATCGGCTGTACGACGAGCAGGACATCGCCGATGTGCTGTGGATGAAACGCCAGGTTGAACAGGGTGTTTCCCCCGCCCAAGCCAGCGCGCTGTTGCGCGAACACGCGCGCGGCGCGCCGGAAATCCAGCTCGCGCCGGCGACCCTCCTCACCTCTCGCGCGGATGCGTTGTACGACGCGTTTTTCGCGCGCGATGAAGCCGCGGCGCAAAAAATTTTGAACGAGGCGTGGAGCATCCTTTCACCCGAACAAATGATTACGGAAATTTTGGAGCCGACGCTGCGCCGCATCGGCGACAACTGGCAGCGCAATCTATTATCGGTTGAACAAGAACATTTTGCAAGCAATCTCGTGCGCCAACGTTTGCACGCGCTGCTTCAAGCCCAGCCCGCGCCGCTGTGGAGCGCGTCGCGTCTCGTCGCCGCGTGCGCGCCGGAAGAACAGCACGATTTGGGACTCTTGATGTTTACGCTGTTGGCGCGGCGGCATGGCTGGAACGTCACGTATTTGGGACAACGCACACCGCTCACGGAATTGCGTCACATCCCACCTGACGTGCAGTTCATTCTGCTTTCGGTTTCGACCGTGACGGGGCTTGCTTCCCTGCTCCCCCTGTGGAGCGAACCACTGCCGCCCGCGCCGTTACTCTTTGGCGGCGAAGTGTTTCGTATGCTTCCCGCGCTGCGCGAACATCTGCCCGGCGCCTATCTCGGCAAGGACGGCGTGACCGCGATTCAACAGCTCGTCACACGCGCGCCGCGCCTTGCGGAATGGAAACCCGCGCGGCGGATGTTGAATGCGGCGCGCGCGCTCGACGCGGTGCGCTTGCAGCTTGCCAGCGACGCGGCGAACAAATATGTTGCCGCGCTTCCCAAATTGAAAAATTCACAGCGCGATGAATTTCGGCATGACATGACGCACGCCGCGTTGTTTCTCACCGACGCGTGCATTTGCGCGTTCGCGTTCGGCGTGCCCGAGTTAATGGATTTGCAAGGGGTGTGGGCAAACGTGTTCATGCCCGCGCATCGAGTTGCCATGTCGTCCTTTCATCAGTTTTTGGATGTGTATCGCGCGGCGAGCGCGCGGCACCTCAACGCGGACACGGCAGCGCAAGTCAGTGAATTGGTCGAACGGCTTGGCGCGGCGACAGACCCCGCACAGGCGCTAAAGGAGGACGCACCATGAACATTTTGATTACGGGAATTACCGGTTTCGTCGGCAGTCATCTTGCCGCATACCTTGTCAAGCAAGGACACCGCGTGCGCGGCATTGTGCGCGACGTGAACGCGCGCGGGCATCTCGATAAAAATGTTGCGGTCGAATTGGTTGCCGGAGACGTGACCCGCCCGGAATCCTTGCCCGCTGCGGTGCAAGGCATGGACGCGGTGGTGCATCTCGTCGCGATTCCTTTTGAAAAAGGCGGCGCCACGTTTGACGCGCTCAATGTGAATGGGACGCGCAATATTGTACAGGCGGCGCAAGCCGCCGGTGTGAAACGTTTTATTCACCAGTCCGCGCTCGCCGCCGATTCCAAATCGCCCTACGCCTATCTCCGCAGCAAAGGGCAAGGCGAAGACGCGGTGCGCGCGAGCCAACTCGATTGGACTATTTTTCGTCCGTCGGTGCTCGTCGGTCCCGAAGATGAATTTACGAACGCGCTCGCGCGTTGGCTTGTCATCACTCCGCTTGCGTTTCCGCTCGTCGGCGACGGACAGGCGCGCTTTCAACCGCTCTGGATTGAGGACATGGTTACGATGATGGCGCAGGCGTTGAAGGAACCGCGCACCGTGCATCAAACCTACGAGGTCGGCGGACCCGAAATTCTCACGTATGAGGCGATGGTGAAACAAATTTTGTTCGCGTTGCAGCGCAAGCGTTTATTGGTCAAGGTGCCGGTGCCGCTGATGCGCCCCGTCATCAAGGGGATGGAAATTGTTTTGCCCAAACCGCCCGCGACCACCGGCTTGCTCGAGCTGTTGAACGTGGATAACACGGCAACGCCCGATGCGGTCGAAAAGAATTTTGGTTTCAAGCCGCGTCGTTATGCCGAAGTGATTTCGTACCTGAATCGGTTGCCGTTTGGACGCGCACTGCGCGATGCCTTTGCGAAAGATTAAACGCATGGAAATTTTTTCCGGCTTGGTTTGTCCAAATTGCCAAGGCGTTGGCTTGCGCTCGAGCACGCCCGACGCGTTTACAAAAGCGGCGCTGCCCGAATATGGTTACGCCGTTTGCGACCGCTGTAATCATTTGTATCCGATTGCGGAACAGATTTTGGATATGGCAGTGTATGAAAAAAAATTGCCGCTCACCCTCGCGGGCAAAAGCAACGATTTTTTTCCGACGCCGCAAGGGTACGAACGCATTTGGCGCAAACGCGCGTTGAGTTTGCTCACGGGCGAAAGTTTTTCAGTAGCGCGCGAATTGAACTTGCTCAATGAATGGACGGATGTGCAGGCAAACGAGTGGGTGATGGATTTGGGAACGTCAACGGGTCTGTATGCGCGCAGTTTGAGCGCGCGCGGCGCGACGATTTTTGCAGTGGATTTGGCATACGCCATGCTGCGCGAAGCGAAACAATATATCGCGCGCGAACAACGCAATGGAATTATTCTGCTGCGCGCGCCCGCCGAAAAATTGCCGTTTCAAGATGCGAGTATGGACGCGGTGGTCGTCGGCGGTTCGCTCAATGAAATGCAGACGTTTATCCATCCACTGCGCGAAGCATTTCGCGTCACCAAACGCGGCGGACGAATGTTTGTGATGAGTTTGCAGAACGCGCCGAAACCGTTGGGCAGCGCGGTGCAGAACATGTTGCGCGCAAGCGGAATCCAATTCCCGACCGCAAATGAATTTAGCGCGATGGCGCACGACGCGGGATGGAATGTGAGCAAGCAAGAACCAAAAGGGATTGTCTTGTTTAGTCTGTTAACGAAAGGGAGAGCATAAGATGCCATTTTATCTAGCCGCCAAAGAAATGTGGAGACTCAAAGGACGCTTTCTGTTGATTGCGGCAGTGATTGCGTTGATTACGCTGTTGGTGTTGTTTGTCGCCGCGTTGGCGGAAGGACTGGGCAACGGCAACCGCGAATATATCGAAAAATTGAATGCGGATTTGATTGCGTACAAAGCGGATGTGAATTTGTCCGTACAAACCTCGCGGCTCGACCGCCCCACCGCGCAGGACATTCGACGCGTGCGCGGTGTGCGTGATGTGGGACAAATCAGCGCGTCCACCGCGACGGTGGTCTTGTCCGACGGCAAACCGGACGTAAATGTTTCGATTTTGGGCGTGGAACCCGGGCGCCCCGGCGAACCGCCCGTCACGCAAGGGAAACAACTGGATGATTTGAGCGCGCGCGAAGCGCTGCTTGACCGCAATACCGCGCTGCGTACAAACCTTAAGGTTGGCGACACGCTGACGTTGAAAACAATTCAGGGCACCAAAGAACAATTTTATGATGTGCGCGTGGTGGGCATTACGGACGGACGTTCGTTCTTTTTGCAGCCCAGCGTCATTCTGCCGCATCTCACGTGGGAACGCATTCGTCCGGGCGTTGTGAATGTCAACACCTCGCAAATGGTTTCCAACATCGTCGCGATTCAATTGCAGAATCCGAATGACCAAGCGGCAATGGCAAAAGAAATTGAACAACAAGTCGGCGATTTGCAGGTGGTGGATTTGCAGACGGCGTACACCGCGACGCCGGGTTACAAAGAACAACAAAACACACTCGACACCCAGCGTTATTTCGCGTTCATCATCGGCATTCTCGTCGTCGGCGGATTTTTCCAAATTCAAACGCTGCAAAAAGTTCCGCAAATCGGCATGTTAAAAGCGATTGGCGCGTCGAATTGGGTGGTCGCGTTCGCCGCGCTCGCGCAAATTGTGCTTGTCACGACGCTCGGCGTAGCCATGGGCACGGCGCTTTCGCTCGCCTTGTCGCTCACGTTTCCGCCCACGTTCCCGATTGTATTCACCGGCAGTGCGGTGTTCGCCGCCGTGGTTGCCCTGCTGCTCATCGGACCTATCGGCGGTCTGGTTTCAATTCGCTATGCGCTCCGCGTGGAACCGCTGACGGCAATCGGGTTCGGCGCGTGATGACGAATGACAAAAATGAATCACCAAAATAAGGATGGAACAACCATGACGAATCAGTACGCGTTGGAAACGCGCAGTGTAAAAAAAGTGTACGGAAGCGGCAATGTATTGACGACGGCAGTGGAAAATGTTTCGATGCACGTCGCATCGGGAGAATTTCTCGCGCTCGTGGGTCCGTCGGGTTCGGGCAAAACGACCATGCTCTCGATGCTCGCCGCGCTGCTCCGTCCCACCGACGGCGAAATTTTCATTGACGGCACAAACCTCGCGGCAATGTCCGATGCCGCGCGCACGCGCTTTCGCCGCGAAAAAATCGGTTTCACGTTTCAGACCAACAACTTGCTGCCGTTTCTCACCGCGCGTGAAAATGTAGAAGTGATGCTGCGCTTGAACGGTACACTCGACAAAGCGGGCGCGCTGCGCGTGCGCGAGTTGATGGAACGGCTCGGACTTGGCGACCGCATGAACAATCTGCCGCGCCAACTTTCGGGCGGACAACAACAGCGCGTGGCGATTGCGCGCGCGCTCGTGCACAATCCCGCCGTCGTGCTGGCGGACGAACCCACCGCGTCGCTCGATACCGAACGCGCGCATCAGGTGGTGCAAACGTTTGCCAATCTGATTCACGAGCAGGGACGCGCGGGCATTATGGTCACACATGATTTACGCATGGTGCAGTACGCCGACCGCGTGGTGCAAATGGTGGACGGACACGTGCGCCGCGAAATTCGCGCGCGCGATGAAATCAATGCCCTCGCCACCAAAGGCATCTCGCCCGAAGCGACTGCCGACACGCGCCACCTCCTTTCCGGCAACGGCAAACCGGAGCTGCGCGAACTCAAGAGCATCCCTGCGCTGGCACTGTAAAAAAATGAAACGAATCTTGTGGTGGCTGCGCCGCGATGTGCGGTTGAACGATACCGTCGTCTTGCATCACGCGTTGAACGACGCGGACGCGGTGCTGCCAATTTTCATTCTCGACCCCACTTTGCTGGCGAGCAAAAAATTGGCGCCCGCGCGACGACAATTTTTATTTGACGCCCTCGCAGAGCTCGATGCGAATTTGCGAAAACGCGGCGCATACTTGATTGTGCGGCAAGGCGACGCGGCGCGCGAATTGGTGTGCCTCGCGCGCGAGACGCAAGCCGACGCCGTGTATTTTCACGCGGACTATACGCCCTATGCGCGGCGGCGCGATGCGCGTGTGTGCACCGCGCTGGATGCGGCAGGCATCCACCATCGAACGTTCAACGACCTGTATCTTGCGGACCCGCATCAAGTGGTCCAAGACAATGGCAACCCGTACACAGTGTATTCGCGTTATCGCGCGCGATGGGCGAGTGTGGTTTCCATTCCGCCGCGTTATGAAACCAAACGTTCGCTCAGCACGCCGCCCAAGATTCCATCGCTTGAGCTGAACGCGTGGCGTACAGAACGAAATCCGCAATTTGCGCGCGGCGGCGAACGCGCGGGCACGGAACTCGCACGCGCGTTCACCGCGCACCAAAACGGTCTGCACGCGTATGGAGAATCGCGCGACGATTTGGCAGCGGACGCGACGTCCCATCTTTCGCCGCATTTGCATTTTGGCACCGTGTCCGTGCGCGAACTGGCGCGCCTGGCGCGCGAAAATTTGCCTGCGCGCAGCGCGCCGCGCCAAGCCAAACGCCGCGAAACGCGCGCCGCCGCGCAGGTGTGGCTGGACGAACTCGTGTGGCGCGAATTTTTCAATCACGTGATGTATCACTTTCCGCATGCGGCGCGCGAGTCCTTTCGCGCGAACTATGCGGCTTTGAAATGGGAATCCAATCCCGCGCAGTTTGCCGCATGGAGTGAGGGACGCACCGGTTTCCCGTTGGTGGACGCGGGAATGCGCCAACTGAACGCGACGGGTTGGATGCACAATCGCGCGCGGATGGTGACCGCGTCGTTTCTCACCAAAGATTTGTTGATGGATTGGCGCGCGGGCGAACGCTATTTTCTACAGCACTTGATTGACGGCGATATAGCGTCGAACAACGGCGGTTGGCAGTGGACTGCCGGGACCGGCACGGACGCGCAGCCGTACTTTCGAATTTTCAACCCGGTGCTGCAAAGCATGCGCTTTGACCCCGGCGGCAGTTACATTCGCCGCTGGGTGCCCGAATTGGCAAACGTGCCAAACGAATACCTTCACGCGCCGTGGACCTTGCCGGTTGAACTGGCGCATCGGCTGCATTTTGAATTGGGACAAGATTATCCAAAACCGTTGGTGGACCACGCCGCGCAGCGCGTGCAAGCGCTTCAGCTGTATCGTCGCGCGCAAATACATTCGGCGTTTGACGCAGCGCGTGGTCCCGAACTGCAAACAGAATGGGAGATGATGGAATGAGAACGTCAGCCACTTTTGAATTCGCGCGACCGAACCTTTTTCGCCGCACCCCGCGCGCAGAACAAGAATGGAGCGACCTGGAATTATTGCGCGGCGTCCAACAACGCCAGCGCGGCGCGTTGGAAGTTTTGTATGCGCGCTTTTCGGCAAAGGCGTTGGGTTTGGCGTACAAAATTTTGCGCGACCGTGATTTGGCGGAAGAAGTGGTGGTGGACGCGTTCTGGCGCGTGTGGCAGCGCGCCGACCAATTTGAAACGGGACGCGGCAGTTTCGCTTCGTGGTTCTATGGCATCGTGCGCCATTTGGCGATTGACGAATTGCGCCGCCGCGATGCGCGTCCGACGCCGAGCGAAGACCGACAACTCGAAGTGGCATCTGCCGCCGATGTGACGCCCCAAGACGACGTGACCGAGATTGTCGCGCGGCGTTTGGACGCGGTCACGGTGCAGGACGCGTTGAACGCGCTGCCGCCCGCACAGCGCCAAGTGATTTGGCTGGCGTACTTTGAAGGACTGACGCGCAAAGAAATCTCTAACCGGCTGGGGCAGCCGCTCGGCACTATTCACACGCGCGCGCGATTGGGCTTGGACAAACTGCGCGTGATGTTGGAGCCGTCACAGGCGAGCATGTAGAACGTTTCAACAACAAGAGCATGTGTGAGAATGTTCCTGTTTTTTTGTACGCGGCATGTGATACAATTTGAAAAAATAGACAAGGAGTCAAAACATGAGCACATTGATTGCGGTAACGTATCCGGACGAACAGCGCGCCCAACAAGTTCTCGCCGAATTGCGGAAATTAGAGACGCAGTATTTGATTGATTTGGAAGACGCGGTGTATGTGACCAAAGATGCGAACGGCAAACCGCGTTTGCATCAGGCGGTGGATTTGACGCAAGCGGGCGCGGTCAACGGCGCGTTCTGGGGTTTGCTGATTGGGCTGCTCATCACGCTGCCATTCCCGTTCATGGCGCCGCTCGCGTGGCTCGGCATTGCGGCGGCAGGCGCCGGGATTGGCGCGGCATCAGGCGCGTTGATGGGCAAAGCGTCGGACCTCGGGATTGATGATACGTTCATGGAAAATTTGACCGCGAACATGACGCCCGGCACTTCGACGCTTTTTATTCTCGCGCGCAGTGTCACCCTCGACAAAGTGGAACCCGACCTCGCCAAATTTGGCGGGCAGGTCTTGTACACGAATCTGAACAAAGACGCCGAAGAACAATTGCGCACGCAGTTGTCCGACGCGGCGGGGAAAATGGCACAGGCATAAGCCATGTCCGCGCTACAAGAATTTCGGCAACACAAAGACGCGTTTTTCAAGCAGCACCCGCAATCGCCGCTGAGCGCCGCGCAAAAAGCAATTTTCACGGGGCTGAACTATTTTCCCGAAAATGACGCGCTGCGCCTGACGCTCGAACTCGAACCCTACGCGCAGCCCGAAGCGATTCAGATGCAAACGAGCCGGGGCGACTTGCGCGATTTCCTTAAGGTTGGGCAAATTCGATTTCCGGTGAACGGGCAAGAGGTAACGCTTCAAGTGTACGAATCGGAAGACAATCCGGGAGAATATTTTGTGCCCTTTGCGGACGCCACCGCGCCGCACGAAACGTACGGCGCGGGACGCTATCTGGAACCCGAACGCGTGGGTCCGACAAAATTGCTGGTGGATTTTAATTTGGCGTACAACCCGTACTGCGTCTATGGCGACCGATGGAGCTGTCCGATTCCGCCTGCGGAAAATCGTCTGAACGTACGCATCGAGGCGGGCGAAAAAAATTTTGCGGCGCATTGACAAAAGCGCGCACTACACGTACGCGTTCGTCTGCGCGCTATTGCCCGTACACGTGCGTGTAACGGTGATGCAATTTCGCGACATGCTCCGGAGCAATTTCTTCGGGGGTCCCAATCTGGAGCGCGAGCCAGGTGGTGCGCGCGACATCTTCCACCATCACCGCCGCTTTGACTGCCGCTTCCGCGTTTTTGCCGATGGTAAAGACGCCATGATTCTTCAACAACACGGCGGGCGAATCTCCAATCGCGTCAACTACCACCTGCCCAATTTCCTCGCCGCCAATCAACGCGAATCCGCCGCACGGAATCGGTCCGCCAAATTCGTCCGCGTGCGCGGTGAGATACACCGGAATGGATTTGCCCAACGCGGCGAACGCCGTCGCGTACGGTGAGTGTGTGTGAACGATGCCAAACACGTCAGGGCGTTTTTGATAAATGTACAAATGACTCGCCGTGTCGGATGACGGTTTGAGATTGCCTTCGAGGATGTATCCTTCCAAATTCAAAATGACAAAATGTTCGGGACGCAATTCTTCGTACCGTACGCCCGAAGGTTTGATGACGATGTTGCCCGACTCGGGGTCACGCGCAGAAATGTTTCCGCTCGTCCATGCCACCAAATTATTTTTCGGTAATTCAAGATGCAGGTGATACAGTTGTTCACGAATGGCTTCTAACATGATTGATTCCTTTGCATCCGTATGACAAATTCACCTTACGCATGTCATTTCGAACCCCTCACTCCTTCGGGGTAAACTCTGTGAGAAATCTCAGTTTTTTCCACCGAGATTTCTCGCAAGACCGCTCGAAATGACAATTCTGCGTAACATGAGTGACAAATTCAAAATTTGTCATACCACTTTACGAATACATCAAGCGCAGCATGTCCCAATTTTGAATCACATCATACAGCGCAATCCCAATCAAAAGGATTCCGCCGACGAAATTGATGAGGCGGCTGTGACGCGCAAACAAACGCGTGAGTTGTTGCTGCAGCGCGCCGGACAAAAAGGTCAAGAGCAGCAGCGGCATGCCAAAGCCCACCCCAAACCAAACAAAGAGCCACAGTTTGCTCAAGGCTTCTCCCAACGTCAACGAAAGCACAAAGATGCTGACGACGAGTGGACCCGAACAGGGCAGCGTGAGGGGTCCATACATCAAGCCGTAGAGATACGCATTGACGAAAGGACGGTCGCGCAGCGGCATGGCAATTTGCGGAATGTGTTTGAAGGGATTGCGATTCAAAACGAGGAGGATGCCCAAACACAAAATCAATGCGTCGGCGAGGGGAATGAGAACGGCAAGCGTTCGGCTGATGGGAATGGCGAGGAGCGCAATCAACGCACCGAGCGCGAGCATCATGCTCAACACGCCCGCAAGCACAAACACGCCTAACAAGTAACGTCCGCGCGCGGCTTGCGATTGGGTTTGGGTACTCAAGTATGCCAAAAAGCCCGGATAGAGGGGCAAAACGCACGGACTCGCGGTGGCGAGCAAGCCGAACAAGAACGAAGAAACCGCGAGTTCCATTCCAATCAACGCGCGAGATACGGCGCGATAGTTTTTTGCAATGCCTCTGCGCTTTTTACGCCGTACGGCAAGCCGTACTGTTTTCCCTCGCGGTCAATCAAAAGGATTGGCGCAACCGGCGGATTCAGATATTGCGCGCTGTACAAATTTCCCAACGCGCGCTGCACCTCGAGCGGCGCAATCGCAAAATACCAATCATAGCCGAACGCGTCCGCGTATTTTCGCAGCGACGCGGCATCCTCATTCAAATCCACATCGAGACTAATGGAAACCAAGTCGGACGAGTTTCCGATGAGCGTGTGCAATTTTTTTACTTGGTCTTCTTGATGGCGACACGTCGGACACCACTCTGCCATCGTTTCAATCAAAACTACCTTGCCCGCAAAATCGTTCATGCTGAAACTTTCGCCTGTTCGCACATCAACCATTTTGTACGCGAACCATTCGGGCTTGGCAGAAGCGGTTGGAGTTGACGGAGAGGGAGCGCTGCACGCGACGACGAGCAAGCTCAACGCCGTCAAGAGAACCAAGCCTGCGCGCCAGCTGTCATTTCGAGCGGAGGCGAGAAATCTCAACCGTGCGCGCAAAATGAGATTTCTCACTCTGTTCGAAATGACAAACATATTCATCCGTGCTTTTTGCGAAAATAAAAGAGACTTTGAATGCCGATGAAAATCAGCGTGAGTACGCCGACGCCGATGCGCGTCCACCATGAACTCAATGTGCCGTTGAATTGCAGAATCGAAACGATGGTGCCGTAAATCAAAACGCCAAAGAGCGTGCCGACGACATTCCCCGCGCCGCCGGTCAATAACGTGCCGCCCATCACCACCGACGCAATCGCGTCCAATTCCATCCCCGTCGCAAATTGTCCATACCCCGCGAGCAGCGAAATCGAAAACACAATGCCCGCGAGCGCGGAACAAAAACCGCTGAACGTGTACGAGAGAATTTTTGTGCGCGCCACAGGCAGACCCATCAACAGCGCGGACTGTTCGTTATTCCCAATCGCGTACAACGTGCGTCCAAAGCGCGTGAAAAATGCAAGATACACCGCGACGAGCAGCATGATGGGCGCGACGAGGGTGGGAATGTAAATGTACGTATTGGCAATAAACGGAATCGGCAGTGACGTGAGCGCGAGCGTTTTGTAAAAACTATCCGTAATCGTGATAGAACTCAAACTGATAATGTACGCGACGCCGCGCGCAAAAAAGAGTCCCATCAATGTTGCAATGAACGGCTGCACTTTGAGGAAATGAATGACAGAACCCTGCGTGAATCCAAACACCACGCCCATTACCAACATCAAGGGAATGACGACGAACGGACTCACACCCATTTTGAGAAGCGCGGCGGACGCGGTCGTCGTGAGCGCAATCATGCCGCCGACAGACAAATCAATCCCGCCCATCAAAATCACAAACGTCATGCCAATCGAAACGAGCAGCAAGCTGCCATTGTTGATGAACAGATTGAAAAACACTTGCGGCTTTTGCATCGCGGGATACAGCTGTCCGCCAACGACGTACGCGACAGCAAAAATCAAAATCGTCGTCAACAGCGGACCATTCCGCACCACATTCGCACGCAGCCACTGCATCACATTCGCCAAGGCGGGATTAAAGTTTGCGCGCGGCTGGCTCATTTCTTGTGCCATCTTTTATCTCACCCGTTCTCACACTCGTTGCTCAACATCCGTTGAGGGTGCGGTCTTGCGGTCCGTCCGTTCAAAGCGATTCAACAAGCGGCGCGTGTAATCGGAATACAACAGAATGACGGCAAGCACCAACACCGCTTTTGCCGCGAGCAGCGCATTTGCCGGAACGCCGACGGTGTACACCGTTATCGTGAACGTCCAAATCACGAGCGCGCCAATCGCGCTGGCGACGAGAGAAAAGCGTCCGCCTGACATGAGCGTTCCGCCCATGACCACCGCGAGAATCGCATCGAGTTCGTAATTCAGACCGATGTTGTTGGCGTCCGAGCTGTGCAGATTCGAACTCAAAATCAGTCCCGCAATCGCGCCGCAAAAACCACAAAACGTGTACGCAAAAAGTTTGACGTTCTTTTCGTTGATGCCCGTATAGTACGACGATTTCGCGTTGAGCCCCACCGATTCGATAAAGAGCCCAATCGAAGTTTTGCGGACAACAAACCACGCGAGGATGAGAACGCCCACGACAATATAAATCGCCACAGGCAGTCCCAAAATAAAGCCGTTGCCAAACCAAAAGTACGGCGTGTAATAGATGGTCATAATTTGACCATTCGTAATCAATTGCGCGATGCCGCGTCCCGCCACCATCAAAATCAACGTCGCCACCATCGGCTGAATTCTGCCGCGCGAAACGAGAAAGCCGTTCCACAATCCGCACAAGGTTCCCGCTGCCAAATCGGCGAGCACAATCAACGGCAGCGGCGTATTCGTCGCATCGCGCGTCAAAATGTCATTCGTAATCAGCTGATTGCCGAGCGCGGGGTTAATCAGCACCGCGCCCATCGCCGCCGAAATTGCAATCACCGCGCCCACCGACAAATCAATGCCGCCCGTCGCAATCACCAACGTCATGCCAATGGCGACCAACATCAACGGCGCGGCATTGTTCACTACATCAATCAGATTGCCGTACAAATGCCCGTCTTGAATTTCGATGCGGAAAAAACTCGGCGCGTAAAACGCATCAAAGACCAAAATCAACGCGAGCGCGGCGAGGGGCCAAAATAACGCGCTTTCGCGCACGCGTTTGAACAACGGCACGCGCGGCGGTCTGAAACGTCCCATCGTTTGCGCGGACGCGGGGGATTCGCTCGCGCCTTTGGCGGTGGAAAGATTTTCGGTCATATTCAAACCGTCCCTGCCATCGCGTGCATCACGGTTTGGTCATCCACCGTTCCCGTGAACTCGGCGGCTTTTTTGTGGTCACGCAAAACGACAATGCGTTGACTGATACGCAGCACTTCTTCCAACTCGGATGAAATAAAAACGATGGATTTGTTTTGCGCGGCGAGCTGCAAGACCAATTTTTGAATTTCCGCTTTCGCGCCGACATCAATCCCGCGCGTCGGTTCATCCAAAATCAAAACGTCGGGATTCGTCGCGAGCCAGCGCGCGAGAATCACTTTTTGTTGATTGCCACCGCTCAAATTTTTGACCAATTGGTCCGGACTCGGCGCGACAATGCCCAACAATTGAATGTATTCTTGCGCTATCGTGTACTGTTTTTGCTTGTCGAGAAATTTGAACCAGCCGTACCGCGCTTGCAATGCCAAAATGATATTTTCGCGTATCGTCAATTCGCCGACGACGCCTTCCGCTTTGCGGTCTTCGGGACACAAGGCGATGCCGCGTTTCAGCGATTCGTTCGGCGAAAATTTCTTTACCGCCTCGTCCTTTACGACCAGGGTGCCGCTGTCCGGCGCATCCACGCCAAAGAGCAAGTTCGCCGTTTCCGTGCGTCCCGAACCCAACAGCCCCGCGAGTCCAAGAACTTCGCCGCGATGCAATTCCAAATCGAGCGGTTCGAGCGCGCCGTGCAGTCCCAACGCGTTCGCTTGCACAACCGGCTTGACTGCCTGCGTTTGTTCCGCCTGCGTTTTCACTTGCGACATGGCGTCGAGTTCCGTCACACTGCGCCCCAACATTTTCGCGACGAGTTCCAAACGCGGCAGCGAGGCAACATCGTACGTGCCGACGAGTTTGCCGTTTCGCAAAACGGTGATGCGGTCGGCGATGCGATACACTTGTTCCAAAAAATGAGTGATGAAAACAATGCCCAGCCCTTCGCCTTTTAATTTTCGCATCACGTCAAACAGCAGCGCGGTCTCGTTCGCGTCGAGCGAAGAAGTGGGTTCGTCGAGAATCAAAATTTTCGCGCCGCTGATTTCGAGCGAACGCGCAATCGCCACCATTTGTTGAATCGCCAGCGAATATTCCGCGAGCGGTCTGCTCACATCAATTTCAATATCCAAACGTTTCAAGGCGGTCTTTGCCGAACGATTCATCGTCTTCCAATCAATACTGCCAAAACGATACGGCTCGCGTCCGAGCATGATATTTTCAGCGACCGAGATGTTGGTGCACAGATTGACTTCTTGATACACAGTGCTGATGCCGAGCTCTTGCGAGTGCAGCGGCGAACGCACTTGAATGGGTTTGCCTTCCAATTCGATGGAACCACTGTCGGGATGTTCGACGCCGGTGAGAACTTTGATGAGCGTAGATTTGCCCGCGCCGTTTTCGCCCATGAGCGCGTGAATCTCGCCGCGCCGCAATGCGAAATCCACATCTTCCAGCGCGACCACGCCGGGAAATGCCTTCGTGATTCCTTTCATCGTCACCAAATTTGGAACGGCTGCCATATAAACTAGTCAAGACGTGACAGGTCTTTAAGACCTGTCACGTCTCGTCTTCGGGAGAATTCTAGTACTGACGTGTCGGTAACAATTCTTGCGCCTTGTCGGGATAATACACGGTCTCGTTGGTCAATACATTCTTGTCCACCGGCTGACCGTTCATCAATTTCAATGCCATCTCAAAGACTTGCGGACCCAACAGTGGATTACATTCTACGTCCGCTTGGAACCAACCGTCAATCATCGCCTGAAAGCCACCGCGTGTGCCATCCACCGAGACGATTTTGATTTCGCCGGGTTTGACGCCGGCGGCTTTGAGCGCTTCGATGGCGCCAATGCCCATGTCGTCATTGTGGATGAAGATTCCTTGAAAATCCGTACCGGGTTTGTATTTTTTCAAGAACGCTTCCATGACCGGTTTCGCTTCGGCGCGTGTAAAGTTGCCCGTTTGCGAATCCAAGATTTTGATGTTGGAATTGAGGTCTTCGCGGAAACCTTTGGCGCGTCCGACGGCAGCGCCCGAACCGGTGGTGCCGGACAATTCAAGAATCGCGCCTTGATTGTTCAACAGTTTGTTCATTTCGGCGGCAGCGCGTTTGCCTTCCAGCGCCATGTCCGAACCAATGTGCGCGGCATACAGCGACGGGTCAGCACTCACACTGCGGTCAACAATAATGACCGGAATCTTTGCATTTTTCGCTTCGGTCAAGACGGCTTCCCAACCATCTTCGACCACCGGCGGCAGCGCAATCACATCCACACCTTGTTGAATGCACGCGCGCATTGCGGAAATCTGATTCTCTTGCTTTTGCTGCGCGTCCGAGAACACCAATTGCTTGATGCCAAGTTTGGCGGCGGTCTCTTTGATGGATGCGGTATTCGCGGTGCGCCAGTCACTTTCTGCGCCGAGTTGCGGATAGCACAAGGTCATGTCCTTGTACGTTTTTTGCGCGGCGGCTTGGGGCGCGGCAGTGGCGGCGGGCGCCGGGGCGGGCGCCGCAGGCGCGGCACATGCAGCAATCACAACCAGCAGCGCCATGAAAAGCACCGCATAACTGACGAGGCGTTTTGTCGAAAACATCTTTCTCCTCTCCTTTCGGATGAAACAATTAGACGACACGGATGCAGCATTGCGTCCCGGGAACGCGCTGTCATCTATGAGGAGTGTAAATCGGGATGGCGTTATGGGGAATGAGTTTTTTTGAGACGTTGGTAGAGAATTGTTTTGTATTCGTTTGAACCGCGCGTCGAGCGGTGAAAAATTTTCGCGCGAGGGGAAAAATTTTTGGAATTAATATTTTCGCGTCGGCAAGAGCTCTGCCGCGTTTTCCGGGAAAAAAATACTTTCTTTCGACGGTACCCATTTCGGCACCGCTTCGCCGTTCACAACTTTTAATGCGAGTTCATAAAACTGCGGACCGAGCAGCGGATTGCATTCAATCGTCGCGTTCAGTTTGCCGTCAATCATCGCCTGAAACGCATCGCGGATGCTGTCTATCGAAACAATTTTAATGTCCACGCCGGGGCGCAGTCCGTATTCTTCAATCGCCTTAATCGCGCCGATTGCCATATCGTCGTTGTGCGCGTATACCGCCGTAATTTGGCTGCCGTGCCGCCGCAAGAATTCTTGCATCACTTCTTTGCCGCGCGCGCGCGTAAAATCGCCCGACTGCGAATCTATAATTTGCATTTGAGGATACGCCTGCAAAATTTCGCGAAATCCTTTGTAGCGGTCATTCGCGGGCGCAGAACCGAGCGTGCCGACGAGTTCCACAATATTCGCCTTGCCGTTGACGATTTGCGCCAACACGCGTGCCGCGTTGCGTCCCTCTTCGACAAAATCGGAACCGAGATACGTCGCGTACAACTCTTCGGACACTGCCGCGCGACGGTCAACCAAAATGAGTGGAATGCCCGCTGCCTTGACTTCGCGGAACACTTCATCCCAGCCCGTTTCGACGACAGGCGAAATCCCAATCACGTCGACCTTCATCGCGATAAAGGAACGAATCGCCTTGATTTGATTTTCTTGTTTTTGCTGTCCGTCGGAAAATTTCAATTCGACGCCGAGTTGTTCGGCGGCTTCTTTCATGGAAACAGTATTCCCCGTGCGCCACTCGCTCTCGGCGCCGATTTGCGCGTAACCGACAACAAGGTCTTGATAACTTTTTTTCGCGGGGCTAGCTTGCGCAGCGTACGACGACAAAGGAGACGCGGCGCGCGGGGACGGCGCGCAGTTCATTACGAGAATGAGCGCGCACAACGCAATTAAACGAAACAGAATTTTTAACTTGGACATATTCGCAAGTCTCCAGACCTGACAGGTTTTTAGCGCGCAGGTTCACGTGGCGCGAACGCGGTGTGCAGCATCATCTCTAACTCGTCAAGCAGATGTTTGCAGACTGTCAGGTCTGTATCTCGCGCGTCAACGGAATCACAATCACCGCGCGCGTCCCGCGCAGAGATTCGCTGTCAATCGCCAACCCGTACTGTTTGCCATAGTAGAGTTGGATGCGCCGATTCACATTCACCAAGCCGTAACCGCTTTCGACGTGATTTGTTTCGGTATCTTGATTCAACGCGCGGCGCAGTTCGGCGAGCTTGTCAGGTGGAATGCCGATGCCATTGTCCCGGACTTGGAGCAACACTTGGTTTTCGTTTTTCAATTCCGCGCAGACCGTAATCGTGCCGCGCTGGCGCTGCGTTTTCAAGCCGTGATACAACGCGTTTTCCACCAACGGCTGCAGCACGAGTTTCAACACCGTGTTTTGGCGCACCGCGTCATCCACCTCAATCGAAAAGTCCATAATGTCGCGGTAGCGCATCTTTTGAATCGTCAAATAACTGCGCGTGCGTTCAATCTCTTCGCCAATCGTGATCCAATCTTTACCTTTGCTCAAACTGATGCGGAAAAAATTGGACAGCGCGCTGACGATTTCAATTACATCGTCGGTCTTTTTCGATTGCGCCATCCAAATAATCGTATCGAGCGTGTTGTAGAGAAAATGCGGATTGATTTGCGCTTGCAGCGCGCGCAGTTCCGCCTTTTTCAAGTTCTCTTGCTCTTGAATTTTCGCGTCCAACAGTTCGCGAATTTTTCCAATCATGATATTGAAACTCATGCCGAGCTCGGTGATTTCGTCCACGTTATCGCGCGTCATGAGCGCTTGCAAATCATTTTTCGTAAGCGTGCGTGTCACATCGTGTAATTTTTTGATGGGCAAATAGATACTGCGCGAAATGCCCCACGTGGCGATGACGGCAAACCCGACGGCGACGAGCGTCAACGCCACAAACGAAAAAAACCAGTGGGTCAGTCCCTCGCGCATTTCTTGATATTGCTTTTCGGTGCGTTGGACTTCAAACAACACATAGTCCTGGACGACCTCCTCGACCACCGACGAATCAAAGCGAATCTTTTCCAGCGCGGCTTCGTTTTCGAACGCAGTGCTGTGCCGCGCAATCTGTTCGCCCATGCGCGCCACGTCTTCGTTCAACGTTTGCATCGAACGCAGTATTACGTCGAGTTTGATTTTTGCGCGCGGCGAATCCGTATTGTCCTGCATCCACCGCACTTTCAAGTTGACGTCGTTGATAATTTTATTTTGTCTGCCCTGCGCGAAATCAATTCTGCCCGCAACAATGTTCCACATTTCCGCGTCAATGTCCGTTTTGATGCCGCTGATGCTGTTCGCCGTCGCCACGTTCGTAATAATCGCATCGTACTGCCGACTCACGTTCAACACTTGGAGCATCAACAACGCATTAATCGTTCCCATCAAAACAATCACAAAACAGAGCGACAATAAAATTTTCGCGCGAATGGAAAGATTGAGCCGCGCGTACAAATCTACCACGCGCGCGGCAACACGGCGCGGCATTCCAGCCCACGCGCGCGCGTCGGTTGAAAATTTTGCAAGAATACTTGCGGGAAAAGTTGCCAGCTCTTTACGAATCATGGTTTTGAAAGAAACAAACGCGCATCGGAACGAATCCACACGAATAATTTTATTTTCACGTTCGCGCCGATTCGTATGGATTCGCGAAAATGCGCGTTTTCAAAGCGCGACCAAGAAAAATATCTGCTCATTTCGGCAGCTGCGTTTGGAGGCGAAATTCCTTGGGCGACATTCCGGTACTTTTGCGAAACACAAGACTGAAATAATGCGGGTCGTTGTAGCCCACTTGGTCCGAGATTTCTGACGAACGCAGCGTTGTTGTGCGTAACAATTCTTTCGCGCGCTTGATGCGGAGTTCCGTCAAGTATTCTTTGAACGTCTGCCCCGTTTCTTCGCCAAACACGGTGCTGAAATGGCAAGGGCTGTGTCCCACGCGCGCCGCCACCGCGTGGAGCGAAATTTCGGCGTCCATGTAATTGCGTTCGAGAAATTCTTTTGCCTGTTGAATCACGCCCGCGTGCGAACCATTCGTCTGCTCGTCGCGGAACGTGAGCGCGCGCGTGAGCAGCTGCTGCGCGTGTTCGCGGAATTGTTCGAGCGTTTTGATTTCGCTCAATACATTTTCTACTTGTTCGAGTTCGGGCAAAACCTCTTCCACCGCGCCGCCCAAATTTTGAATAAAGCGCGCGGTGGTGAACACCAAATCCATAAACACGTAATTTTTTACAATCGCGGAATGAAACGCGGTCTCGCCGAGCGGCGCGAGAAACGCGTCAAAGAAATCGTCGAAATCTTGTTTGACGCCGCATTTCAAATAATCTTCCACTGCCGATTTGTCCACCTTGAGCAGTTCCGTCGTCTCGACGGGGCTCGCAGGTTCGCTCCGATTTTCTTGCGCGCGCGTTTGCACCTGCTCCAGTGCTTCGATGAACGATTGTCCAATGTCCGCCATGCGCGTGCGCGGCGCGCCGATGCCAATGATTAATTCGAGATTCGTTTGCGCGATGTGCTGCGAAATTTGTTCGAGCAAAAAATCGCGTTCTTCTTCGAGGTATGTTGCGGTGTTTCCTTTGAGAATCAACACAAGTTCTTCGAGGTCTTTGCGAATGATGAATACATCGGGATTGTTCCCGATAACCTTTGCGACAATTTCCTGTGCGTGTTGAAATTCCGCGTAATCAAATTTTTGTTGCGCGTCGTCGCGCGTAAACCGAATGACGACGACGGCATAACAGCGCGCGACCAAATCCATTTCCAACAGTTCGCTTTGCTCAATCGCTTCCGTCAACGAAATCGCGCCGACCAACAGTTTGAGCAAGAGACGTTCTGTGAGCGCGGCGCGATGTTCCTGGACTTGGGTTTTCAGTTGTTCGAGTTTTGCCTGTTCTTGATGTTCGCGGTCAATCTTGGATGCGACGCGCTGCAAGACGTGATGAACATCTTGCACGGTGACGGGCTTGAGCAGATATTCGGTGACACCGAGTTTGATTGCTTCTTGCGCGTATTCGAATTCGTCGTGTCCGCTCAAGATGACAATTTTGGTTTGCGGCATTTTTTCGCGGACGATGCGCGCGAGCTGCAACCCGTCCATGAACGGCATCTTGATGTCCGTAATCAAGACATCGGGTTTCGTCGTTTGCAGCAGCGGCAGCGCCATTTCGCCGTCGGGCGCTTCGCCGCACAATTCAAACCCGTCGGCTTGCCAGTCCACATTGTCCCGAATCCCTTCTCGGGTAACGATTTCGTCTTCGACAAAGAAAACTTTGTACGACATCGTACGCTCCGTTCAATGCACAATTACTGCACCAAATGAACCACCGCCATTTAGAAGTGTTCGTACTGACACAAGATTCGCGTAACAGAATCGTTTGATGAATTCTTCGTCCCTTGGCAAAATGGTAGGGGTTTCGAATCCATCCAAGTTAGGGTATGCACGCTGGTGGAACCTGCGGCTCCGGCATGATGGTGCGCGTATCAGCAGCGTGGGTCCAAACGGTGGGAAAGGTAGTAACCCACGGGGGTCTTGAGCCGCGGCCCACGAGAACCATAAAGTGATAAGTAGTGCCTGGCGTGACGGGTATATCATTAAAGACCCATCTTGGGTACGTCTTGCCATTAATTGTATACGTCGTCTTCTGCGGTAGCCAGCGCTTGTTGTTCTCGCCTTCGGAAAAAGGTTGATTTCCCTCCGCTATCAGAAGATAGGGTTCACGAACATAATTTTGTAAAGCTGCATTGGGATAATCTAAGGGCACAGACTCAAGTGTTCCATGCTTGAACAAATCCACTGCGACATTCACAAAGGTTGCAGACTCGGATGCTGTATAGCTTCCATGTTCATCGTGGGGAAAAACAATTTGAATGCGACTGTCCAAGTCCCAAGGACCATTTTTGGGGTCAACCTTAGTAATACCCAATGGAGAAATTGGATATGGTGAGATGGTTCGAGAATCGATTCCGTGAATCCACACAGACCCATTTCCAACCGAATCGCGCGAAGCCAGAACCAGAGAGTACTTGCTCGAAGGGTCTTCGGATAGATTCACAGGGATATTATCAAACACAATTGCGGGAAAGCTTCTGCCTGTCAAGTTCTTGACAGTAAGATAGGGTTTGATATTGACTGCTTCTAATGGCTCATTATTCTTTGCAACGTACATTCTCTGCCCCAAGTAATATAAACTCAAAGCGGGCTCTGGTGGGTTACAGTTCACTGCTTCCGGATACCAAGCACTAACATTCACAGCACGCGATTGTTCGACAGCAACGGCATTTCCCTGTCCATCTTGAGGAAAAACAATATTAATTATAGGAGGGCTAGAAGGCACTATGGAGCGTGTCTGTGCGTTTGCTACTTGACTTGGACTGCTAATGATTACATCATCTATAATCCCCAAATTCCGAAAAACCGGAACTACTCCCCAAATAACCATGAGCAACACCAGTGCAAGTAAAATGGCAAAGATTGATTGGTATTTCTTTTTATTCACTTTCGAGCCTCCTACTCGCTCAGGCGGGCTAAGATATAGATTGGCTGGTATAAGCAAAATTGCCTATACCAGCATCGAAATCTTAGACTATGCCTTGCACAACCAGCGACTTTCTAAAAAACACCCGCAACCTGCCCTCCTCCGCCTGGCGTTAGCCCGTATCTATCGCCGCCAGATCCAGGGTCTGATATTCTTGAGATATAAGCGTGAAGGGCGTAGACATCAACATCGTTTTGGTTTAAGACATGATTGCGGAAACTCCTTAATGCAGATGCCATAGCAGCTGCCCGGTTAGGAACATCGTTTGGAATACTCCACTCTGTGTAACGATGAGGATACTGCGGAATCCTTACCCTTAAATCATCGTACGCTCCTATTAGATTTTGCTCACACTCCGCTTCGCTTGTTCCGTAAACATGGACTGCCAGCCAATTGTAGGCAAAGTCAGCTACAAAATCTAACGGACGGGTTATGAATGTCTTATAGTCATTCCAGTAAGGTCCCCAATTGGCATCACTAAATTTTGACCCTCCAGGACCCGGAAAGCCCAAATAAATTGGGTAAGTGCCCGCTTGAACTGCTCGTCGCTTGAGGTGGTATGCCAAGTTATACATATAACCACCAATTGTTGTTCGACTCCCACACGTTGTCTCGTACTCAAGATTCAGCTCATTTAGGACTTGGAAGTTGCGAATTCCAAATCTGCGTACAGCCTTGTCGACAATGAGGGCATACTCAATGTGCAACTCTTTTGTGGGACAAATGTCATTTCGAGCCGTCATTGCGAGAAATCTCATTCGCGCCTTGCGAGATTTCTCGCTCCGCTCGAAAGGACAAAAGTGTTGCACATTAGGTATTGTTGTATACTTTCTGAGCGGTAGTGTTGCCGGGATTGAAGACTGGGCTACACCAATGTAAGCCATTCGAAACGACATTTGCCATTTCCAACCTCCTTAGTTGAATTAACAAGTTCTCCCAACAGCTCTTGGGAATGTAACACCGCGAGGCACTACATAGAGCCTGTTGTGATTTCGCTAAACAACGACCTTATTGCCTTTTCCGAATCAATTTCCGAGACTCTCTGTCAGGCGAATATGATCATAGAACCTCCGTTCGGTTCAGAAATCGGAGGAGTGGAATTCTACTTACAAGTAGATTGCCCCTGCTTCAATGAAGCTCGAAGCTCCGCTAGTGTTCCTCAAACTGTCGGTGGTGACTTCATCCAAAAGAAATTGTGATTAGTGTCCATGCTCTTGGTAGATTAGGTACTTGCTCTGCATCATGTATTCTTCCGCATTTTCTTTAATCGTTTCATTACATCATTCGCGCCTCTCCCAAAATAATCGTGCAAGGTCACATATTCGGTGTAAAGTTCGTCGTAAATTTTCTGCGCCGCCGGATTGGGCGTAAACGTCTCTTTTTTCAAGCGCGCCATGTTCTTTGCCGCATCGAAAATGGAATCGTAGCCGCCGCGCGCGCTGCCTGCCGCGACCGCGCCGAACATGGCGGCGCCGAGCGCGGGGGTCTGTTTCGACGCGGCAGTTTTGAATTCGCGGCCCGTCACATCCGCATAGATTTGCATCAACAATTTGTTTTTCTCCGGCAAGCCGCCGCACGCGACGAGTTCGTTCACCGGAACATCATGCTGCGCCAACGCTTCGACAATGACGCGCGTGCCGAACGCGGTCGCTTCGATGAGCGCGCGATAAATTTCCGGCGCTTTGGTCGCCAACGTCGCGCCGATGAGCAAACCGGACAGTTCCACATCCACCAACACGGAACGATTGCCATTCCACCAATCGAGCGCGAGCAAGCCCGATTCGCCCGGTTTCAATTTTGCCGCTTCGTGTTCGAGAACGCTGTGCAAATCTTTTTTCTTTTTCTTTGCCAGCGCGTGATATTCCGGCGGCACCGCGTTGTCCACGAACCACGCAAAAATATCGCCGACGCCCGATTGTCCCGCTTCGTATCCGAAATAGCCCGGAATGATTCCATCTTGCACATATCCGCACATGCCCGGCACAACGCGCTCGTTCGTTCCCAACACCATGTGACAGGTGCTGGTGCCCATAATCATGACCATGCGCCCCGGCTCGGTCACGGTCGCGGCAGGTACCGAAACGTGCGCGTCCACATTCGCAATCGCAACGGCGGTGCCGGGTTTCAGTCCCGTCCATTTCGCCGCTTGCGCCGAGAGTTCGCCCGCGCGCTGTCCGATGGGTGTAATGTCGCGCGACATTTTTTCGTCAATCACTTGCTCCAGTCGCGCATCGAGCGCGGCGAAATACGCATTGTCCGGAAACCCCTCGCGTTTCGACCACATGGCTTTGTAACCGGCGGTACACGAGTTGCGCGTCTCGTGTCCCGTCAATTGCCACACGACCCAATCGGACGCTTCGATGAGTCGCTCTGCCGCGTTGTAAATTTCGGGCGCTTCCTCCAAAATTTGCAGCGTCTTGCTGAAAAACCATTCGCTCGAAATTTTTCCACCGTAGCGATTCAACCAAGCTTGATGCATTGCGCGCGCGGTCGCATTGATTTTGTCGGCTTCGGGCTGCGCGGCGTGATGCTTCCACAATTTCACCCACGCGTGCGGGCGCTTGCGAAATTCGGGAACGTTGCACAACGGCGTGCCATCCGCGAGCGTCGGCATCATCGTGCAAGCGGTGAAATCAATGCCGACGCCAATCACATCATTCGGGTCAACGCCGCTCTGTTTCAACACCGCCGGAATGGTGGTCTTGAACGTGCGAATGTAATCGTCGGGGTCTTGCAATGCCCAATCGGGTTCGAGTCG
>JAKOPZ010000273.1 GCA_029778615.1 Chloroflexota bacterium | reverse complement strand
TCTCCAGTCTCCAGTCTCTAATCTCCAATCTCTCGCCACCTTGACATTCAACGCGCACGGGCATTTCGAATGTCGCTGGGTGACGTTGAAGCCTGTGTCGCAAAAATGTGTTTGGACGCGCGGTTTGGATGAATTGATTTATTGTCCCATCGCGCATGGCGAAGGAAATTTTCAATTGGCGAACGAAAACGATTTGGAATCGCTGCGCGCGAACGAACAAGTTGCGCTGCGCTATGTTTGCGAAAATGGCGATGCGGCGCATGGCGCGTATCCGTTCAACCCAAACGGTTCGCGCGACGACATTGCGGGCGTGTGCAATGAACGCGGCAATGTGTTGGGTTTGATGCCGCATCCGGAAGACCATATTTTTGTTTATCAACATCCGCGTCATACGCGCGGTGAACGCGGGGGGGTGGGATTAACGTTATTTGAGAATGGCGTCAAATACGCGACGCAGCTGTAGGGAACGAACGCCGTTTCGTTCCCCGTGCGGGGAGTGGAACGCTGCTGCGAGCGTTCCGTACAAAACGAGATGATTTCTACAGAACAAATTCGCGCGGCATTGCCGTTCGCGTTGAATGAAACAAATCTGCCATTGCCGAACAAACGCGCGGGCAAGGTGCGTGACGCGTATCCGTTGGGCGATGACAAAATTTTATTTGTCACCACAGACCGCTTGTCCGCGTTCGATAGAATTCTTGCGTGTGTGCCGTACAAAGGGCAAGTGTTGAATCAACTCGCGGCGTGGTGGTTCGAGCAAACGCGCGACGTTATTCCAAATCACGCGTTATCCGTTCCCGACCCGAACGCGCTCGTTGCGCGCGCGGCGGAACCGTTTCGCGTTGAAGTAGTGGTGCGCGGCTACATTACGGGCGTGACGACAACGGCGTTGTGGTATCGTTACGATTTGGGCGAACGCGAAATTTATGGGTATCGGTTTCCCGAAGGTTTGAAAAAAAATCAAGCGCTGCCGCAGCCGATTGTGACGCCGACGACCAAAGGCGATGCAGTGGCACGTCATCACGCACAACGCGCAGAGATGAGCAACCTGCGTGATGACATGCCAGCACACGATGAACGCTTGACCTCCGCGCAAGTGGTCAGTGAAGGATATTTGGATGCGACGACTTGGTATCGTGTGGTGGATGCTGCGCTCGATTTGTTTCAACGCGGTCAACAAATTGCAAAACGCGCGGGGCTGATTTTGGTGGATACGAAATATGAATTTGGACGCGCGCGCGACGGAACAATTTTGTTGATTGACGAAATCCACACGCCCGATTCGTCGCGTTTTTGGAAAGCGGATTCGTACGCGACGCGTTTTGAAAACGGCGAGGAGCCCGAAAATTTTGACAAGGAATTTGTGCGGCTCGCGTACGCGCAAAAAAATTATCGCGGCGACGGTGAACCGCCGCACATGTCCGACGATTTGTGGATTCAAGCGAGCGAACGTTACATCACGATTTACGAAATGCTGACGGGGAAAAATTTCGACGTGGGCGCGTATCCGATTGAACCGCGATTGATGGAGAATCTACGACGCGTCCGAGAGATTAGAGACTGGAGACTAGTGTATGAATCCGCAATTACCAATCTCTAATCTCCAATCTCCAGTCTCCAATCCCCAGTCTCCAATCATTGGTTTGGTCATGGGCTCGCGTTCCGATTGGGAAACGATGCAGCACGCGGCGCAGACGTTGGACGCGCTGAAAATTCCCTACGAAACGCGCGTCGTGTCCGCGCATCGCACGCCCGATTTATTGTTTGAATACGCATCAACGGCGGAAGCGCGCGGCTTGCATGTCATTATCGCGGGCGCGGGCGG
>JAKOPZ010000272.1 GCA_029778615.1 Chloroflexota bacterium | reverse complement strand
GAATACAATCCGTACGAGGCGGGGTTGGGATTTGCGGTGAGGTTGAACAAAAACGATTTCATCGGACGCGACGCGCTGGTAAAAATCAAAGCGTCAAACGTCAAACGTAAATTGGTTTGTATGACGTTCGACGACCCGCAAGTGATTGTGATGGGCAAAGAACCGATTCTCGACGGTGAACGTGTGTTGGGCTATGTCACGAGCGCGAATTTCGGTTACACTGTGGGCAAGAGCATCGCGTATGGGTATGTGCCAATCGAGTATTCGAACGAAGGAACGAAACTAAAAATATATTTCTTTGGGGAATTGCATGACGCGACGGTGACGCAAGTACCGTTGTATGATGGGGAGGGAAAGAGGTTAAAGAGTTAACGATGGCAGAACAATGGCGCGTCTTGCGTATTGGAAAGACCTGCGAGCGAATTGATACGCGGTTAATTCATTTCAAGCAAGGCACAAGGAGATAAGCAAATGATGGTTGCAGAGCGAATCTATGAGAGTGTTCAAAGACTCCCCGAACCTTTTCAGATGGAGGTGCTCGATTTCATCGAGTACCTGCTCATGAAGGCGCAACGAGATGCTGTAACTGCGAATGAGAATACATGGGCGAGCATGTCCCTCGATTTAGCGATGCGCGGAATGGAAGATGAGGACATGCCCGAATATACAATGGCTGATTTAAAGGAAGAGTTTGCATGAAACGCGCAGGGCAAGTCATTGTATTCAGATTCCCACAGACTGACCTTGTGCGCGGCAAGCTGCGCCCTGCGTTGATTCTCGGCAAGCTTCCAAGTCAGTACGACGATTGGTTGGTGTGCATGATTTCAACTCAATTGACGTAGTGGGTGAAGGATTTGATGAAATCATTCGCGAACAAGACGCGGATTTCGAGGCTTCGGGTTTGAAAGCGGCAAGCGTGATTCGTCTGGGTCGCATGGCAGTCGTCGAAGGAAAAATGCTTGTTGGCGCAACAGGCGAAATTGACGCGGAACGGCTGGAGCGCCTCAAGTCGAATTTAGCGAATTGGCTGCGCGGGAAAAAAGAATAAGCGAAAGCAGAGTTGGCGACGATAGCAAAGTAGGCACAGTACAAAATTGAATGTGGATTAACGACCATGTCAGAACCCGAACACCTCTCCAAACTCCAAGAAGGCGTTGATTCGTGGAACGCGTGGCGCAATGAATTTTCGCAAATCATTCCCGATTTGAGCGGGGCGGAACTCGAGGGAATGACTCTTGCGCGTGTCAATCTCAGCACCGTGTTTCTTGCCGACGCAAATCTGCGCGGCGCGAATTTGCAGCACGCGAATTTGATTGGCGCGGAAATGGCGAATGCAAATTTCGAAGGCGCGGAATTGTCGTTTGCGCTGCTGCGGTTTGCCGATGTGAGTCATGCGAATTTTGCAAATGCGAATTTGTTTCAGGCGAACCTCACCGAAGCGGATGCGCGCGGCGCAAATTTCGCGGAGGCGAATCTGAATATGGCAGTTTTGACGAAAGCGTATTTGGCAAATGCAAACTTGGCGCGCGCGAATTTAGCCAGCGCGGCGTTGGTGGATGCAGATTTGACGGATGCGATTTTGGACGGCGCGAATTTGGAAGCGGCGATTCTGCCCGATGGTTCGATGAATGAATGACGGAGAGGGTTGTCGTTGCGAGGAGCGCACTCTGCGACAAAGGAATCTCATACGCGAAATTTCAGAACAACGCGCTGTCTGCACTCTACGCGCTGAGATTGCTTCGTCACACAACCCGTTCCTCGCAATGACAATGGGAGTAACATGAACGCACGCGACATTCTTTTTTACGGCAATCGTACGCTGCTGGCGAGTTTGGAACGCGTTCCTCCGAACGAACGCAATTCGCCGGGCGTCGTCGGTTGGTGGTCGGCGCGCGAGGCGATGGCGCATCTCGCAATTTTTGAAGCGGGACTCGTACAGATTCTCGAGTCGTTTCTCGGAGGACCGTTTCCCGAATTGTTGTCGAATATGGACTCGACGAAAAATGACGAGCTCGTCGCGCAGAAAAAAGATCTGACATTCGACGAATTGTTCGCGGAATACAACGCCTCGGTTGCGCGCGTGATGGAGTTGATTGAAAAAATTTCGCCCGAGAAATTGCGCGAGGTGGGAGCGATTCCGTGGTACGGGAACGAGTATTCGCTCGACGATTTTTTGGTGTACACGTTTTACGGACACAAACGCGAACATGCGGCGCGGTTCGAGGCGTTTGGGGACAGGTTACAAGAAGGAAAGTGAGCAAAAATGGCTGTCGCAAATCTGCCGAAACAATTGCACGACAGTATCCTGCTTTGCATTTAACGGATGTCTATTTTGTAATTGGATATTACCTGCACAATCAAGCGACGGTTGAGCAGTATCTCGAAAAACGCGCACGGTTTGCCAAACAAGTTCGCAAATTAAACGAGACGCGTTTTCCTCAAAAAGGCATCCGCGCCCGGCTCGCCGCGCGAACGAAACAACGGAAATAGAATTATGTTACGTTTTGCCGCCGACGAGAATTTCAATAACGACATTCTGGATGGACTGCTTGTGCGTGAACCCAATATAGATATTGTCCGAATTCAAGACACAGAACTGTACAGTAAAGATGACGCCCACGTTTTGGAATGGACGGCGCATGAGAAACGCTTGTTATTGCCACATGATGCAAGCACAATGACGAAATATGCGTACGAACGAGTTCTTGAAGGTAAAGCGATGCCCGGCGTAATTGAAGTAAGCGATGAATTGGCAGTCGGAAGTGTGATTCAAGACTTGTTGTTGTTGGCGGGCGCAAGTAATGAACGCGAATGGGAAGGGCAAGTGATTTACCTACCGTTACGATAGAGGAGCCGAGATGGAACGTCGCACGCCACTGTATGATTTTCATTTGCGAAACGCGTCGCAGCTCGTCAAGGGCGGCGGCGATTTTATGTTTCCGCTGCAATATACGTCGAGCGTTGAAGAACATCTCAACACGCGCGCGAATGTGGGAATGCAGGATTTGTCCTCGATGGGTCAAGTGGACATCAAAGGACCCGGCGCGGAGCGTTTGATTAACAAACTCATCGTAAATGACATTCGCGATTTGATGCCGGGACAAGCGCGCTATTCGACGATGGTCAATGAAAACGGCGGCGTGGTGGATGACATCACCGTTTATAAATTTTCCGACGACCATTTCATGATTGTGACGAGTTCGGGTCCGCGCAAGAAAACGGCGCGTTGGATTATGGATTGGGCAGAAGGTTCGAGCGCGTACGCGACGGATGTGACGGCGGCGATTGCGCTGCCGGTGGTGCAAGGTCCGCGTTCGCGCGAATTTTTGAAAACGGTGGCGCAAGGCGCGGATTTGGACAAATTGAGATATTTTCGGTTCGCGCCCGTGACGATAAACGAAACGGAATTGCTCTTGTCGCGTTCAGGTTACACGGGCGAACTCGGTTACGAATTGTATGCGCCTGCCGAAGAAGCGGGCGTGTTGTGGGAATTTTTATTGAATGCGGGCAAAGCGTTTGGTTTGAAACCGTACGGTGTTTCGGCGATGCAAACGCTGCGTTTGGAAAAAGCGTACCCGTTGTACGGCAACGACATTAACGAAGAGCTTACGCCTTTTCACGTTGGACTCGACCGCTGGATTCGTTTTGATAAACGCGAATTCATTGGACGCGATGCGTTGTTACGCGCGCAAGAACGCGGCATCGAAGAACGTTTTACGGGATTGATTCTTGAAGGCGATATGCCCGCGAATGTGCGCGACGCGATTTATCCTGCGCGCGAAGTGAATCTTTATAAAGACGAAGAAAAGGAATACGGCGCGGAGGCAGGCAGCCCAGAGGACAAGGTTTTTCCCGGCGCGCACCAAGTCGGTTACGTCACGTACAGCAACAAAGGTCACAGTGTCGGCAAAACACTCGCGCTCGCGTATTTGCGAACATCGCACAATTTCCCCGGCTCGCGTCTGGTGATTCAAACGAACGGGCGCTGGATTCCTGCAACTGTCGCGCAAACGCCGTTCTTTGACCCGGGGGGATTGCGATTGCGGGCGTAGAGAATGTAGCAAGTATCAGGTAGCAGGTAGCAGGGTCTCCTTACTACCTACTACTTGCTACCTGATACTCTGATTCATGATAAACAATCGTCTCTCTCAAAATTTCCGCGTTAATCCGCGTTCAACCGTGGTTGAAAATCCACCCGCGCGCATGAACGATATTCCAAAACATTACGACGCGATTGTGTTGGGCGTTGGCGCGATGGGCAGCGCGGCGTGTTATCAATTGGCGAAACGCGGCAAACGCGTTTTGGGTCTCGAACAATTCTCCATTCCGCATGACCAAGGTTCGTCGCACGGCATGACGCGCATCATTCGGCTGGCGTACTCGGAACATCCGTCATATGTAAATTTATTGCGCCGCGCGTATGAATTGTGGAATGACCTTGAAAATGTCGCGCACGAAAAATTATTGTACAAAACAGGCTCCATTGATGCGGGTCCCGAAGACAGTTGGGTGTTTCAAGGTTCGTGGCGTTCGTGCAAGGAACATGATTTGCCGCATCAGGTGTTGACGGGCGCGGAACTGCATCGCAAATTCCCCGGTTACAATTT
>JAKOPZ010000271.1 GCA_029778615.1 Chloroflexota bacterium | reverse complement strand
GGGGCAGTGAAGAATCGCTTGACTGGCAGAGGAGAGATGCTTCACTTTGTTCAGCATGACAGGCGCGGTCAATTATTTTTTCTTTTTGGGCGTTTGCTCATTCGGTTTCCACACGAGCAAATCACCGACCTGACAATCGAGCGCGGCGCAAATTTTGTCGAGGGTGTCAAAGGAAATTTTTGTCGTGCTGCCGCGTCCAAGCTCGGACAGGGCATTCAGAGAGATACCCGTCATTTCACTCAAACGCGTGTAATTCAAATCACGTTCAGCGAGCAAAACCTTGAGTCGCGCTTTAATCATCTGTACCTCTTGACAACATCATATTTTGCTATATAATATACATCCGTAGATGTATTAAATAAATTCAAAGGCAATGTATGTTGATGCGAACCCCTCCCCGTCCTGCCGAAACTGTTTCGTGCGCGCAGTGCGGCAAGGAATTTTTGATACGTCCGAGCCGCCGCGAAAAATCGGTGAGCGGCAACGTCTTTTGTTCGCCGCAGTGCGCGGGACAACATTATGCCACAACTTTGCCGCATAACGCTACTTGCGATTATTGCGGCAAGTCGTTTCATCGCTCGCCGTCGGGGTTGAACCGATACGGGCAAAAGCACGTTTATTGCTCGCAGGAATGTAACCATAGCGCGCAGCGCGCGGGCATGTCCATTCGGCAACCTGCGACATGGACAGACGGCGAACAAGTTTCCTGCGACACTTGCGGAAAACGGATTCACAAAAGCCCTTCCCAATTAAAGGCACATGAACATCACTTCTGTTCGCGCAAATGTATGGGACAGTTTTACACTACGAGCGGCGTTGGCGCAATTACGGCAAAGCGCGCCCTATCCATTCAAGAAATCGGCGCGTTTTGCCAAATCTGCGGCATCACAGATTTGGATTTGCTTGTCATTCACCACAAAGATGGAAATCGCAAGAACAATGCACGCGCGAATTTGATGGTAGTCTGTGCCAACTGTCACTGGCGAATCCACAAAGGAATTTTGCGCGAATACACAGCCCTACTGAAGGGCAGATAAAGATGTTTCCAACCGGAAAAAAAATCCAGGTCCTCTGCGCGCAGTGTGGCAGTCCTTTCTCTCGCTTTCCCTCTCAACTCACAGGGCAAAAGGCGTATTGCTCACGCGAATGCAAGTGGGAGGCGGAACGCACAGCCAATCAGGTCTGTGACTTTTGCGGCAAGTCGTTTCATCGCCCTGCATCAGAAATTGCAAAGGCAGTCAAAAAAAATTCAGAACACACTTTTTGTTCCCGTGAATGCTATGAGCGCGCACGCGCAAATGTTCCCGAAGGACATCGTCCCAACGGACGCTCGGGCAAGCACAAGGCAAATTGCGCGCAGTGCGGAAAAGAAATGTACTTGCGCCCCTCACGGCTCAAGGAGAATTCGCCTGTTTTTTGTTCCGAGTCATGTATGCACATCTTCCGCCGCACACATAGCGCGCGCGGGTTTTGGGCAGCGCGTGAAGATTCCATGCAAAAATATTCTGCGTGTCAGCGTTGTGGGTTGCGCGAACCCGAAATTTTGCATGTTCATCATCTGGACGGCAATCGTAAGAACAACCGCGACGAAAATTTAATCGTATTGTGTCCCAATTGTCACATGAAAGCTCACAAGCAATAAAAAAAATCGTGCAGAGTTTTTTGCTCTGCACGATTCCGGTTCCTATTTGTCCTTTGTCACTTGTCCTAATGCTGCCTGCGCCGCCGCCAATCGTGCGACAGGCACACGGAACGGCGAACAAGAAACATAGTTCAAACCGATGATGTGACAGAACTCGATGGAGGAGGGGTCTCCACCATGCTCGCCGCAAATCCCGCATTCCAGGTCCGGATTTGTTTCGCGCCCGTTTGTCACAGCCATCCGCATCAACTGTCCGGGACCTTTGCGGTCCAAAACCTGAAAGGGATTTTCAGGCAAAATCTTGTCTTCAACATATTTCAAAAGGAACGCTTTTTCCGCGTCGTCACGGCTAATTCCCATTGAAAATTGTGACAAGTCGTTCGTCCCGAACGAGAAAAATTCCGCGTATTCCGCAATCTCGTCTGCCGTTAATGCCGCGCGCGGGACTTCAATCATCGTCCCGAATTTGTAATGCACCTCGACGCCCTGTTCTTCCATCACCGCTTTGGCTTCGGCTTCCAAAATCTCGCGTTGATTTTTGAGTTCGGTGACGAAACCGACAAGCGGAATCATGACTTCGGGGCGCGGGTCTTTGCCCTCTTTTTTCAATTGACACGCGGCTTGAAAAATCGCGCGCACCTGCATCTTTGTAATTTCCGGCATCGTGATGCCCAAACGACAGCCGCGCAAGCCGAGCATCGGGTTCGCTTCGCGCATCGCTTCGACCGCGTGCAGCATTTCTTGTTTTTCTGCCAATTCCTTTTGCTGCGTCGTCGAGTCCACGCCTTCGCGTTCCATGTAACGAATCTGTTCCTTGAGTTTCGTCACGTCCACAAGCAGTTCTTCAAACGGCGGCAAGAATTCGTGCAGCGGCGGGTCAATCAAACGAATGACCGTCGGCAGTCCGTCCATTGCTTCGAGGATGCCGTAAAAGTCGCCGCGCTGAATCGGCAAGAGTTGGTCGAGGAACGGCTGACGTTCCGCCGCGCTTTTGGCGAGAATCATTCGGCGCACAATCGGCAAGCGTTCCGTTTCAAAGAACATGTGCTCGGTGCGGCACAAACCAATACCCTGCGCGCCGAACGCGCGGGCGCGCACTGCATCGCGCGGGTAATCGCCATTTGCCCACACTTGCAGACGGCGGAATTCGTCCGCCCACGCGAGAATGGTTTTCAAATCCGTTTCCTGGTCGTAATCGGGATTGATGGTTTGAATTTTGCCCGCATAGACCTGACCCGTTGTGCCGTCAATCGAAACGAAATCGCCCTGCCGAATGGTGCGTCCGTTCACGCTGAATTCTTTTGCCGCTTCGTTGACATGAATCTCTTCGCAGCCCGCGACGCAGGGGAGACCCGCGCCGCGTGCAACGACAGCCGCGTGCGATGTCGCGCCGCCGTGCTGTGTGAGAATGCCTTTGGAGGCGTACATGCCATGCACATCATCGGGCGCGGTTTCGTAGCGCACGAGAATGACGGCTTTGCCTTCTTTGTTCCATTCGTCGGCAGTGTCGGGGTCAAAGACCGCCATGCCCGTTGCCGCGCCCGGCGACGCGTTAATGCCGCTCGCGAGATAATCGCCGCGTTCGGTTGCAACTTTTTTGTCTTTATCGTCAAAGCGCGGCGCGAGCAATTGCACTACGTGCATCGGGTCAATTCTTTGCACTGCTTCTTGTTTGGAAATCAATTTCTGATTCACCATGTCCACTGCGATTTTGACTGCGGCGGCGGCGGTGCGTTTGCCCGTGCGCGTCTGCAGCATGTAGAGTTTGCCTTTTTCGACCGTGAACTCGAGGTCTTGCATTTCGCGATAATGTTTCTCCATGTTGCGCGCGATTTCGCGGAACTGGCGATACATTTCGGGCATGCGTTCTTTCATTTCCGCAATTTCCATCGGCGTGCGAATGCCCGCGACCACATCTTCGCCTTGCGCGTTGATGAGAAATTCGCCGTACAAAACATCTTCGCCCGTCGAAGGATTGCGCGTGAATGCGACGCCCGTGCCGGAATCGTCGCCCATGTTGCCAAAGACCATCGTGCAGATGTTGACGGCGGTACCGAGATTATCGGGAATCTTGTTCAAGCGGCGATAGTCCACCGCGCGTTTGCCCATCCACGAACCGAACACAGCTTTGATGGCGAGTTCGAGTTGTTTATACGGGTCTTGGGGAAAATCTTCGCCGAGCTCGTTTTTGTACAATTCTTTGTACTGCGCGACGACCCCTTTCAAATCTTCCGTGGTGAGGTCGGTGTCTTTGGTGTCTTTTTCGGGATTGGCTTTGCCCAATTGAATGCCGCGCTGTTTTTTCGCCTCATCCAAAATCGCGTCCCACTTTTTCGCTTCGATGCCCATTACAATGCGTCCGAACATTTGAATGAGACGGCGATACGCGTCATAGGCAAAACGTTCGCCCGCTTGCGCAATGAGCGACTGCATCGTTTCTTCGTTGAGACCGAGATTCAGCACCGTGTCCATCATGCCGGGCATTGAAAATTTTGCGCCCGAACGTACAGAAACAAACAACGGATTTTTGGGGTCGCCAAATTTTTTGCCTGCCGCCTTTTCCGTTTTCTTCATCGCCTCAACAACCTGGTCCCACATTTTCGGCGGGAATTGATTGCCGTGCGAACTGTAATAGTTGCACGCTTCGGTGGTGATGGTGAAACTCGGCGGTACGGGCAAACCCGCGTTGGTCATTTCGGCAAGCCCGGCGCCTTTGCCACCAAGCAAGTCGCGCATGTCGCGGTTGCCCTCTTTCGACAGCCAGACCCACTTGCCCTTGGTCGGGATTTTTCCGTTCGCGGCTTTACCGTTCTTGCTTGGTTTTTGAACGCTGCGGCGAGCGTTCACTACAGCGCGGCGAGCGTTCACTACAGCCGCTTTGCTGGTTTTTCCCTTTGGCTTCATTGCCGCAGATTTTTTTGTTTTGACTGGCATTTGTGATTCCTCCGATAAAAATGAATTCTGATTCCTTGAATCAATTACAGTGACCTGAGCAATTTATCATATTCGGCATGTGAACCAATCCAGAACCACACCATCGTGTTATCTTTTTCTCTCAACACACCAACAGCCCGCCATCCAATCCCAACACGTACTGCAAATGTGTTTGTCGTTCCTTTCACACGTTTAAATTCCAAACTTGGGTGGTCAGGATTCTTTTTCCACAATCTGTAATTTTTGCGCGCGGTGCGCTGCACGCGCTCGGGCAACTCGCTAAACAATTCGATGAATTCCGCGGTGAGTTCTGATTTCACAGTTCATCGAATCCCATTTTCTTTGTTTTACCTTCTTCGCTTTCGCGCAACGCGCGTTCCGCTAGCAGCTCGAGTTTTGGTTGCGGCTTGGATAATGTCTTCTCCCATGCCATTTCACTCTCGAAATCGGACAAGAGTTGTTCTGCAATTTCGTCTTGCAGATTGGCAGGTAGTTTTTCAATTTGCTTTATTGCCTTGGTAAGTAAGGTTGTCATTATCTCTGCCCCTTTCATGTTGCTATTCAGCAGGTGACCAAGCCGGAGAGTCATTCCAACCATCGCTGGCGCTGTCCGTAATCTTCTTGACTGTCTTGCCATCAACACTCATGACAAAGATATTCCGCTCGTGAGATAGGTATTTCATCAGGCAAGCCGTTGATATAGTTCTTTATTCTTTTCAAGAACATATTCCAACGCGTGTTTGAACTTGTCGTCTTGACGGACCAACAATTCATCCACTGCGGCTTGTACAAGTTGTTCAGGCCGAATGTTATATTCTTGCGCTCGTTTCTTGAGCGCCTCAAGTTTCTCCTCAGTAAGTGGAACCAAGATATTTGTCATCTCCACCTCACTTTACCCGCTCCACCAACCACCCCTTCACCTGCGATACATCCACGCGCACTTGCTCCATCGAATCGCGGTCACGGATGGTGACTTGATGGTCGTCAAGCGACTGGACATCAACGGTGATGCAGAAGGGTGTGCCGATTTCGTCTTGGCGGCGATAGAGTTTGCCGATGGCGCCTGTGTCGTCGTACGTTGCCATCATCTCCGTTTTCAAATCGCGCGTAAGAATGCGCGCCATTTCCACGAGTTCGGGGCGATTGCGTAATAATGGAAACACGGCGGCTTTGTACGGTGCGAGCGCGTACGGAAATTTCAAGACAACGCGCTTTTCATTCTTGACCTGTTCTTCGCGGTAATGTTCGAGCAGCGCGACGAGAAAGCAGCGTTCAACACCCATTGCGGGTTCAACGACATAGGGAATATATTTTTCTTTGGTCTCGTCATCGAAATACGTCAAGTCTTTGCCGCTCAGTTGTTGATGCGCGCCCAAATCATAATTCGTACGGCTCGCAATGCCCTCGATTTCGCTCCAACCCATCGGAAAAAGGTATTCCAAATCATAATTGCCTTTGGAATAGTGCGGCGGCTTTTCTGCTTGCACATCGTCGGGGTCAGGACCTTCGATGTATGTGCGGTCGGGACGAATCACTTTGACGCGAATGTGTTCGTCGGAAACTTGCAGCGTTTTCTTCCACCAGGCGAGACGCACGTCTCGCCAATAATCGTGCCATTCATCTTCGGTGCCGGGTTTGACGAAAAACTCCATTTCCATTTGTTCAAATTCGCGGTCGCGGAAAATGAAATCGCCATGCACAATTTCATTGCGAAAGGAACGTCCCTGCTGCGCGATGCCAAAGGGCAATTTTTTGCGCGTTGTTTCTTGCACATTGCGATATTGCACAAACATCGCCTGCGCGGTTTCGGGACGCAGATACGCAATCGAACCTTCATCCGCGACGGGACCCACCGTTGTTTTGAACAAGAGATTAAATTCGCGCGGTTCGGTCAATTGTCCGCGCACGCCGCAATTGGGACACGCATCGCTTTTCAATGTGTCCGCGCGAAAACGATGATGACAATTCTTGCACTCGACGAGCGGGTCGGTGAATGTCGCTTCGTGTCCGCTCGCGCGCCACACCAGCGGATTCATAATAATCGCCGCGTCAATACCGACGACATCATCGCGTTCTTGCACCATCGCGCGCCACCACGCGCGCTTTATATTGTTTTTCAATTCGACGCCGAGCGGACCGTAATCCCAAAAGCCGCCGATGCCGCCATAAATATCGCTGCCTTGAAAAATAAATCCGCGCCGCTTGCACAGCGACACGATGGTTTCCATGTTTAACTTGGGCATGATTAGAGACTAGAGACTGGAGATTGGTGATTGGATGATTTTCGATTTTCGATTGACGATTTGCATTTACTTTTTACTGATTACTGCCCACTGACAGCCGCGACGCGTGTTTCAGTGTGTTGAGAAAATCCACTGATTTCAAATTGCGTTCGAGCAGGTGCGTGACGTAATAATGCAAAATGGCTTCGACTTCGGATTCCACTTGAGGTGAAAGTTTCAGTTGTTCAATGTCAGGAAAATTCCTATTTTGTAAATAGCGCAAGACTTTCAAGGCGTTGACGGGAACGGAAATCGAATCGCGAAAATTGTCACGGTATTGCGGTTTCAACATGCCGCCTGCTTCGGGCGAAAAGAAATTTTCTTCAGGCAGTAATTCTTCTTTCGAATGAATGCACACATGCAATTGAGGGCGATAGCCGAGCGCGTCGAGCAGCTGCATTTCAAAATAACGCGCGGTGCGCGATAAATGCTTGGTGCGCTCCAGCCAATGCAGCGCGTCGAGCATCAATTCATAGACCTCGCCGTTTTCATTTTCCTCCTCGACGAAACGGTCCACGAGTTCCGCAAAATAATACGCGTAACTCAGGCGGTCCAAGTCATCGCGCAGACGCAAAAACGGTTCGAGTGTTTGCGCTTGCGTGACAATGTCAATTTCGCGCGCGACGGCGACCTGTAATTCCACGCAATTGAAAAGTTCGACGTGTCCGGTTTTGCGCGCGGAGGGTTTCCGCGCGCCTTTGGCGACGGCGCGTAGTTTTCCGCGCTGCAACGTGAGCAAAGTGAGCAAGCGGTCTGCTTCGCCCGCATCGCTCCGTTTCAAAACAATGGCGGTCACTCGGTATTGACGCTCTCGCATGAATGATTTTTCCTCTCGTGTTGAAAT
>JAKOPZ010000047.1 GCA_029778615.1 Chloroflexota bacterium | reverse complement strand
CCGTACCTGACACTGTATTCGGACAACGCGCTCGCATCCACGAAACGTTTTCCTTTCCGCACGCGCGTTGTGATGCCGAACGCCTTGCCTGCTTCATAGTCGAGCCAATGTCCGAGCAATTCATGCGCGAGGGACCGAATCAGACGCCCGGAATGGGTCAAGGTGCCAACGGTCGCAGTCCTTTCACTTGGCACATATAAACCGCCTGCATCGCCGCGCATAAACGGATGTTTGCCCAACGTGTGCGCAATCGTCAGGTTCGTCGCGCGCAACAAATTGTCGAGCGTTCCAATCACGGCTTCGATTTCGTCCAGCCCCTGCGCGAGTTCGTCCATCGTTTCGCTGTGCATCGGTTTGCCATTTTGCGACTTGGCTTTGAAACCGCGCGTCGCCAAGAGTCGCGTATCCACCGCCACACTTGCATTTGCGAATGAGGTGTGCCGTCCTTTTTCATAGCGCTGCCGTCCCGTAAACGCGCCCTGGAATTCGACGCGTTGGTCAATGATTTCACGCGGAACTGATTCGCCGCGTCGAATCGCGTCTTTGACCAACAGCATGTACTCGCGGCGATACCAATTTTCATTTTCGGGCGTCAGACCCTCGCGCTCGATTTTTTCGAGTGTATGATTTATCGCACGCAAACGCAGCAAGAGTGCGAGACGACGCTTGGTCGCGCGTCCGCCAAGTGTTTCAAGTTCTGCTTGTTTTGCGACACGCTCCTTTTCCAAATTGCGCTTTTGCGATTCAAAGCGAAAGCGAATGTAATCTTGCTCAAACAGTCCGTAAGGTCGGCTGACAAAAACGCCCCGCGACTCTTGGTCTGTGGGGCGTTTTGTTTCAATCTGTGGATTGAGTTGGGCAGTCAAGTCAGTCTGTTCGCTTCCACTTGAAAAGGTGAGACTTGCTTGAACCCAATCGTTCGCGGCTTGGCTCATCATCTGATTTAGTCCACATTCACCAACACGCGCGTTTTACAGTCACGCGAAATCCAATGACGTTCGCCGCCCGCATCGTGATGCGGCAATCCGATTTCGACAACTGCGCCGTTTGGGTCGGTAAATGCCCGCGTGCAAATAACGTAACAGCGCCTCGGTGCGCGCACCCAATCGGATGTTTCAACAATGAGTTGTTGCGACGGATTTTCGATTGCCCACAACGCAGCGAGCGATTGCCAAGTGGTCAGACGACTCGTGTGTTCGCGAATAAATTTTTTCGTCGGCACATCTTTGCCGACCAGATACGATTTGCCACTCTCGATCAATTTTTCCCATGTCCATTGGTTCCATTCACTCGCGTTCGTGTGATAGGAATTTTCGTAGGTTGTGACCGTATACGTTCTGCCAACTGCGCGTCGAATCTCGTCCAAAGTCACTTGCAATTTTCCGTCACTCATTCGCTCCCTCCTGTCTCTGATTGCTAAACAACTCATTCACATTCATTCGAATCGCCGCCGCAACATTTTCACGCGTGACATAGCGCGCGTTTGAGGTGCCGGGGTCGAGCGAAAAATACAGCGAGAAACGTTTGAGTTGCCCCAGAAGCAATTGCAGCAGCATATCGGCGGCATGTGCGGCGACGCAGCGATTGATGGTTGCTGATTGCACATTTCGCAATGCAATTTCCGCGCACGACAAATTTCCTGTTCCCGTTTCTTCAGGCAACGGTTGCAAAATTGCCGGTTCCATCCACGCGGGCGACGGCAGGTCAATGCAAATTCCGCCGCTGCGAGCGGGAAATGATTTTTGCACGCGTTCGAGCGAATTTGTCGAGCCGAGCAATATTTCTCCCGAACGCGCCCAATTGCCGCAATTGAGCCACCAGACCGACGGCTGATATCCAAAGCGATTCAGCGCGTCATTCAAACTTATTCGCGCGTCCGCATTGTCCACACAGCCGATCAAAATGTGCTGGCTGCCATACTCGAGCATCTCCGCGCGGAATTTTTCGGGGATTGCTACCGCGTGTAATCCAAACGTGAGCGCATACCGTTCCGCGAGCGCGAGCGCTTTGTGCTTGCCAACATCGGCAGGACAAAAGCGTTGACGCCCTACATTTTTGAGTTCGACAATATCGGGGTCAACGAGATACATTTGCTTGAGTGGTGTTGGCGTGCGCTTCATCCCATTCGTCGCAATCCACAATTGCGCTACAGCATCTGCAATATAGCTACCCGTTCCACCACAACCAACAATCCACAAGTTGATTTCGCCTTGCCGCAATTTGATCGGCGAAGCGCGCGCGTAATCAGAATCCACATGCAACAGCTTTCCCTTTTCCGTATCGCGCGAACTGGATTTTGTCGCGCGTTGTTTGCTTTTGCTCTTCATCGTGTTCCCTATCCAAAAAACACGCGACGCAACCGAATTGGATTGCGTCGCGTGTTCAATGATTTCGCATCAGCGTTTGCTCCAACACTCTGCCGATGCTATTTCCCATCGCGAGCAAGTCGTCATAGGGAAAGCGTTCAATCCTTTCCCGCGACAGCTCTTGCCACAATTCGCGGATGTCATCTGGAAAGTGCTGTGATTTGTTGCTGATGCTGTGTTCGTTGAAGGGACTGTTCAAAAAGAGCTGCCACGCTTCGTGAATCGTTTGCGGCGAGCAAGGCGGCAAGATGTTTGTGCCAAAGCATACCAACCCTTTGTCATTTACATTTGGGAATGGCGCGTGGTACGCGGCATTGCGAGGGTCACGTGCCCATTCTTCATCGCCCACCGCCCAAACGTAATAATCGAGACGCGTCCCTGCAAATACAAGTGGTGGCAAAGGAATCGTCAAGCGCGTGGAGTTGTTCCCCTCTACTAGAATCAGTGTTTGCACGCTCGAAGGAATCGCAACCGCAATCCATTCCGCGCCGTTCGCTTTGCCCCAACACCACGCATCACGCGGCAAGTAACCGCTCCACACGGGCGCATTTGAAAACACGCTCGCGACCGTTTCGGGCGACAATCCCTTGCGTTGAATTCCCAGTTTGTCTTGACTGCAATAAATGATTTGCCCATCGTGTGTGAACACCAGTCCCGCGTGGGCATTATTTGGAAAAAGCGGCGGCGATGCGCCGATTGTTTTTCGCGGCACGCTCAATTCTCCTTTCACGCGCGCGTCAGTGCGATGGCGCGTGGAGCGCAAGTCCATGCTTGATTCCACAATTCGACGAGCCGCACGCAAATCGTGGGCTGCTCAAGCATTCGATGAATGCCATTCCAAAATGTCGTCATCATCTTGCCACCTTGTTTCCATTCGTCGGCGAGCCACTCGATATTTTCCTCCGTCCAATCGAGCGTTTCCATCATCATCTCGTCGTCAAAATCAACAAGCGCGTTTCCACTCTCGCGAAATAACACTTGCATCGCGGTCTGTAGCCACACATAACCCGCTGCGCGCGTCATTTCAAAAAAGACGCACTGATGACATTGCATCAATGCGTCGCGCAAACGTGTCTCGATGCCCAACGCAAATGGTTGACCGCGCCATGGATACCAGCGAGGTGTCGGCAATGATGCGCCGCGTTCAATGAATCGCGCGTGAAGGGCTTGCCATCCACTTTCATCGGGCGCGAGCCAGTTGTTCCACGTAAAACACAGCAACACTTGAATCGCATCGTACTCGGGCGCATCGCTGTCCCATTCATCGGAACGCGGCAGCAGAGAGTAAAGCGGAATGTGCGGAACGATGTCGTCGCCGTTGTGAATCTCTTGAAGCATCATCTCCATCCAATCCACACTGATCGGAAAGAGATGGTGGTCAACGAGTTCAAAGAATTTGCTTTCAATCGGTGCGATGCGTGTGCGCGCGTCGAGAACCCACGCGTTTGGGTTTTGTGCGAGCTCGGCGTACTGCGTGGGGAAATATTTCTTGAACAGCGTGACGAACCGGAGTGACTCGCGCCAACTGTCCAGATGCGAGACAGCATTTTTTACGCTTGTGGCGCGCGCTGCCCATGCGAGCAATTGCTTTTTACATTCTTGCGCGTTGTACGCGCCTGTATCACGCGGTAATTGTGCGCGCCGCGCTGAATGTCTTGGAGGAACGAAAGAGGAATTCAGCATATGCGTTTCAGAAACCGAACGACGCGTTGTTCATGGGTTCGGGTGCGAGTTGTTCCAGCGCGCGTACGATTTCATTGACCTGATTCGATTCTTGCTCGCCCGTGCTTGCCGCGTCTTCCATGTCCGCCGCAAAGAGCTGCAAATCAAAAAGCGAAAGGGTTTGAATTTTCGGCGCGAGTTCAACATACATCGCAATCGCAGGATTCAAATGCGGCGGTGCGGCGTCAAATTCGCGACGCGCAAACGCGAGAAATGTTCGCGCCGACGTTTTCGGCACGCGGCGCGAACATTGTGTAGGTTTCCGTTTAGTCATTTAACCCTTGGGCGGATTCTGTTTCAGCATAGTCACAATCAACACATCACCTTCTTGCCGATATTCAAATTTCGCGTCCGTCGCGGCGCTGTAATGCGGCTCGAGCAACTTGCGAAGATATTCCGTATCGCGCGCTTCATCGGGTTCGAGTTCAAAGAGAACCGCTTGCTCGAACACCACTTTTGCTTTGGTCGGGGGCTGTTGTTGTGCGGGAGAATCTGCATTGACATCTTGAATCGGCAATGCTTGTTCGGCTTGTGAATTTGTCATCGTGATTGTTTCATTTTCCATTTTGACCTCCTCATGTT
>JAKOPZ010000270.1 GCA_029778615.1 Chloroflexota bacterium | reverse complement strand
CATAGCGATGCGAAAGTTTCGCGGCAGCATCCAACGCGCTGTCGTCAATTTTCACTTGATGATGGGCTTCATACCGTGCGCGCAAACCTTTTAACATGGCAAGTGTATCGTCCACGCTCGGCTCGTCCACAAAAATCGGCGAAAAGCGTCGTTCCAGCGCGGGGTCTTTTTCAATGTGCGTGCGATATTCGTCCAACGTCGTCGCGCCAATGCACTGCAATTCACCGCGCGCCAACGCGGGCTTCATCATGTTCGACGCGTCAATGGCGCCCATCGCTGCGCCCGCGCCGACGACGGTGTGCAATTCGTCAATGAACAAAATAATTTCGCCCTTGCTGTTTTGAATTTCTTCGAGCGCCGCTTTCAAGCGTTCTTCAAACTCGCCGCGAAAACGCGAACCCGCGACCATTGCGCCCAAATCCAATTGCACGACCTTTTTCGTCATCAACGGTTCCGGCACATCGCCCGCGACAATTTTTTCCGCGAGTCCTTCGACAATCGCCGTTTTGCCAACACCCGGTTCACCAATCAGCACGGGATTATTTTTTGTGCGGCGCGAAAGAATTTGTATCAAGCGCAAAATTTCATTGTCGCGTCCAATCACGGGGTCGAGTTTGTTGTCGCGCGCGAGCAATGTTAAATCGCGCGAATAGCGTTCCAACATGCGATAGCGATTTTCCGCCGTCGGGTCGGTGACGCGCTGTCCGCCGCGCACATCGCCGAGAATGTTTTGGATGCGGTCTTTGGTTACGCCAAATTCCGCGAGGATGCGTCCCGCCATCCCATCGCGTTCGTTCGCGAGCGCGAGCAAAAGATGTTCCGTCGAAACGTAATCGTCTTTGAGGCGCGACGCTTCTTCATTCGCGTTGTCCACGATGCGTTTCACGCGCGGCGTCACATACACTTGCGCCTGTCCGCCGCCGTAGGGGTAATAGGTTTTGGGAGTGGACTGGAGATATTCGTCGGTGCGATTGCGAATCGCGTCGGGTTCAATTCTCAAACGTTCGAGAATCGCCTGCACCGCGCCGCCCGTTTGCTCGACGAGCGCGAGCAGTAAATGTTCCGCGTCGAGTTGAGAATGGCGGTAGCGTTGGAGAATTTCGTGCGCGCGGGCGAAGGCGTCTTGCGCGCGTTCGGTGAATCGGTCAAAGCGCATCATGGCTGGTGTTCCTCAAAATTGCGAATCGGTGTGAGCAAATGAATTATATGCCAAGTGCGCGCGGGGTCAATGAGAATTGGATGAAAAAATGCGCTTACGCCGAATTGTGGGCGCGCTGTATTTCGCGATGCCACGCAATGTTTTCGAGATAGCTGGTTCGCACGCGTTCGTCTTGAATCTGCGCGGCATTGTGCAAGAGACGCGCGTGGGCATATTGCAATAACGCGGTTGCGCTTGGATCACTGCACGCACGCAATACCTGATAGCACATCCAAAAAAGGCGCAGCGGTTCGGCGTCAATGTTCGGAAATTTTTCCAACAGCGCAGCGCGGAGCGGGACGGCTAACGCCAGCGCGCGTTCCGTATCGCCGCGTTGCACTGCGATGCGCGCAAGTCCTGCTTGGCAGCGCAGCACATAATCGCGCTTGCCTTTTTCTTGATACACAGGAAGCGCGTGCTGAAAAAGTGTTTCTGCCTCTTGCAAGTTCCCCAGTTGGAGCTGCGCGTCAGCCATTCGTTCGCGCGCATTGGCAAGTTCGAGCGCGGCGCGCTGACTCTCGGCGAGCGCGCGCTGTTCCTCGGCGTACACCAACGCGCGCGTCGGGTTGCCCGTCGCGTTTTCGAGCAGGGCGCGCCAAAAGAGCGTTTGATGAATCACAAAGGTTTCGCCCAGCTCTTGGGCGCGTTTGAAATTTTCGTCATATTCCGCGCGCGCCGCGTCATATTGCCCCACCGCTTGGAGTACGCCCGCGTGATTGTTGACCGCAAAGAGCAGCCCGGAATGTTCGCCGATTTCGCGCGCCAACGTCGCGGCTTGCTGATACCATACGAGTCCTTGGTCGAGTTGATAGAGCAGCAGTGCCGAATTTCCCAGAGTGATGTAGATGCGGACTTGTCCGAACGGGTCGCCGAGTTTGCGTTTGAGGAGGAGTGCGCGTTCGAGCAATTCGCGACATTCATCGGCGTCGGCGCGGTGATAAGCAATGCGCGCGAGCAGCGTCAAGATGTCGCTTTCCAAACGCTGTTCGTTCGTCTCTCTGGCGAGTTCGAGCGCGCGTGTAAGCGGCGCGTGCGCCTCCAGATGTAACACGCGTCCGTCGTAAGTTTGTCCCAACGCGAAAAGAACGTGCGCTTGCAGCGCGGGCAAGTTAAATTGTTCGGCTGTCGCCAGCGCGTTGCGGAGATGGGTTTCCCCAGCCGCGTCGCGCGAGTGACGGTCAATCGCGGCGCCGAGAATCCATTCGGCGCGCACTTGTGCTTGAATCTCATTCGCGGCGCGCGCCAACGCAAGTCCCTTTTCTGCGGCGTCAATTGCCTGCGGATACCGGGTCATCCGCAAAGAAAAATCGGCGAGAGAAACATAGAGCTGCGCGCCGAGCGCAGGCGGTGCAGTGAGTTCAAGCGCGTTGAGCGTTTCCCGCAGCAGCGCCTCACCTTCTTGCAGCAAACCTGCCACGTGATAAAAATACGCCAACGGCTCGACGCTGCGCTGCAACGCGTTCCAGTCCGCGTGCTGCACCGCCCATTGCCACGCGGCGCGAAGGTTTTCCGCGTCGCGGCGCAATTCCGCGAGCGCGTCGCGCGCCAGCGCCCCATCCAATTCTTGCCGCCGCACTGCGAGCAAATTCAAGAAATAGTGCGCGTGGCGCGTTTGCGTTTCCGCGCGCGGGTTGGGGCGAAGCCTTTGCATTGAGGAGGTGGGAAATTGCAGCCGCGCGTCGGCCAAGGCTTCGCCCTTACTGCTCTCCGCCAATTTTTCCGCCGCGAACTGCCGCACCAATTCGTGCATGCGAAAGCGATTGCCGACCGCGCGTTTCACGAGCGATTTTGCCCCGAGCGCGGAAAGAGTTTGCAGCGAAGCGTATGCAATTTCGCGCGCCGCCTCGCGTGTGAATCCGCCGCGCAAGACGGACAAGCGCGCGAACGCCTGTTGTTCCGTCGGCGTCAATAATTTCCACGAATGTTCAAAGACGGCGCGTATGCTCGCATGACGTTGCGGGACATCGCGCCGCGTATGTTCGAACGCATCCAAGCCGTGCGCAATTTCGTCCGCGATTTCGCGCGGCGTTAAAGTTTGCAGCCATGCCGAGGCGAGTTCCAGCGCGAGCGGCATCCCCTCCACCAATTGCGTGATGCGAATCGCCGCGCGTTTTTCGTCATCGCTCCAGTTGTGCGCGTTCACGTTCAACCGCGCCGCACATTGCACAAATAACTGCATCGCTTCGGAAGCGCCCCAATCGTCGCGCAAACGCGCAGGAAGGTCTGCCCCCGCGCGCAGCCCCTCGACTTCAAACAACCATTCCCCGCGCGTGTTCAAGCGTTCGCGCGAGGTAGCGAGACAACGCACCTGCGGCGCGCGCTCGAGCATTTGGCTCACGAACGACGCGCCGCCAATGATTTGTTCAAAATTGTCGAGCAGCAGCAGCGCAGGTTCGTTCCACGCGCGCAAATGTTCGACGAGTTGTTCCTCCGGGGAACCCGCACCGCGAAATTGAAAATGCAGCGCGTCCGCCATCGCGTGCGGAATCATTTCGGGCGCATCGAGGTTCGCCAAATCTACAAAATACACGCCGCGCGGAAACGCCTGTTGGTTCGCGCGCGCAGTTTCCAACGCCAAACGCGTTTTGCCGATGCCACCCTGTCCGACGAGCGTGAGCAAACGACAATCGGTGCGTGTGATTTTTTCCGAGAGCTGCGCGAGTTCTGTTTCGCGTCCGACGAGTGGCGTAGCGGGAAAGGGGAGATTGGAGATTGGGGATTGGAGATTGGAGACCGGAGATTGGAGACGGATGACCGCTGACTGATTTCGCAAATGTTTATACAGCGCGTTTGTCTCGTGGGAGGGTTCAAGATTCAACTCGTGATGCAAAACCCTTGTGAGCGCGTGATACATCGCAATTGCTTGCTCGGTTTGATTTTGCGCGGCATAGAGGCGCATCAATACGCGATAGGGTTCTTCGTGCCATGCTTCCAATTCAATGTGACGGCGCGCGTAACGTTCCGCTTGGGCATAGCCCGCCGCGCCTTGCGCTTCATAGTACACCGTCAATTGACTCAACGCCGTCGTCGCGAGCCGTTGCAAATGCTCGCGCGTCACAAGCAGCCATTCTTCGAACGGCGCGGCATCGGGCACTGTGAACCCCGCGAGAAAATCGCCGCGATAGAGTTCAACGGCGGACTGCAAATCGCTCACGGTGGCTTGCCGACCATCCGTCGCGCGCAAAAATTCGGCAACGTCGAGCGAATGGTCACTCGCCATGCTGAATTGAATTGTTTTGGTGTTGGCGTGCACAAAGGTGGAATCGTCGTCGTGCAACGCCTGCCGCAAGCGCCAAAGCGTTTCGCTGAGATTGTGGCGCGCGTCTTTTTCGGATTGTTCGGACCAAAAGAGTCCCGTGAGCGCCTCGCGCCGATGGGGGCGGTCTTGTTCCACCGCAAGAAACGCGAGGAGCGCGCGCACTTTGTCAGAGCGAAAGCGTGTGACGGGGATGTCGTCGAGGGCTGCCTTGAAACCCCCAAAGAGAAAGAGACTCAGGTGTGGCATGAGGTGGCAGTGCAGAATTATAGAGCTGAATTTCGAGAGCTCAAGCGGTTTGCCAAGCCAGCATTTCGCCCGATGCGTTTCGCGCGGCGGAGGCGTCTATCACCAAACTCGATGCGCGTTTGGTTCGCGTGGTGACGCGTTGATGATAGCCGTGTGTTATTTTCGCCGCATGAAACGGAAAACGTCCCCTCGTTCTGCCCACCTTTACTTGCTGCGACTCGAACGTGTCCAGCGCCAAGGCAACTCCACTTGGCTCATTTTTTTGGAACCTGTCGCTTCGGGAAATCGCCGCGCGTTTGGCTCGTTCGATGCGCTCACCGATTTTTTGAAAATGGAATTTGGGCAAGTGGACGGCGAACGAAATTCTTTGCCGAATGACGAGCCATTTCCGTCCATTTAATTTTCTCTCTGGAGGCAAAAATGAAACGCTCCTTTTCCATTCTCGCATCGCTGTTCGGCTTGCTCTTGTTTGCCCTCGTACTGCCCAACGCACCCGTCGCGCACGCGGCGACGACAACCGTCTATGATTGGGTTTGGGAACAGCCCACCGCGCAAGGCAATGACCTGATGGGAGTGCATTGTCTGTCCGACACGTTTTGCAAGGCGACGAGCGTAACGGGCGACATTCTTTCGTGGGATGGCACGCAATGGAACGCGGATATTTCGGGCACGACGACACAGCTCAACAGCATAAATTGTGCGACGACAACATTTTGTAAAGCGGTCGGCAATGGCGGCGTCATTCGCACGTGGGACGGGAACATTTGGAGCGCGGAATCGTCGGGCACAACCGAAACGCTCTTGGGCATCGCGTGTCCCTCCTCCACATTGTGTAAGGCAGTGGGGACAAATGGGACGCTGTTGACGTGGAATGGAACGGCGTGGAGCGCCGAATCGTCGGGAACGACACAGCAGCTCAACAGCATCGCCTGCCCGCTCACGACGTACTGTAAGGCAGTAGGCAATGGCGGCACCGTCCTTTCGTTGAATGGTACCGTTTGGAGCAGTGAGACATTGGCGCCGGCGTATGACCTCTCGAGTGTGACATGCGTTTCAGATGTATTTTGCAAGGCGGTGAGTGGATACGTTTACATTCTTTCGTGGGATGGAACAGCGTGGACCGGCTGGGAGTCATTAGCATCTGGTAGTCCGTATGTAGGTATCTCCTGCGCCTCGACAACATATTGTAGAGTTGTTGGCTATTCCACGAGACTGTGGGGTGGGTCAGCATGGGGTCCCACTCCAGCAATTGGCGGTACGCTTCCACCGCGTTATTATAATGCCATATCCTGCAGTACAACGACAGTATACTGCAAGCTGGTTGGCTCCTATGGCAGTATCGTAACCGCAAAACCGAACTTGACCACAGAATCGAGAGGGAGTGAAACTCCATACGCGGCAATTTCTTGCGCCTCGACAACATTTTGCAAGGCGATGGGGACTTGGTGGTCCAGTTTCATGCGTTCGTGGGACGGTACAACGTGGAAACTGGAATCTACGAGTGCAAACATCGTGGCTAACGCGGTTGCTTGTCCGACGACGACACTGTGTAAGGCGGTGGGCTTTGATGACTCGACAATCTATGATTACAATCTAATTCTATCATGGAATGGGTCAAATTGGGCGACGGAAGCGGCTGATAACTATAATGCCCTCAATGCTGTAGCTTGCCCCTCCGCAACGCTGTGCAAAGCAGTGGGCGTTGGCGGTCTTGTGCGTTTGTGGAACGGTGGCGGTTGGAGCGTCGAATCTTCAGGGCAGACGAATGACCTTTACGGCATCGCTTGTCTCGATGCGAACTTTTGCAAAGCCGTAGGGGCGAATGGGACGATTCGAAATTGGAATGGGACGAGTTGGAGCGCCGATTCGTCCGGCGTGAGCGTCTCGCTCAATGGCGTATCCTGCGTTTCGACAAACTGGTGCAAAGCAGTCGGGGCGAATGGCACGATCCTCAAGTGGAATGGAACGAGTTGGAGCGCCGAGTCGTCGGGGACAACCGTCAACCTGAATGGCATTGCGTGTCCCACCACGACGTTTTGCCGCGTGGCAGGCGATAGCGGCGCCATTCTCGCATGGAACGGGACGAGTTGGAGCGCCGAGACATCGGGCACGACAAGAAATCTAAAGGACGTGAATTGTCTCTCCACAACGTTTTGCAAAATCGCGGGAGAAAACGGCGTCATTCTTTCGCTGGTCGTCGAAACGCTGAATGATGTTTCCTCCGGCTTGGCGTTGGATGTGTTCAATGGCAACGGCTGTCTCACGGGCATCACCGTCACCGAATATCAAACCAACGCGCCAAACGCGACGACCGACTTGCAAAATGGACGTTATTGGAACATCACGCCATCGGGCTGTACCAGTGGCTTTAGCGCCACCGTCACCTTCCCCACAACGTTCACGCCGAACAGTTCCGCGTATGCGTGTCGCTACACGGGCAGCGCGTGGAGTTGCGCCAACAATGGGTACACCACCTCACCCACCAACACGATTACGCGCGCCGGCGTCACCGCATTTTCCGATTGGGCAACCGGCATAAGCGCGCCGACGGCGGCAACGCTGACAAAATTCACTGCCAAATGGAATACACGGAAACAGGTAGCGCAGGTGAAATGGCAAACGGGAACAGAATTGAATGTCGTGGGATTCAATGTGTGGAGAAGGTTCGGGACGGGAGATTGGAGATTAGAGAATAAGGAAAGAATCGCGGCGGAGCATGTCGGAGAGGTGGAGGGCGCGCGGTACACGTTTGCGGATAAAAAGGTCAAGGCGGGGAAAACGTATCAGTATAAATTGGAAGTGGTGTTGGCGAATGGAACGAGCGAGTGGAGTGAGGTGAAAAAAGTAAGGCTGCCGTAGGGAACGCTCGCCGCCGCGTTCCTGCTCGCCGCCGCGTTCCTCGCCGCCGCGTTCCTGCTCGCCGCCGCGTTCCTGCTCGCCGCCGCGTTCCCCTATCCAATGGCGAGGCGATTCACGCGATGATTTGTATCGCGTGAATCGCCTCGGTTTTTTGTGCCCATCAAGTCAGCGCCTTTTTCCGGTGATGATAGTTTGATGATAGCGCTTTGGTAAATTACAGGGCAATCATTCAACTACTTGATTTGACGGAGGAATAATGGACCCGATTCGTTCTCATTCTTTTAGGCGGATGGCAATTTGGTTTGCAGTTGGCAGCGTCCTTGTAATGTTTGCCGCGACAGCAAAGCAAATTCACGCCGCGCCGAACGCCGCGTCTGCGGATGATTTCGTCATCACCGTCAAAACCAACAACGCGGGAACGTCAACCAGCACACAGTTCACCATTCCGACGACGGGCAGCGGTTACGACTATAACGTGGACTGTAACAATGATGGAACGGAAGAGGCGACGGGACAGACGGGAAGTTACACCTGCAACTATGGCTTGGCGGGAACATACACCATTCGCATCAAGGACAACACAGGACTGGGTACGGGTTTCCCGCGCATCTATTTTCACAATGAGGGCGACAAACTAAAACTGCTGAGCATTGACCAGTGGGGCACGGGCAAATGGACTTCGATGGAAGAGGCGTTCTGGGGCTGTAAAAATTTGGCGGGACAGGCAAGCGACAGTCCCGATTTGTCAGGGGTTACGAATATGAGTCGGATGTTTTGGGCTGCCAATGCCTTTAACCAAAACATCAGCAACTGGAACACGAGCAATGTAACCAGCATGAAGGAACTGTTTCGCGACGCGCTCGTGTTCAATCAAAACATCAGCACTTGGAACACGTCCAACGTGACCTCAATGTATTTCATGTTTGGCAGCGCGCACGCGTTCAATCAAAACATTGGCAGTTGGAACACGAGCAAGGTGAAGGATATGAGTTTCATGTTCTATGACGCGAGCGCGTTCAATCAAGACATCAGTAGTTGGGATACATCGAAAGTGACTACGATGACGTGGATGTTTCGCCTAGCGAGCGCGTTCAATCAGAACATTGGCACTTGGAACACCGCGAGCGTGACCGATATGAGCGCAATGTTTTATGGCGCGACTGCATTCAATCAGAATATCGGCACTTGGAACACCACCCAAGTGACCAACACAAATTCAATGTTCCGCGACGCCATCGCGTTCGACCAAAATATTGGCACTTGGAATGTCACAGCATTGACCAATGCGAGCAACATGTTCACCGATGCCGCGCTCTCCACCGCGAATTATGACGCGCTGCTCAACGGCTGGGACGCGCAAACGCTGCAAAGCGGTGTGACGTTTGGCGGCGGCAACAGCAAGTACTGTTCCGGTGAACCGGCGCGGACGCACATGATTACGACAGATGGATGGAGCATTACCGATGGCGGTAAGGGTTGCCCAACGGCCACACCGACGAGTACGCCAACCGGCACGCCGACACGCACACCAACGCATACACCAACCAACACACAGACGCCAACCCACACACCAACTTTAATCAATACGGCGACGGCGACCAATACACCAACGCCAACCAACACACCGCACAGCACATCAACGCATACGCCAACCATCACCATAACTAACACGCACACACCTACAGCAACTTTTACGCCGACTGGCACCGCGACGCTCCTTGCCAGCGTGACGCCCTCGACGACGCCGACGGCGACGAACACCCGGATGCTTGCCGCCGATTTGGCGATTGTGAAAAAAGTAAAGCCATTG
>JAKOPZ010000269.1 GCA_029778615.1 Chloroflexota bacterium | reverse complement strand
CGCGGAATCTTTCGCCTCGCTGCGTTTTTTCAATTTGCTGAATGGTCCAACAATTTCTGTCGCGTTATGGCTCGGCGCGCTGGCGCTGATGACGTGCGCGTTGAGCGTGATGATTGTGTTTTCTGCGCGCCAAGCATTTTGGAAACTTGGAACGCCGCGCCAAATTTTGGCGGAAAGGAGCGCGTGATGAATTTCGCGCACATTCGTGAACGCGCGCCCACGTGGTACACGGCAGCGGCGGGCGGATTTTTATTACTGCAAGGGACAAGCACGCTTTTGTTTTTGCTCTTTCCCGCGCTCGACCGCGCGTTTCCACAATTACTCCAGGCGACGCGCATGCTTCCAATTCATTCGACGATGCACATTGTCACAGGTTTGCTCGCTCTCGCCGCGTTACGCTGGGGCGGACGCGCGGCGGTGTGGTGGTTCGCACTGTTATTTGGAATTTATTACACCGCGTTGGGATTCATCGGTCTCGTCACAGGTTTTGAATTCGGCTTGGGTTTGCAGCCATTTGACCATCCGTTTCATTTGCTCGCGGGAATTCCTGGCTTGCTCGCCGCCGCAATCGGCTATCGTCCAAATCGCGCAAAGGAATTGGCAGCATGAAAAATCCCGGTACGCCGATTCCGTTAGGACTGCGCGTGTGGTTTATCGCCGAAGTATTTTTTGGCGTGGGCGCGGTGTTGAGCGTTGGACTGTTTCCTCAAAACACGCGCGAAAATTTTGCGTGGGATATACAGCCCGTTGTGATGGCAGCGCTGCTTGGCGCGTACTATATGTCATCCGCACTGTTGTTTGTGCTGCCCTTGTTTGCGCGACGTTGGGAGATGATTCGCGTCATGATTTTGCCGACGGCGATTTTCAGCGCGGCAGAATTTATCACGACGCTTTTGCATTGGGATAAATTTTTGGTCGGCACGCCATCGTTTTGGGGATGGTTCATTAGTTACTTGTTGCCGCCGCCGATTTTTATTGGCTTTTATATTTATCTCGAACGTCGCGGCAACGCATCCGACATCGTTATCCCAACGGAACCGTTGCCGCGCGAAGTGCGCACTGCCTTGATTCATTGGGGCGGCGCGCTCGGCATTATCGCGATTGTGCTTTTTCTCTTTTCCGATTTGCTCATCAACAACGCGCCGTGGCGCATGACGCCGTTGACGACGCGCGCGTTTGTTTCCTGGCTCATTGCGCTCGCCGCGTTGATGCTTTCGATGGCGCGCGAAAATGACCGCACGCGCGTTTTGTTCGGCGTGCCGATGTTGTTGTTGGTTTTGCCGACGGTGACAATTCAAATCGCGCGGTTCGCCGACCAAGTGAATTTTGCAAACGTCGCGTTGTTTGTACTCTATGGCTTTACGCTCGTCGCTTTCGTGCTTGGCGTCTTTCTCGCGCGCGGAGATTGGAAACGGGCGTTGAGTTAATTTAAACAAAAGAATTTCATGTCCCCTTCTGTAACCGATTCAAATGTTCCGTACGAAAAACCCCTCGTCGAAAAATTGACCATTCTCGCTGTCGTTCTAATTCCTCCTATCGCAACCATTTACGCGATTGTTCAGTTGTGGGAACGCTATGTTTCCGCGCTCGATGTCGCGTTGTTGGTTGCGATGTATCTCATCACAGGTTTTGGTGTGACGATTGGGTTTCATCGTTTGCTCACGCATCGCAGTTTTGAAACCAATCCCATGATTCGAGCGCTGTTGTTGATTTTTGGAACGATGGCGCTGCAAGGCAATCCGATTACGTGGGCTTCAACGCATATCGAACATCACGCGAATTCCGATACAGACGATGACCCGCACAGTCCGCTCGCGGGTTTGTGGCACGCGCACATCGGTTGGAGTTTCGGGTATCGTCCACAGTTGGATAAATATGGGACGTGGCTATTAAAAGATTCGCTCGTCGTGTGGGTGGACAAGTTGTGGCTGTTGTGGGTCGCGCTGGGACTCGCCATTCCGTTTGCGATTGGCGGATGGAGCGGCTTGCTGTGGGGCGGATTGGTACGATTGTTTTTTGTGCATCACAGCACTTGGAGCGTCAATTCCATTTGTCACACGTTCGGCGCGCGTCCGTTTGCGACGAATGACGCGAGCCGCAACAATTGGTGGGTTGGATTTCTCGCGCTGGGCGAAGGTTGGCACAACAATCATCACGCGTTTCCGCGCGCCGCGTTTCACGGCATGAAATGGTGGCAGTTTGATTTTTCTGCGTACGTGATTCGCGCGCTCGAAGCAATGGGTCTCGCGTGGAACGTCCAGCGCGTTTCGTTGGAACAAGAACGCAAGCGCGCGGCGATTGTCGAGTAGGGGCGAAGCATTTTGCGATGTGGCGATATATTTCATCGCACGCATCGCCGCAAAATGCTTCGCCCCAACATCCACGTGGCACGTCGTCTTCACAAATATCTCCTCTACGGCTGGATTGAAAATCTCGACACCGTGCGGCATATTCCGCTTGGGAAATTTTGGGGCATCCCCGTTTCGATTACGCCAATCATTTGGTTGAGTCCATTCCTCTTCCTCGCACTCGGCATGCTCCAAAATTCGAGCGCGTCCAAAAATTTTCCTGTGATTTTTTATTTCGCGCTCGTCTATCTTATCGGCGTCGAAATCACCACACTGTTTCATCAATTCGGTCACATCCTCGGCGGCAAACTCGTCGGCAGTCCGATGGATGAACTGTTGTTGACCGCGACGCGCGGTGTCAACATTTATCACGGCGACCAATCGCGCCTGCCGAGTTATGTGCATCTCGGACGCGCGCTCGGCGGACCCATTTTTAATTTGCTCGTCGCAGGCGTGCTATACTTGATGCTGCCGTTGGTTGAACGTGGATTTGTTTTCGATTTACTCGTCAGTCTCGCCGCGACCAATTTGTTTTTTGGCGTGGGCAGTTTTTTGCCATTGCCGTCAATTGACGGTTGGGTGATTTGGCGCGAGGTGTTGCAGAACGCGCGCGCCTCATTTGTACGACGAACGACATGAGAGAAAAATTTATCGGCACCTGGAATCTGGTCGCCGCCCATTTTTATAAACAGGATGGGAGCATCGTAGAGTTGTACGGCGACGCGCCGCGCGGACTTTTTGTTTACAGCGCAGACGGCGT
>JAKOPZ010000268.1 GCA_029778615.1 Chloroflexota bacterium | reverse complement strand
GTTCGCGAATTGGATTGGTGGGTTCTCGATTGGAAACGCGGCGATGTCGGATTCGAACTGCACGCGCCCGTCGCCGCCTTCTCACGCGACGAGCTATTGAAGCTTGCCGCGAGCGTTCAGCCGTGACGCTCATGCTTGACCATCAGTTGCTGAGTGTTGTCATTCGTTGGCTGCACGTGGGCGCGATGGCGTTCGCGTTAGGCGGCGCGCTGCTGCTTGGCGGATTGTGGAGCGGTCTCGACGGCGTCTTGTTCTTGGTCGTCCTCCTCACGGGCATTGTCATAAGTCTGGTCGTTCAATTGTTCACCACGACAAATCCGGGCAGTTTTTTATTCATTCACCTTACGCATGTCATTTCGAACCCCTCAATCCTTCGGGGTAAACTCTGTGAGAAATCTCAGTTTTTTCCACGCCATCGCGCTGCCCGACGGCGTTGCATTGTCCTGCACATCTTTCGGACGCACCACGAGTTCTTCGTGGTCATCGCTCGTGTCAAAAAATCCGCCGTGTGCATCGAGAAAGTGCGCGAGGATTTGGTCAGCGACTTCGCGCGCCGCGATAAAATATTTCTCGTCGAAGGTTGTTTCGTAGAGTGCAAGCAAACCGTCCGCCAAATTCGCGTAATCTTCCAAGTAGCCGTTCAAGCGCGCTTGTCCATCCTTGTATGAACAATTCAGTCTGCCATTCGCATCGCGCAAATTTGCCAAGAGGAAATCGGCATTCCGTCTCGCAATCTCCTCATACTCTCGACTCTCGACTTGCGACTTGCGACTCTTCAACACCCGCGCTGCTTCTGCAAACGCCGCCAGCATCAAGCCGTTCCAACCCGTCAGAATCTTTTCGTCGCGCGCGGGTTTCACCCGTCGTTCGCGCACATGGAACAACTTTTGGCGCGCGGATTCGACGCGTCGTTCCACATCTTCAATTGTCGTATTGTGCATCGTGGCGAGAACATCATTATCACGCGCGCGATGCAAAATGTTTTTGCCTTCAAAATTTCCGTTCGCGGTCACGCCGTACGCGTCCATGAACAATTGCGCGTCGTTGGACTCCTGTTTTGTTTTGGAAACGATGAGCAATCCCGACGCGCTGCCGCCCAACGCGCTGCGAATTTCTTCGGGCGTCCAGACGAAAAATTTTCCTTCGTGTCCTTCCGAATCCGCGTCCTGCGACGAATAAAAACCGCCGTTCGCATCCGTCATTTCGCGCGCGACGTAATCGAGAATCTCGGTCGTGACGCGTTTGTAAAATTCGTTGCCTGTAATTTGAAACGCGTGCAAATACACGCGCGCAAGCTGCGCGTTGTCGTACAACATTTTTTCAAAGTGTGTCCACTGAAAACGAGGTTTTTGTTGTTCTCACTTCAGAGCCGTTTGAATTAGCGGCAAAATCCAAGAACAACTTTAACGTACGTACGCTCGGTAGCGGCTGGAAAGGAGTCGGTCATGAACGGATGTGGTTGCAATCGCGGCGCCACAAAGTTGAGTTTTGCTGAAACAAAATGTATCCGCTATCATGCAGTTCTGATGAATGGAACTCGAAGCGGCAAGTCAAAAGTGCGGCTTGCCGAAGTAATGACCGCCTTGTCGCTGGCGACAGACCTCGGCACGGGACAGCCCTTGGAATTTGCCATGCAGTCGTGCGTCCTTGCCGTACGTCTGGGCAAGCGCCTGGGCTATGGGGATGTGATACTGCGGGATATTTATTATGAGGCGCTGCTGCGGTATATCGGCTGCAACGCCGAGACACATATCCTTGTCTCGATGATGGGCGATGAGCGCGCCGCCCGGGCAGAGTTTGCCAAGATTGACCTTGGACAGCCGGCGCAGATTGTCAAACTGGTCATTCGCTTGATTGAACAGGCGAATGCGGGCGCGTCGTCCGTCGAAATTGCGCGTGCGATCGAACACGGCTTGGCGCGCCTGCCCGAATTGGGTGGCAGTTTTGTGGAACACTGTGAGGTGGCACAGCGTCTTGCGACGCGTATTGGTTTTGGAGAAAATCTGGTTCGTGGCTTGGGACAATTGTACGAGCGTTGGGATGGCAAGGGACTGCCGCATGGTGTCGCCGGAGAAGCGATTGCGCCGCAAGTACGCGTGGTGACGCTGGCGCAGGATGCAGTTACTTTTTATCGGCTTGGAGGTTTGGATGCAGCCATCGCAGTTGCGCGCGAGCGGCGCGCCGGCGCGTACGAGCCCCGGATTGCTGATGCCTTTTGTACGCACGCGCATGAGCTTATGGAGGAGTTGGACAAACTCTCCGCGTGGCGCAGCGTACTAGAGCTCGAACCCGGACCGGCGATTTGGTTGACCGATGCACAGTTCGACCGCGCCTGTGAAGTAATGGCAGATTTTACGGATATGAAATCACCCTTTACGCTGGGACATTCGCGCGGCGTGGCAGACTTGGCGGCGAGGGCGGCGAGGCAGAGCGGATTCTCCGAGACCGATGTGTCAGTGGTGCGGCGCGCGGGCTGGCTGCATGATATGGGACGCACTGGCGTTTCAGTGGGTATCTGGGACAAGCCGGGACCCTTAACTGAGCGCGAATGGGAACAAGTGCGCTTGCATCCTTATTACACGGAACGGATATTGGCGCGCTCGCCCGCGCTGGCGGGCGTAGGGGCATTGGCATGTCTGCATCACGAACGAATGGACGGCTCGGGCTATCACCGCGCGCTCCCGGCACCCATGTTACCGCCGCTGGCACGGATTCTGGCGGCAGCCGATGTGTACCATGCGCTAATTGAACCGCGCGCCTATCGTTCGGCGCTTACGCCAAAGGCAGCCGCCGCGGAGCTGCGAGCGCAAGTGCGAAATGGGCATTTGGACGGTGAGGCGGTGAGTGCTGTACTGCAAGCCGCCGGACATGCTGTCGGGCGGACGCGTGGCGAGCGCGTTGGGGGACTGACCTCTCGCGAAGTAGAGGTGCTGCAGCTGCTGGCACGCGGAGATTCGATTCGCGAAATTGCTGTCGCGCTGACGGTCGCACCCAAGACGATTGACAATCACATTCAACATATTTATCAAAAGATTGGCGTCTCGACGCGCGCCGCTGCCGCACTCTATGCTGTAGAGCATCACCTGCTCGATCGCTTTTAAAATATAGGGAGTTCTCCCGTTGGTTTTCCTCAGGGATGGGTCTAGACTGGATTCCGTTCGGTCAAATTCATTCAGGAAAGGAAAACCATGAAACACGAAACTCCCAACCCCATCATTTATAGTTCGGCATCCTGCCTGGCAGAGTCAATCCGCCGCGGCGAGCTCTCGTCTGTAGAGGTTGTCAATGCTCACCTTGACCGCATCGCGCAGGTCAATCCACAACTCAACGCCGTCATTCACTTGCTCGCGGAGAGCGCGCGTGCGCGCGCGGAGGAGGCAGACCGGGCGCGGGCGCGTGGTGAGAATTGGGGACCGCTGCACGGCGTTCCGGTCAGCGTCAAGGATGCGTTCGACACCGCAGGCATCGTTTCGACGGGCGGCACACAGGGACGGGCGGCGTATGTGCCGATGCAGGACGCGACCGCGGTGGCACGACTAAAGGCAGCGGGCGCCATCATCCTCGGCAAGACCAATCTCCCCGAACTCTCTCTCGCCTTTGAGACTGACAATGTCCTTTTTGGCAAGACAAACAACCCTTATGATCTGACGCGCACCGCGGGCGGCAGCAGTGGTGGCGAAGCAGCCCTCATTGCGGCGGGTGGCTCGCCACTGGGAATTGGCACAGATGCCGCGGGCAGTTTGCGCGTGCCCGCTCATTTCAGCGGCATCGCAAGTCTCAAACCGACGCTGGGACGTGTGCCGATGACCGGTGCGTTTCCGCCTCCCCTTGGCGCGACAGGGCGGTTTTGGCATGTGGGACCGTTGGCTCGGCAGGTGGAGGATTTGCGACTCGCGCTCCAAATTTTGGCTGGTCCAGACAATCTGGACCCGATGGCGGCGCCCGTCTCGCTCGGTGAGGGTGCGCCTGTGAGGGTGCGCGACTTGAAAGTAGCGTTTTTCACGAACAATGGGATTGTCACGCCGACGCCAGAGACGAGCGAGACGGTGCGACGGGCAGCCCAAGGATTGCAAGGCGCGGGAGCGCGCGTGGAAGAGGAACGACCCGCGAACAGCGCCGAGTCATTCGAGCTCGCGGCAAAACTATTTGCGCTGGATGGGGGAGTGGGCGTTGGAACAGCGCTGCACATCGCAGGGACGACCCAAGTGTCGCAGCAGTTGGGGCAGCTGAATCAAATTCTCCAGCCCTTTATTCCGCAAAACGCGACGGACAGTGGAAATATTCTGCTCCAATGGGACATTTTTCGGCAAACTCTCTACGGGTTTATGCAGCAGTATGATGTGATTGTTTCGCCCGTGCTTCCCTTTCCTGCGCTCCCGCACGGCACGACCTTTGATGCGGACCGGCTGCCCGGTTTTAGTTATACGATGATGCACAACTTGAGCGGATTGCCCGCAGCGGTGGTGCGCGGTGGGACATCGCCGGAGGGATTGCCCATAGGCGTTCAAATCGTAGCGAAACCGTGGCGCGAAGATATGGCTCTGGCAGTGGCGGAATATATTGAAATGGAAATGGGGGGCTGGCAGGCGCCTTTGCTCTAAG